>QYPT01000089.1 GCA_007280125.1 Streptomycetaceae bacterium | reverse complement strand
GGCGGGACTTGAACCCGCACGTCCGAAGACACAGGTTCCTAAGACCTGCGTGTCTGCCATTTCACCACTCCCGCTGGAGCTTTTGATCGAATAATTCCAAAGGGAGCTATTGATCCGTGCAACAGGGGTAAGGGTAGAGGTAAGAGGTACAAATCAACGAATGCGCATGGTTTGAGCGCTAAACGGTAACCTTGCCCGGTGTCCTCCCATAGCGAACTCCTAGCAGGCAAGATCACTGCTGCCCTGCGCGCTTTGGTCGAAAAGGGCGAACTGACCTGTGAAATCCCAGCTTCCATTCCATTAGAGCGACCAAAGAATCGCGATCACGGCGACTATGCCTCATCTATTGCGTTGCAAGTAGCCAAGGGTTCGGGACGTCCTCCACGTGAGATTGCCGAATTACTCAAGCGAGATCTTGAAGCGCTGCCCGAAGTTCTATCGGTGGATATTGCCGGTCCCGGATTTATTAACATCACCTTGGAGCGCGCGAGCCAGGGTGAAGTCGTGCGTCAGATTCGTGAGCATGGCGAAAAGTTTGGTGAAGGAACAACCCTTGCGGGAGTTTCGATTAACTTGGAATTTATTAGCGCCAATCCAACTGGACCATTGCACTTAGGTCATACACGTTGGGCAGCAGTGGGCGATGCACTTGGTCGTGTATTAACTGCAGCCGGTGCAAAAGTAACGAGAGAGTTTTACATTAACGATCGCGGAAATCAGATGGACCTTTTTGGTGCATCGGTACGCGCTGCTGCGACAGGGCAACCCATTCCTGAAAACGGGTATCAAGGTGCATATATTTCTGATCTTGCCCAAGCCGTAGTTGATGCTGACCCAGCCATCATGACCATGGTCGGGGATGAACAACTTATTGAATTTCGTGAACGTGCTTACAAAGCACAACTGGCAGATCAGCAGAGAGTTCTTGAAACTTTCCATACTCACTTTGACGTTTGGTTTTCCGAACGCTCGTTGCACAGTAGCGGAGCAGTCGAGCACGGATTAGATAAATTGCGCTCGCAAGGTCACGTCTATGAAGAAGAAGGCGCGACGTGGCTTCGCACAACAGACTTTGCTGATGATAAAGATCGCGTGCTTGTTAAGAGTGGCGGAGAGCTCACCTATTTCTCATCCGACACTGCTTATTACATAAATAAGCGCGAACGCGGTTTTGATATCTGCATTTACATGTTGGGCGCTGATCATCATGGCTACGTCAATCGCTTAAAGGCAATCGCAGCATGTGCTGGTGATGATCCTGAATACAACATTGATGTCTTGATTGGCCAACTCGTAAAGATTATGGAAGGCGGCGAGGAAGTAAAACTTTCCAAGCGCGCTGGAACAATCATTACTTTGGAAGATCTCGTTGAAAAAGTTGGCGTAGATGCTGCTAGATACACGCTTATTCGCTACCCCGTGGAAACTCCCATGGTGCTGGATGTAGATGTGCTCAAGAAGCGCACCAACGAAAACCCCGTCTATTACGTGCAGTACGCGCATGCACGCATTGCAGGCGTGCTTCGCAATGCCAGTGACCTGAAGGTCCCACATGCTCTGTCCGACTTTGATCCAGCCCTGCTCGTTCATGATCGTGAGAACGAACTCCTGGGCGCGCTTGCAGAATTTCCTCGCGTTGTTGCAGGGGCCGCTGAACTTAGAGAACCACACCGAGTTGCTCGCTACCTAGAAGTTTTGGCTGGTGTGTATCACGGCTTCTACGCAGATTGCCGCGTGCTTCCACTGGGAGATGAACCAATGGAGGCTATTCACTCTGCTCGTGCAAATCTCTGTGCTGCAACATTGCAGGTACTGAGCAATGGCTTACAACTTCTAGGCGTAAGCGCACCGGAGAGGATGTAACACCATGGCAAATGTATGGTCTTCACAAATTACTTTCCGCGAAAACGAACTCCACCTTTCTGGAATGCCAGCTCATAAGTTGGCACGCGATTTTGGAACTCCAACATTCTTTATTGATGAAGCAGACTTTCGCGAACGCGCGAGTGCATGGAGCGCTGCCCTTAACGAATCATTTGGCGAAAATGCAGGTCACGTCTACTACGCCGGTAAAGCCTTTATTTGCGTAGAAGTTGTTAAATGGATTGCTGATTGTGGAATTGGTTTAGATGTGTGCACTGGGGGAGAGCTGGCTGTTGCTTTGGCTGCCAATTTCCCAGCATCGAAAATTCAAGTGCATGGAAACAATAAGTCTGTTGCCGAAATAGACAAGGCAGTAGAAATTGGTGTTGGCACAATTGTCGTGGACTCGCTCATTGAAATTGACCGGGTAGCACAGGCTGCGCGCAGTCAAGGCAAAGTTCAACCAATTCTTCTTCGGTTAACTCCTGGCATCGAAGCACATACTCACGAATCAATTGCAACAGCTCACGAAGATGTGAAGTTTGGATTCTCAATTGCTAGCGGAGCTGCGTGGTCTGCTGTTTTGTCAGCACAATCACATCCTGAAATAGAACTGCGTGGCTTCCATGGCCATATTGGTTCGCAAATTTTATCGATGGACGCTTTTGCGGTTTCAGCTGACCGACTCATTGAATTAATGGGCAAATACCGCGATGAATTTGGCGTGCAGTTGCCTGAACTCGACCTTGGTGGTGGATACGGAATTTCATATCTTCCAGAGGATGAACCATTACTTTCCTCAACCGTTTTGCCATTTTTAGCTAATGCAGTCAAAACTTCATGTGCCGCATACGGAGTAGATATCCCTCGCATCTCCATTGAGCCAGGTCGGGCAATTGTCGGTCCATCAATGTTCACAATGTATGAAGTGGGAACAACAAAGATGGTCCTGCTTGAAACTGGCGAAACTCGAAATTACATATCTATTGATGGTGGAATGAGCGACAACATTCGCCCAGCCCTATATGGGGCTGAATACATCACCGTGCTTGCAAATCGCACATCCACTGCGCCATTCATTTCATCCCGAGTTGTCGGAAAACATTGCGAAACAGGCGACATAGTTATCAAAGATATTGAACTACCTGCCGATATTGTCCCCGGTGATCTATTAGCCGTCCCTGTTACTGGGGCGTATGGCCGAAGCATGGCAAGCAATTACAACCACGTGCCTCGCCCGCCTGTTGTGGCCCTTCTTAATGGAAAAGCCCGCGTAATTTTGCGGCGCGAAACTGAGGCCGATCTTCTTGGCCTAGATGTGTGAAAGAGTGAGCACATGAATTCCGCACTTCCTGTCCTTAAAATCGGAATGCTCGGCGCCGGCGTTGTAGGCGGCAAAGTTGCGCGATTGTTATCGGAGGATCAACGCGAACTTTCCACGCGCTCGGGTGCACGATTAGTGCTGAGCAAGATTGCAGTGCGCGACATCTCCATTGCACGTGAAGGAATTGATCCGGCGCTCTTTACCCTCGATGCAGCGTCGGTTGTGCGCGATCCCGATATTGACATCGTCATCGAAGTTATGGGCGGCATCGAACCGGCCCGCACACTAATCCTTGAAGCAATAGCGCACGGCAAATCAGTTGTTACTGCCAACAAGGCACTCCTTGCAACACATGGCGCCGATCTTTACAGCGCCGCTGATAAGGCTGGCGTGGATTTGTATTACGAAGCAGCGGTAGCTGGCGCGATTCCAATTTTGCGACCACTTCGTGAATCTTTAGTAGGCGACCATGTCACTCGCATTATGGGAATTGTTAACGGAACTACAAACTACATCCTGACGAAAATGGATGAAGAAGGGCGGGCATTCGACGAAGTTCTCGCAGAAGCCCAAGCACTTGGTTATGCAGAAGCAGATCCCACAGCAGATATTGAAGGTTTTGATGCTGCTGCAAAAGCCGCAATCTTGGCAGGACTCGCTTTCCATACTCGAGTAACTGATGCCGATGTTCACCGTGAAGGAATATCTAAAATTACTGCTACTGATGTAGCCGTTGCTAAATCCATGAACCACGTAATCAAACTGTTGGCGATTGCTGAGCTGACACCTACGGATCAA
Organism: Streptomycetaceae bacterium; assembly: GCA_007280125.1. GTDB lineage: Bacteria > Actinomycetota > Actinomycetes > Nanopelagicales > Nanopelagicaceae > QYPT01. The sequence continues at coordinate 19,903 of QYPT01000089.1, read as the reverse complement.
ATCTCTGTCCGTGTTCATCCGGTATTGCTTCCGCGCAATCATCCATTGGCCGCTGTTCGTGATGCCTTTAATGCTGTCTTTGTTGAGGCTGAATCTGCTGGCGAATTAATGTTTTACGGACGCGGCGCGGGTGGGGCACCAACTGCCAGTGCGATTCTTGGAGATGTTGTGGCAGTTGCTCGACATCGTACAGGTGGCGCTATCGGACCGCGTGAAAGTGATTATGCCGATCGTGCAATTGTGCCAATCGGTCAGACGAAAACTAAATACCTTATCCGTCTTGATGTTGCAGATAGATCAGGTGTTTTGGCAGCAATTGCCCAGGCATTTGCCGATGAAAATGTTTCTATTCAGACCGTTCGCCAAACCGGACGTGGTGCTGATGCAGAACTCATTGTCGTAACGCACAACGCCACTGAAGCGGCGTTAGCTTCAACAGTAAAGCGTTTATCCAATATGGATATGGTCAAATCCGTTGAGAGCGTAATCCGAGTTGAAGGGTCACCTCAATAATGACTAATACTTATGTTCAACGTGGCGCCCATCAATGGCGTGGAGTGATCGAGGAATATCGCGATCGCCTACCAGTGAGCGCAAAGACTCCTGTAATTACCCTTCGCGAAGGTGGCACGCCACTTATTCATGCACTTAATCTTTCGAAGTTACTCAACAATGACATCTGGTTGAAATTCGAAGGTGCAAACCCAACGGGTTCCTTTAAAGACCGTGGAATGACGATGGCAATTTCTAAAGCAGCAGAAGATGGGGCGAAAGCCGTTATCTGTGCTTCAACAGGAAATACAAGTGCCTCTGCTGCGGCTTACGCTGCAAAAGCTGGCATGGTTCCTGCAGTATTGGTACCAGCTGGAAAGATTGCAATGGGCAAGATGGCGCAAGCAATTATTCACGGATCTACTTTGTTGCAGGTTGAAGGAAACTTCGACGACTGCCTTAACTTGGCGCGTGATCTATCAGAGAACTATCCCGTCGCACTCGTAAACTCCGTTAACCCTTTCCGGATTGAAGGGCAAAAGACCGCAGCATTTGAAGTCATAGATTTCCTCGAAGATGCACCAGATATTCATGCGCTCCCAGTTGGCAATGCAGGAAATATCACCGCGTACTGGAAGGGCTATAACGAGTATCGCGCAGATGGCATTTCATCGCGATTGCCGCAGATGTGGGGATTTCAAGCAGAAGGTTCTGCGCCAATTGTTCGTGGTGAGATCGTCACCAATCCCGAAACCATTGCTACTGCAATCCGTATCGGCAATCCTGCATCGTGGGCACAAGCTGTTGCTGCTCGCGATGAATCAGGTGGACTCATAGATTCAGTGACTGACGAAGAAATCCTTAGCGCTTACCGTCTTATTGCATCAACTGAGGGCGTATTCGTAGAGCCATCAAGTGCAGCGGGACTTGCCGGATTAATCAAACACGAAGCGCGCGGAACTTTGCCTCACGGAAAGCGCATTGTTATTACCGTTACTGGTCATGGGCTAAAGGATGTGCATTGGGCGCTAGAGGGCGCTGCAGATCCAGTTGTTATTCCACCTATTGCATCTGTTGCTGCACAAGCACTGGGTTTGAGTTAAGAAACGACCATGGCTAAACCTACTTTTCGTGCGCATCCTATAGAGGTGCAAGTTCCTGCAACAAGTGCGAACCTTGGGCCAGGATTTGATTGTTTTGGGTTAGCGCTTAATCTGCACGATCGCTACATCGCGCAAGTAACGGATGAACCAGTAATCGATCTTGATGTTGCAGGAGAAGGCGCCGACACACTTCGTCGCGATGAAAAGAATTTGTTAATCAAGGCCATGTATCAAGGGTTCGATTTCATGGGCGGTAAGCCTCGCGGTCTTTCTGTTCGTGCATTAAATGTAATTCCTCATGGTCGAGGATTAGGTTCTTCAGCAAGTGCAATAGTTGGCGGGCTAGTTTTGGCCAGAGCCCTCGTACTGTCTGGAAATGAACGAATGATCGATGATGAACTTCTCAATATCGCATCAAAGATGGAAGGCCATCCAGATAATGTTGCATGCGCACTTATTGGCGGGGCAACAATCGCATGGCAAGAAAACCATCACGGAACCAAAGTTGCTCGCGCAGTAGGCATCACTGTCGATTCACGGATTAAAGTCTTAGCATTTATCCCGACTCAATCTGTTGCAACCTCAAAAGCGCGCAAACTATTACCAGAAACAGTTCCGCACTCAGATGCGGTGGCCAACTCCGCCAACACAGCGCTGTTAGTTCATGCGCTATCCCAACGCCCAGATTTACTTTTTGTGGCAACCCAAGATTTCTTGCATCAAAAATATCGTGAAGAAGTTAAGCCAAAATCCTTTGCCTTGGTTACAAAACTAAGAGCAGCAGGGGTTGCCGCATTTATCTCTGGAGCTGGGCCAGCTGTTTTGGTTTTGCACGCGGGGGAGCCAAGCGAGATTGCCGAATTACAGAGAGCCGCAGGAGAGAATTTTCGGGTGCAAGAGTTGGCTGTATCAGCCACAGGAGCGACCGTAATCTCCTCATAAAATCGTTGGCTCGAGGTGATCCCGCGCGAGTTTGGCAGATATGAAAGACCCCTGCTACGGTTCTCTTATCTGAACCCCACATGTGAATCGTAATTCTGAAGCACTCAGTGGAAAGCAACACCTCAGATATCCATCAGATCAAAAATAACGGGACTATTCCCATAACTGAAATGAAGTTCAATGACTGAAAAAGAACCTGTTCGATCAAGTAGCCCTGAGTTAGCTTCGATGCTCCTGCCACAACTGCAAGCTGTTGCTGGTCAACTAGGAGTCGAAGGCGCCGGCAAAATGAAGAAAGCCGCACTCGTACAAGCTATTAGTGATCTACAAGCTGCCAACCGTGAAGCCGCGAAGTTAGAACGCGAAACAAAACGGGCAGAGCGCAACAACAACCGTAATAAGAAGAAGCAAGAAGCAGAAGCAGTAATCGAAGAGTCCGATAGCGATTCGCAAGATTCAAAGAGCGATCGTGGTTCTGATCAAGGAGATCGTGGCCGAGGCCGCGATCGTGGCCGTGACAGAGGACGCACACGTGAGCGCCAAGGAAGCAATCCTGGACGTGAAGAACGTGAACCAGTTCTGAGCGAAGACGATGTCTTGGTACCAGTTGGTGGACTAGTAGATATTCTTGAAAGCTATGCATTTATTCGCACAGGTGGATATTTGCCAGGTCCAAACGATGTTTACATTTCATTACAACAAGTGCGCCGTTATGGACTTCGCAAGGGCGATGTCGTCACTGGCACTGTGCGTCAAGCACGCGAAGGTGAACGTCGCGAAAAGTTTAATGCGCTCATCACACTTGAGACTGTTAACGGAATGGATCCAGAGGAAGCACGCAATCGCGTTGAATTTTCCAAGTTGGTTCCCCTCTACCCACAAGAGCGTTTGCGACTTGAGACAGAGCCAAACATCTTGACAACACGAGTTATTGATCTAATTTCTCCAATCGGAAAAGGTCAGCGCGGACTGATTGTTTCTCCACCAAAAGCTGGAAAGACAATGGTTTTGCAAGCAATTGCAAACGCAATTACGACCAATAACCCTGAGTGTCACTTGATGGTTGTGCTTGTAGATGAGCGACCTGAAGAAGTAACAGATATGCAGCGCTCAGTTAAGGGTGAAGTTATTGCTTCAACATTTGACCGTCCCGCAGATGACCACACCACAGTTGCTGAACTAGCAATTGAGCGCGCAAAGCGTTTAGTTGAACTTGGCCACGATGTTGTTGTCTTGCTTGACTCAATCACTCGTTTGGGACGCGCTTACAACATTGCTGCTCCTGCCAGTGGTCGCATCCTTTCGGGTGGCGTTGACTCCGCTGCGCTATATCCACCAAAGAAGTTCTTTGGTGCTGCTCGTAATATTGAAGATGGCGGATCGCTCACGATTCTTGCCACTGCACTTGTTGACACCGGTTCACGCATGGATGAAGTAATTTTCGAAGAGTTCAAGGGAACCGGAAATATGGAACTCATCTTGGATCGCCGCTTAGCTGATAAGCGCATCTTCCCAGCGGTAAACGTTGTTGCTTCAGGTACTCGTAAAGAAGAAATTCTCATGGGCACTGAAGAACTCAACATTGTCTGGAAGTTGCGCCGAGTACTTCATGCTCTTGAACCACAGGCTGCTCTAGAACTTTTGCTCGAGAAGATGAAGGGCACTAAGTCCAACGTTGAATTCTTGATGCAGATCCAGAAGACAACCGCTGGCCCAGGAAACGAAGGCTAAAGCCCCAAAAGATAAGCGTAAAAGCTCACCGATTTCCAATGACAGCGCCTCGGCGTTACCCTTGGGCCATCACGAACTGGTTCACGACTTGAAAAAGCGACCCAGTCCCTAAGAGAGGTAAGAACATGAAGAAAGAGATTCATCCGCAATACGGTGACACTAAAGTCACCTGCGGTTGCGGCGAGACTTTTATGACTCGCTCAACTGTAGCTAGCGGTTCCATTTATGTTGAAGTGTGTTCTGTATGCCACCCTTTCTACACTGGCAAGCAGCGCATCCTCGACACTGGTGGTCGCGTTGCGAAGTTCGAAGAGCGCTTCGGAAAATCAGGCGCTAAGTAGCTTTCTAAAAAGACCGCAACCGTTACCTATGTAACGGCTGCGGTCTTTTTCTTTCCCTTGTGTTTTTTATTGGCGTGACTGAAATGGAGGCAATGATGAGTAACAATGATCGCTTTGCCTTAGCCCATGAGCTTGTTCGTGAATACGCCGAACTCGAAGTTCAGATGGCTGATCCTGATATTCACAACGACCAAGGAAAGGCTCGCCAACTTGGTCGCCGATATGCCCAACTTGGACCTGTAGTTGCTGGCTTTCGTCAGTGGAGAAGCGCTGAAGATGATCTTGCTGCGGCAAAGGAGTTGGCCGAGGTCGATGCTGACTTTGCCTCTGAAATTCCTTCACTAGAGCTTGCACGTGATGAGGCAGCAACAAAACTCGAAGAACTTCTATTGCCTCGCGACCCTAATGATGATCGCGACGTAATCTTAGAAATTAAAGCGGGTGCCGGAGGAGATGAATCTGCTCTCTTTGCTGGTGATTTACTTCGAATGTATTTGCGTTACGGAGAAAAACAGGGCTGGAAAACAGAAATCATTGATGCAACCGAGAGTGACCTAGGTGGGTATAAAGATATTTCTGTTGCCATGAAATCCAAAGGAATTCCTGAGCCGGGCAAATCTCCATATGCACGTTTGAAATTCGAAGGTGGCGTGCACCGCGTTCAGCGTGTGCCAGAAACGGAATCACAAGGTCGAATTCACACCTCCGCCGCGGGAGTTATGGTTTTACCTGAAGCCGAAGAAGTCGAAGTAGAAATCAATATGCAGGATCTACGTATTGATGTTTATCGCTCTAGTGGCCCCGGCGGACAGAGCGTTAATACAACAGACTCTGCTGTTCGCATTACTCATATCCCAACTGGAATTGTCGTTTCTTGCCAGAATGAAAAAAGCCAGTTACAAAATAAGGAATCAGCACTTCGTATTTTGCGCGCCCGTATTTTGCTGGCTGCACAAGAGGCCGCAATGGAAGCCGCATCGGCTGAAAGAAAAAGCCAGGTTCGCACTGTTGATCGAAGTGAGCGAATTCGTACATATAACTATCCGGAGAATCGGATCAGCGATCACCGCGTAAATTTCAAAGCAAATAACCTAGACGCCGTTCTCAATGGAGAACTAGATCCGATGATCCAGGCGCTTTTAGATGCCGATAAGGCCGCAAAGCTAGCGTCAACAAGCTAATCACTATGTCAATCAATGTGCGCGATGTCCTTACTCCTGCCAAAAAAGAGTTACGTGCCGCAGGTTTTGAGGAAGTTGATGCGGAGCACTTACTCGCTCACCTTTTAGGTATCAGTCGAATGGATTTACATCATCCGGTTCGTGTGGAGAATGCGATTTCCGCATTGGATGATTCAACTCAACTCCTGGAGCACTATTCACAATTAATCTCACGCCGACTAGCTAACGAACCTGTTCAGTACATAACGGGGTTGGCTTATTTTGGAGACTTAACTTTGCATGTTGGTCCAGGAGTATTAATTCCTCGCCCAGAAACAGAATTAATGATTGATCGCATTGTTGCGCATCTAAAAAACATCGACAGGCCAGCCAGCGTCATTGATTTGGGTGCAGGTGCAGGTTCTCTGGCGCTAGCTATTGCCACACAATCTCCTCATGCTCACGTGATTGCAGTGGAGATCGACCCAGATGCTGTTTTTTGGTTGCGTAAAAATATTGAAGCGATTGGTGCAGATGTCCGTGTCGTTGCTGAGGATGTTTCGACTGCACTTATGGGAGTAAAGGCTGACCTGATTATTGCTAATCCACCGTATGTCCCAAGTGGTGAGGTTCTACCTCTAGAAGTTGCAGATTATGAGCCACATGTCGCGTTATTTGGTGGACCAGATGGAATGGATGTTCCTCGACGCTTCTATGTGGCCGCAGCTCGATTACTTAAGTCCGAAGGCCTGTTCATCACTGAGCACGGAGAAGAGCAGGGCCCGGCTGTTGCAGAAGCCTTGCAAAATGATTTCGAGGAGGTAAAACTTCACCATGACCTCAATGACCGACCTCGCTGGACTAGCGCGATAAGGAAATCTCATGTTTGAGCTAATTGATATTCTTTCTGGTGATCGAGAGGCCCACGTAGATAGAGCTCTTGAGTTAGTACGAGCCGGCTATGTAATTGTTGCTCCGCTAGAAAATGGATATGTATTTCTCGCGGACGCCTTTATTCAAGACGCGGTTCGGACAATCCACGCAATTCGCGGTGACGATTTAGGTGTGGCAGCGCAAGTACTTGTTGGAAGCACTGATGTGCTCGATGGTATTGCTCGTGATATTCCCGAAAGTGCTCGTTTGCTCATGGAGAAATTTTGGCCAGGGCAAATCTCTTTCAACGTTCTTGCATCGCAGGGGCTCTCATGGGATTTAGGGGATGATGGCAGACTTGGATATATATGTGTGCGAGTGCCCTCACAAGGATTTGTTCTGGACTTAGTGCGCAAGAGCGGGCCACTTGCTGTTGCAAGTGCAGCATCAGCTGGTGCGCCGCCTATTTTGCGCACTGAAGATGTCCATGTAAACACCGGAGTTCTACAACGCATTTTTGGTCAAGGTGAACTAACCCCCGCCGCATTGTCGACCGTTATCTCAGCCAACGGAAAGACTCTCACCATGCTTCGCGAAGGAGCGGTATCACTAGAAGAATTGGCTCAAGTCGTGCCTGAGATTACGGGGCCAAAGACTACAAAGTGAGCGATACGGCATAGGCTACGTGCCATGTCAGATACTCCTTTTTACGGTCCAGATTTTGATCTCCTCACCCAACGAGATCCTGATGTTGCTGCAGTTTTGCTCTCAGAGCTCAAACGCCAACAAACAACTCTGCAATTAATCGCCAGCGAAAACTTTACCTCGCGCGCAGTACTCGCAGCACTTGGGTCAACGCTTTCGAACAAATACGCAGAAGGCTACGCAGGAAAGCGTTATTACGGTGGCTGCGAAGAAGTAGACAAGGTTGAAGTATTAGCGATTGATCGAGCAAAATCACTCTTTGGGGCCGAGCATGCAAATGTTCAACCGCACTCAGGAGCAAGCGCAAATCTCGCTGTATATGCCGCTTTTACAAAGCCTGGCGACACCGTTCTTGCAATGTCACTTCCGCACGGTGGTCACCTGACTCATGGATCTAAAGTTAACTTTTCTGGAAAATGGTTCAACATCGTTTCTTACGGTGTGCGTCAAGAGGATGAACTCATTGATTATGACGAGTTGCGCACGTTAGCTGTCGCCAATAAACCAAAGATGATTTGTACCGGCGCTACTGCATACCCAAGTTTGATTGATTTTAAGAAAGTTCGTGAAATTTGTGATGAGGCAGGCGCCATCATGTGGGTAGACGCTGCGCACTTCATTGGTCTCGTTGCAGGTAAAGCAATTCCATCACCTGTTCCTTATGCTGATGTTGTTTCATTTACGACACATAAAGTATTGCGTGGGCCGCGAGGCGGAATGATTTTGACTAAGGCCGAGCATGCAGCGGCAATTGATAAGGCAGTCTTTCCAGGAATGCAAGGCGGACCAATCATGTCTGCAGTTGCAGGCAAGGCAATTGCACTCAAAGAGTGCGCTACTCCTGAATACCAGTCATATGCCAAGAATGTAATCTCTAATGCTCAGGTACTTGCAGCATCTCTCGAAGATGAAGGCATGCGTGCAGTATCGGGTGGAACTCAAACGCACCTTGCGCTAATTGATATTCGCAGCACTGGAGTAAATGGCAAGGTTGCAGATGAGCGTTGTGGGCATGCTGGAATTGTTTTGAATAAGAACGCAATTCCATTTGATCCAGAATCTCCTGCAGTGACAAGCGGAATTCGTGTTGGTTCTGCAGCGACAACTACGCAGGGAATGGGCGCTGGCGAGATGAAGGTGATTGCCTCGATGATTTCCCGTGCGATTGCAACCGACGATCCCTCCAAACTTTCTGGAATACGCGGCGAAGTTAAAGAACTAACTTCACGTTTTCCTATTTATTCGGCATAAACAAAGAAAAGAAGATATGCGCGAATACCTGATCACGACCCTACTTAGTGCCGTGCTCTGTTATCTCATCACGCCGGGCGTCAAGATTCTTGCTGAAAAGTTTGGCGCAGTTGCGCAAATCAGAAGTCGTGACGTTCATTCGCTACCAACTCCCCGCTGGGGTGGCTTTGCAATGTGGCTTTCCATGGCGATTACCTTGTTGATCGTTCGCCATCTGTCACTGGTTGGAAAATCTTTTAGCCATGAACTCCAAGGAATCTTCCTGGCGGCGACATTCGTAATTATTCTGGGAATGGCTGATGACAGGTTTCAGTTAGATGCACTTACCAAACTTGCGGGTCAAGCACTTGCTGCAGGCATTTTGCTTCTATACGGAATACAGATTCTATGGTTGCCAATCAATGGCATTACGACTTTGCCGCCAAGCATCGGACAAGCACTTACAGTCCTAGTGGTGCTTGTGACCATCAATGCGGTCAATTTCATTGACGGGCTCGATGGATTGGCGGCGGGCATCGTTGCAATATCAGGTGCATCTTTCTTTGCTTTCGCTTATCTATTAGCTGTGGTTTATGGTTTCAGTCGTGCAGGTTCTCCTTCATTAGTAACAGCAATAATCATTGGACTGTGCCTTGGCTTCCTGCCACATAATTCACACCCAGCCAGAATTTTCATGGGAGATTCGGGTTCGATGTTTCTGGGATTATTGTTAGCAGCTGCATCAATCACGCTGACTGGGCAAGTAGACGCAAACGCAATTTCTGCAGAAAACAATGGACCAACATTGCTTCCTTTGTTGCTTCCATTTGCGGTGTTGGCAATTCCATTAGCTGATCTTGTTCTAGCTGTGGCCAGGCGCGTTGGTTCGGGACGTTCACCTTTTGCGCCAGATAAAGAACATCTTCACCACCGTTTGCTCGGTGAAGGAAATTCTCATCAGCGCACAGCGGTCATTATGTATTTCTGGACGGCCACAATTGCAATCCCAGTCACGGTTATGGCCTTTGAGCCGCTTTGGGTTGCCATACTTACATTCTTGGCGCTGGCGTTAGTAAGCACCTCAATCTCACGTCACTGGATTGCGGGCCGACGCCTTAAGGTCGATCTATGACAACTCCCGCCAGCAACGAACGCGAAATGATTCGCGGTGCCCTGATCCCGTCATTTGCCGTCGGAATTCTGGGAATCATCATCTCTACCCTTGTGCGTGGGAAGCCTGGTTTGCTCGGCGCTCTTTTAGCTCAATTCGTTGTCGTGATGTATTTCGCGGTTCACTTGGGAGTTTCGGCAATCTCCAGAAAACTCGACCCCTTGACGACCTTCGCTTTGGCCATTTTTTCTTATTTTGCCAAGATCGCAGTGCTGGGCCTCTTTCTCTGGCTCCTGACTAATTTCACCTCTCGCGAGAGCATTGACCGAGCCAGTTTCGGGGTTGTCGCCATCGCGCTCACAGTTGCCTGGCTCGGGGGAGAGATCCGAAGTTTCCTCAAACTGCGCATCCACCTACCATTGCCCCAGAACCCCAACAATAATAAGGAGCAGCAATGAAGCAAGATGAAGGCGCTGCTTGGTCGATATTTGGGTACCTACTCTCCGGACTCCTTTTTTGGGGTGGCGTCGGCTGGGGACTGGATCACTGGCTCAATACCCATTACTTCCTCCTGGGCGGCCTGCTCCTGGGCATAAGCGCATCCATCTATCTGGTCTGGTTGAGGTTTGGCCGGGAGTAAACAATTTATCTCATAGCGGATTTCACAGGTACGAACCTAAGGCAATAAGGTTGCCCCGCAAGCGCAAGTTATGGCCTTGCAAGGATTTCTCTCGAATTTTGACCGATTAGGAGTGAGCGCGTGCCCTTGGTGCACTTGTTGCGAACTGGCGAAGGATTCGTCCCGCCTAGTACAAACGACTTCAACCTCCCTCCGGTTATTGCAGGAAATGAATACACAACTAAGCCAATTCTTTTAGTTTTTCTTTCAGTAATTATGATTTCCGTGTTTTTCATTTTGGCATCACGTAAAGCCGCAATCGTTCCATCAAAATTGCAGTTTGCTGGAGAGAGCATTTACGGCTTTGTTCGTAATGATTTAGCGCGCGACAACATCGGTCACGATTTCATGCGTTTCGTGCCTTATTTGTTCACACTATTCACTTTTATTTTGACAAACAATATTTTTGGAATTGTGCCTCTTTTGCAATTCCCAGCCATGTCACACGTGAGTTTTCCGTACGTGCTTGCCATCTTTACATTCATAACTTTTCACTACATCGGAATCCGCAAGCAAGGTATCCGTAAGTACATGAAAGACATCATGTTTATGCCAGGCGTTCCAAAAGCTGCATACATTTTGTTGACGCCGCTTGAACTTGCCACGTTCTTTATCGTGCGCCCACTAACTCTTTCACTTCGTCTTTTTGCAAATATGTTCGCGGGGCACTTGCTCCTTCTAGTTTTCATCTTGGGTGGAGATCATCTACTCAAGGGGGTCATTGGTTTGAAGTTAATCAGTCCGTTTGCTTTTGCATTCGGTATCGGACTGACTTTCTTTGAATTCATGGTCCAATGTTTGCAGGCGTATATCTTTACTCTGCTAACAGCTCTCTACATCGCCGGCGCCCTTGCCGACGAGCACTAAACAACTGGAAAGGTAAGAACTATGAAAGGCACGCTCAACCTGGTCGGTTATGGCCTCTCAGCAATCGGACCTGCGATTGCTACCGGAATGATCTTCGCTGCTTACATCAGCGGTGTTGCACGTCAGCCAGAAGCACGTAGCGTTCTTCAGCCAATCGCGTTCCTTGGGTTCGCACTTGCTGAAGCTCTTGCTCTCTTCGGTCTCGTTCTCGCATTCGTTCTCTAATTCACCTAACTTCTTAGAGACTCTAGAAAGAGGGCAGTGATGCACGTTATTAATTTGGCAGCGGAGAGCGCTAACCCGTTGATTCCGCATACCGCAGAATTAATCGTGGGCGCAGTTGCGTTCACACTTCTTTTCCTTGTCTTGCGCTCGAAGGTAGTGCCGATGTTTGAAAAAGCATTCACTGCTCGGACAGAAGCAATCCAAGGAGGCATTGAACGTGCCGAGAAAGCGCAACTGGAAGCTCAGCGTGCGTTGGCTCAGTACAACGAACAACTCTCCAAAGCTCGCGAAGAATCCCAGACAATGCGTGAAGAAGCGCGTACACAGGGTGTTGCGATCATTGAAGAACTTCGCGCCAAGGCACAAGAAGAAGCTGCACGCATTACTGCATCAGCCCACGCCTCGATCGAAGCTGAACGCCAGCAAGCAATTACTTCACTTCGTAATGAAGTAGGAACCATTGCTGTGGAACTAGCTTCCAAGATTGTTGGAGAAGCACTTGATGACCAGGCCAGACAATCACGAGTCGTGGATCGTTTTCTAGACGATCTCGAAAAATCAAAGTAACAAGCATTAATTAGGAGACGAAACAGATGAGAGCGCACTTTGGTGGCAGCAGCCGGCAGTCTTTGCAGGCTGCTCGCGCTACATTGGATGCAGCGGTTAAGGGTTCAACAACCCAAGCTGCTTCTGCGCTCTGTTCTGAACTCTTCTTCGCTGGTGATGTACTTGCGGGGAGCATCTCGGTACGCCGAGCTCTGACTGATCCTTCTCGTACCGAATCGGCCAAGGCCACTCTTGTTTCGGATCTTTTCTCCAAGACACTCGGGGCGGCTGCTCTTGCAGTTGTAACAAATATTTCATCACTTCGCTGGTCATCATCTGGTGACTTGGTTCTAGTCCTTGAGCAACTTGCAATTGAAGCCGAGGCATCTGCAGCCAATATCGCCAATGAGCTTGATCGCGTAGAAGAAGAATTCTTTACTACATCACTTGCAATCGGAGATTCCTTCGAATTGCGCAAGGCCCTTATTACTGCTGGAGCGATTGAGGCCAAGAGCGCACTCGTTGCAGATCTAATAGGCAAGAGCGGTTCGCCCTCAACAGCGAAATTAGTCACGCATTTAGTGAACAATTTGCGTGGTCGCAGCATTGAATCTGCCTTTGCAGATTACTTCTTTGCTCTGGCTGCCCGCCGTGATCGCGTTATCGCTCACGTTCGTGTTGTAGCTGAAATGACTCAAGCCCAGCGCGATCGTTTAGTTGCGGCACTGACCAAGCACGTTGGACAACCGGTTCGCGTAAATATCGAAATCGATCCATCAGTTATAGGTGGAGTATCAATCAAGTTTGCTGACGAAGTAGTCGATGGATCAATTAGCCATCGTTTAGCAGGGGCTGGACGTTCACTCGTTGGCCAGAAGAATTAATTAAGAGATAACTAAGGGAGATAAAGATGGCCGAGCTACAGATCCGACCAGAAGAAATTCGCGATGCCCTTGCGAACTTCGTAAAGTCGTACGATCCAGGTGTTGCAGCGCGAGACGAGGTTGGTACGGTCACGCAAGCAGGTGACGGTATTGCCCGCGTTGAAGGCTTGCCATCAACAATGGCTAACGAGTTGTTGCAGTTCGAGAACGGCACACTCGGTCTTGCTCTCAACCTCGATGTACGCGAAATCGGCGTTGTTATCTTGGGTGATTACGCAGGAATTGAAGAAGGCACAACAGTACGTCGCACAGGTGAAATTCTCTCTGTACCAGTAGGAGATGCATTCCTTGGTCGCGTTGTCGATCCATTGGGTCGACCAATTGATGGCAAGGGTGAAATTAAGGCCGATGCACGTCGTGCACTTGAATTACAGGCACCTTCTGTTGTTCAACGCCAACCTGTTAAGGAACCACTGGCAACTGGAATTAAAGCAATCGATGCGATGACTGCAATCGGTCGCGGACAACGCCAGCTCATCATTGGTGACCGCCAGACTGGAAAAACTGCAGTTGCGGTTGACACGATTATTAACCAACTTGAAAACTGGAAATCTGGTGATCCAAAGAAGCAAGTGAAATGTATTTATGTTGCTATTGGACAAAAGGGTTCAACTATTGCATCCGTTAAGGCATCTCTTGAAGAAGCCGGCGCAATGGAATACACAACAATCGTTGCATCTCCTGCTTCAGATCCAGCAGGTTTCAAATACCTTGCTCCGTACACTGGTTCATCCATCGGGCAGCACTGGATGTACAACGGCCAGCACGTACTGATTGTTTTTGATGATCTTTCTAAGCAAGCAGAGGCTTATCGTTCAGTCTCACTATTGCTTCGCCGTCCACCAGGCCGCGAGGCATATCCTGGAGACGTCTTCTACTTACACTCCCGTCTTCTCGAGCGTTGCGCCAAACTTTCCGATGAACTCGGTGGCGGATCGATGACTGGTTTGCCAATCATCGAAACCAAGGGAAATGACGTTTCTGCGTTTATCCCTACCAACGTAATTTCTATTACTGATGGTCAGTGCTTCTTGGAAACAGATCTTTTCAACGCAGGTGTTCGTCCAGCTATCAACGTTGGTGTTTCTGTATCTCGCGTTGGTGGATCTGCTCAGACAAAGGCTATGAAGAAGATTGCTGGACGATTGCGTCTTGACTTGGCTCAGTTCCGTGAGCTTGAAGCATTCGCAGCTTTCGGCTCTGATCTTGATGCAGCATCAAAGGCACAACTCGAGCGCGGTGCTCGCATGGTTGAGCTCTTGAAGCAGGGTCAATACTCACCATATTCTCTAGAGAGCCAGATCGTTTCAATCTGGGCAGGTACTTCGGGTCAACTCGATGACGTTCCTGTTGCAGATATCCGTCGCTTCGAAACCGAACTCATTGAGTTCATTGGTCGCGAACGCAAGGCAATCTTTGATGTTATCTCTGAGACTAAAGAGCTCAAAGATGACACTGTTGCATCCATGGTTGAAGCAGTTACTGCTTTCAAGACACGCTTTGTAACGAGTGCTGCAAAGGCACTCAATGAAGCTCCTGCCGAAGCTCTCGATAGCGAAAGCAATGAGCAAATTACAAAGCATGTCCCACCGGCGGTGAAGAAGTAAAAAATGGGTGCCCAACTACGCGTCTATCGCCGACGAATGCGCTCGGTTAAAGCGACCAAGAAGATTACGAAAGCAATGGAATTAATTTCCGCTTCTCGTATCGTCAAGGCGCAGCAACGAGTTACCGCGTCAACTCCATACGCAAATGAGTTGACTCGTGCGGTATCTGCTGTAGCCACGTATTCATCAACTAATCACCCATTGACAACGCCTTCGGAGAATCCAAAGCGTGCTGCTGTTCTGATCATTTCTGCAGATCGCGGTATGGCTGGTGCTTACTCCAACAACGCAATCAAAGAAGGCGAGCAACTAGCTTCCCTTCTTAAAGAGCGCGGATTAGAAACTTCTTCGTATCTTGTTGGTCGTAAAGCAGTCAATTATTACCGCTTCCGTAACCGCGTAATCGCTGGTTCATGGACTGGTTTCTCTGATAGCCCAACATATGAGAATGCAAAAGAAGTTGCTGATGCTCTTATCAAGGCGTTTCTCGCAGATGCACAGAGCGAAGATCATGGCGTAGATGAAATTCACATCATCTTTACTGAGTTCAAATCTATGTTGACTCAAAATGCTATGGCCAAGCGCATGCTTCCACTAGAAGTTGTTGAAAGTGATGCACCCGTGCCAGCCGGTTTATTGCCAATGTATGAGTTCGAACCAGAGGCAGGGACTGTGCTCAATGCACTTCTACCTCGCTATATCGAAGCCCGAGTCTTCAACGCGATGTTGCAATCAGCTGCTTCTGAGCATGCTGCACGCCGCCGCGCTATGAAGTCAGCAACTGACAATGCTGATGATTTAATCAAGTCGCTCACGCGACTTGCGAACGCGGCTCGTCAGGCCGAAATTACACAAGAGATCAGTGAAATCGTCGGCGGCGCAGACGCGCTCGCCTCAGCCAGTGCAGGGAGTGAATGATGTCGACACAGACAATAGGTAAAGGTCGCGTTGCTCGAGTAATCGGGCCGGTGGTGGATATTGAATTCCCAGCCGATGCAATGCCATCGATCTTCAACGCGTTACACGTTGAAGTGACCATGAGCGGTACGACTCGTACCCTGACAATGGAAGTAGCCCAGCACATTGGCGATAACCTCGTGCGCGCTATTTCGATGCAACCAACTGACGGCATGGTGCGTGGCGCCATCGTGAGCGACACTGGCTCGGCAATTTCAGTGCCAGTTGGTGACGTAACAAAGGGTCACGTCTTTAACACTCT
The DNA here is from genome assembly GCA_007280125.1 of Streptomycetaceae bacterium. Lineage (GTDB taxonomy): Bacteria > Actinomycetota > Actinomycetes > Nanopelagicales > Nanopelagicaceae > QYPT01. Next base: position 4,128 of record QYPT01000089.1, on the reverse strand, counting down.
TGGTGAATCACTCGATGTTCCTACAGCATCCCTAGATATCAAAGAGCGCTGGCCAATCCACCGCAATGCACCTGCATTCGATCAACTTGAGTCAAAGACCGAGATGTTTGAAACAGGTATCAAAGTTATCGACCTTCTAACACCTTACGTAAAGGGCGGAAAGATTGGTCTATTCGGCGGTGCTGGTGTTGGTAAGACTGTTCTTATTCAGGAAATGATTTATCGCGTAGCTGAAAACTTCGGTGGTGTATCTGTATTCGCTGGTGTTGGTGAGCGTACTCGTGAAGGTAACGACCTTTTCTTGGAAATGACCGAGACGGGCGTTATCAATAAGACCGCGTTAGTGTTCGGCCAAATGGACGAACCACCTGGAACGCGTCTTCGCGTTGCGCTCTCAGCGCTTACGATGGCTGAGTATTTCCGCGATGTACAAAAGCAAGATGTTTTGCTCTTCATCGATAACATCTTCCGCTTTACTCAGGCAGGATCTGAAGTATCAACTCTTCTTGGACGTATGCCATCTGCTGTTGGATATCAGCCAACACTTGCTGATGAAATGGGTCAATTGCAGGAGCGCATTACTTCAACACGTGGTCACTCAATTACATCTATGCAGGCAATTTATGTACCTGCAGATGACATCACTGACCCTGCTCCGCACACGACATTTGCTCACCTTGATGCAACAACTGTTCTATCGCGTCCGATTTCAGAACTTGGTATCTACCCAGCTGTGGATCCACTCGATTCAACATCTCGCATCTTGGATCCTCGCTACATCGGCGAGCATCACTTCCGTGTTGCTAACCGCATCAAGCAGATTCTTCAGCGCTACAAGGACTTGCAAGACATCATCGCAATTCTTGGTATCGATGAACTCTCTGAAGAGGATCGCATTCTCGTTGGACGTGCACGTCGTATTCAGCGCTTCTTGTCACAGAACACATTCGTTGCGAAGGTCTTTACTGGTCTCGACGGATCCTTCGTGCCGCTAGTTGACACAATCGCAGCTTTCGAAGCGCTTGCCGATGGTAAGTACGACCATGTTCCAGAACAAGCATTCTTCATGTGCGGTGGTCTCGATGATGTCGAGCGTCGTGCAGCTGAATTGGCTAAGGGTTAAGAAGGCTAAGCAATGTCATTAAACGTCGAACTAGTATCGCCAGTGCAGCGGGTATGGTCCGGGCAAGCACAGATGGTTTCCGCCCGTACCGTTGAAGGTGATTTGGGAATTCTCCCAGGTCACGCACCGCTCTTTGGCGTTCTAGTTGACGGCAAGGTTTCAATTAAGGCCACCGATGGCGAAATCACTGAATTTAACGTGCAAGGCGGCTTTTTATCAGTCTCCAACGATCGCGTTTCTATTCTGACTGAAAGCGTTAATTAACAACTACCTCACGGCAACTAACCGCGAGTGTTATGTTCTGTTTCAATAATTCGTACAGTTTTTGATTCTCCGCGCATCACAATTGAATGGCTAATCGCACCGTAAGGCGTTAAGCGAATACCTTTGAGCAATTCACCATCTGTAATTCCTGTTGCAGAAAGAAAGACATCTTCAGAATTCACTAAATCTCTGGTGGATAAAACTCGTGATAAATCGTGCCCAGCAGCGATGGCTGCTTCTCTTTCCTGATCATCTTTAGGATGAAGTTGCCCTTGAATAATTCCGCCAAGGCAAGTCATAGCAGCTGCGGTAATAACGCCTTCAGGTGTTCCGCCGATTCCCATGAGGAGATCAATTCCTGTACCTGGACGCGCCGCCTCTATAGCGGCAGCAACGTCTCCATCTTGGATCAAGCGAATGCGAGCACCAGCCTCACGCAGCTCCTTGAGCAATTGGGCATGACGTGGACGATTGAGAACAACAACCGTTACATCGCTCACGGAAATTCTCTTGGCTTTAGCAACCCTGCGAACATTTTCAGCAGGGGGGATAGAAATATCTATGACATCTGCGGCTTCATAACCCGTCACGATTTTATTCATATAGAAAACGGCTGAAGGGTCATACATAGTGCCTCGCGGTGAAAGTGCGATGACACTTATCGCACCGCTCATTCCGTTTGCGGTGAGTGAGGTTCCATCGATTGGATCTACTGCGACATCGCATTTTGGTCCCTCGCCGTTGCCGACTTTCTCGCCGTTATGCAGCATTGGTGCATTGTCTTTTTCGCCCTCGCCGATAACAACGATGCCATCCATGTCGACCTTATTAATCATCTCGCGCATGGCCTCGACCGCTGCATTATCGGCCAAATCTTTATCACCGCGACCAACCCAAGCCGATCCAGCAAGTGCCGCTGTTTCAGTCACACGAACAAGTTCAAGCGCTAAGTTACGATCGGGTTGTGGCATTATTCTGAAGCCTCTCTTGAAACATCGGCGCCGAGTGCTTGTAATTGTTCTACGAAATTAGGATAGCCACGGTCAACGTGAAAAGCATCTTCCACGAGCGTGATTCCTTCACTGACAAGGCCCGCCAGGACTAAACCAGCGCCTGCACGAATGTCAGTAGCAGCAACTGGTGCACCAGAAAGCTGAGGAATTCCACGAATGGAAGCATGATGCCCATCTACGCTGATTTGTGCACCTAAACGTATTAATTCATTCACGAACATGAAACGTCCTTCAAAAACGTTTTCGGTGACAATTGCATCCCCATTGGCTATCGCATTTAAGGAAATGACCATCGGTTGTAGATCTGTGGGAAAACCAGGATAGGGAAGCGTTGAGACATCTATTGATTGAGGGCGCCCATCCATTCGGACACGAATCCCATCATCGGTTGCAGTAATAATTGCCCCGGCAGAAGCTAATTTCTCAAGAGGCAATTCAAGATCTTGAGGGCGCGCACCGTGAATCGTTATATCTCCACTCGTCATGACAGCAGCGAATGCCCACGTACCAGCGACTATGCGATCTGCAATTGTTGTGTGATCGGTTGGATGCAGTGCCGCAACTCCATGGATTATTAGTTTTGGAGTTCCTAGTCCCTCGATTTTTGCACCCATACTGATAAGAAATTCGCCGAGATCTACAAGGTCTGGCTCGCGTGCAGCGTTATCTATTGTTGTAATTCCTTTTGCCAAAACTGCTGCAGTGAGAATATTTTCAGTTGCGCCGACACTGGGAAAATCAAGAGTTATCTCGGCGCCTATTAATCCATTAGGGGCAGAGGCAATAACATATCCATGTTCGTTATGGGCTTGCGCACCTAATGATTCGAGTCCTTTAATATGAAAATCTAAACCGCGCGAACCGATGGCATCGCCACCTGGTAGCGCCACTTCGGCTTGACCGATTCGAGCAACGAGCGGGCCGAGCACGTTAATGGAGGCACGCATCTTTCGCACTAAGTCATAATCGGCGCGATGACCGGGTACTTCTGGGACATCAATCGTGACCCATTCGTCTCCTCGGATAACCGTGCACCCGAGTCGAGTTAAGAGTTCGGCCATGATTGCAATATCGGCAATTTCAGGAACATTGCGGATAGTTGTTTTGCCCGTTGCTAAGAGCGCAGCAGCCATAAGTTTGAGGGCAGAATTCTTTGCCCCAGAAACCTTCACTTCTCCCTGCAGGCGCGCCCCACCAACTATGCGAAATCTAGTGTTCATGGGCGTCCTTTCTGCTTGCTTGCGCGTAATCCTTCGTGCTCGAGTGGTCTCATCGTAACTGCCCTAATAGGCTCTACCCATGGTTCATTTAACGCGTATTTACACGAAAACTGGCGATGATGGCACAACGTCCCTGGGGGATATGAGCCGGACATCGAAGAACGATCCAAGGCTCGAAGCATATGCCACAGTTGATGAGGCCAATTCATCTATTGGTGTGGTTTTGGCTATGGGCGAATTATCTGAAGATGTGCGGTCACTTCTAATTCGCATTCAAAATGATCTTTTTGATGTCGGAGCAGATCTTTGTACTCCCGTCGTCGACTCACCAGCCTTTGAACCACTACGTGTTTTAGAAAGTCAGGTCGTATACCTAGAAGAGCACATCGATAAATATAACGACGAGTTGCAGGCACTTCGATCATTTGTTCTTCCATCCGGTACTCCTGCGGCCGCACTCTTGCACGTTGCCCGAACAGTAACTCGTAGAGCAGAGCGATGCACTTGG
>QYPT01000086.1 GCA_007280125.1 Streptomycetaceae bacterium | reverse complement strand
TTGGTTGCGGAATTGCATACAACTTCTATTTCAAATACACAGCCCTGTCGCCACTCCCGTACGCAGTCGCTTTTGCCGCCCTTCCTGCATGCATCATTATTTCAGTTGATCGCAATCCCCCTGCCTGGTTAATGATTGCAGGAGCGCTACTTGGAATGGCAGCTCACTTCGCCAATGGCCTCAAGGATTTGGAAGAGGATCGAATCAGCGGGTTCAACGGTTTACCAAGTCGGATTGGTGATAGAGCATCACGTGCGGCTTGTACCGTTTTGCTTATTGGTGCGACGACAGTTTTGCATATTGAGCATTCCAATTATCCGATTCTTGCAGTCGGAATCATCGGAGGAATTCTCACACTCTTTGCACCACGCAGTATTCTCTTCAAGATACTGATGGCCGCGGCTCTGGCCGACGTGTTTTTGTTAGTACAGGCTATTTAGCCAAGTTCAGGCGTGAAGCCCAGTACCTCTCCATAGAACTTCATCTCTGCCTCCATCGAGGTGATGATGGATGACGCTTTTTGGAAACCATGACCTTCGCCTTCAAAGGCATGGTATTCATGCTTAATACCTTTATTGACGCAGACATCTCGGAACGCCTCTGATTGAGCAGGAGGAACAACCTTGTCATCTAATCCCTGAAAGATAATAAGTGGCGAACTCAAGCGATCAGCATGAGTTATTGGAGAACGTTCAGCATACAAAGCCGCTTCCTCTGGATACTTTCCAATCATTGAGTCCAAATACCGTGATTCAAAGTCATGTGTATCTGTGGCTAGTGCGGCGCAATCTGCAACACCATAATAAGAAGCTCCTGCTGCAAAGTGATTGCTATTCACCAATACATTTAAAACAGTGAACCCGCCAGCAGAACCTCCACGGATAAGAATCTTCTTTGGATCTACCGATCCTTCAGCTATGAGTGAATCAACGACAGCAATTACATCTTCGCGATCGACAATTCCCCATGTTCCGCGCAATAGATTTCGATATTCACGACCGTAACCGGTTGAACCTCCGTAGTTGACATCAACAACTGCAATTCCACGAGTTGTGAAGTATGAATACCTCATCGACAAAGTTGCAGGGGAGTGCGCTGTTGGTCCACCATGGACGACAACCATCAGAGGTGTTTTCTCTGAGGGCTCAAAATCTGGATGATTGGCCGGGTGCAAAATGGCATAAACCTTGCGGCCATCTGCTCGTGTGGCAGTTATTTCATGAGGACTCGAGAAGAACTTCGCATCGATAGGCGATGCATTTGAAAAGACGGTTGTAGCTTTAAGGGTGCCTATGTCAACTTCAACTAACTCTGAAGTGATAGTTGCGCTTCCACCGAATGCATAAGCCTTTCCATTTCCCGCGCTTATTGAGGGTTCAAAATTTGTCAGTGGAGAATCGATATCAACGCACTTTCCTGTTGCTGGATCTACTATAACTAGCGTACGTGCATCAACTGGACCATGCGAAGAAAGAATCCTTCCATCGTCTAATACTTGAATAAATCTGAAACCTAACCACCACAATGGGAAGGCCCATTCAGAAGCATCACTGGTTATTTGCTTCTTCTTTCCTGATTTATCCAGGCTCCACAAATTCCACCAACCGCTGTGGTCGCTGATATAGAAGAGCTGCCCATCTTTTCCCCACTCAGGCCCAAGGCATGATTCTTCAAGTCCTCCAGCAATAACCTTTACATTTTCAAGAGCTCCGTTAGAAATGTTAGCGACTTTAATTTCTGTGCCATCCCAAGGCATTTGCGGATGTTCCCAGCAGACCCAAGATAATTGAGTAGCATCCTGTGAAAGGCGAGGATGAGAGTAAAACTGCGACGAAGAATCCAAAACGCGTATTACATTCTCTTTCACTGCAACAAGTGCTCGCTTAACAAGACCTGCTACATGAGTCTCTCGCACACACCAAATTTCATCACCAACATTGATCAATTCTGCATATCGATGGATTTCGTTTTCAGGTACGACAGGTGTTATTGGCTCTGGCTGACCGCCAACCTCAGTGATATATATGCGTTGATCACTCTTGTTAACGAAATAGAGCAAACTTTTTCCGTCACGAACCACACCAAGCCAACTCAAGCCACCATACTCATGGACTTGGGTGGAAGCGTTCCATGGAGCTTTTAGAAGATCTCCATGCTGGCGACTCACAACAAGAGTTCTACCTTCTTCGGAGGGACGCATTTCATCCCACCACACATCATTACCAACTACCTGCGACCACATATTGTCATTTCCAGATTGCGCAAGCATTTCTGCAGTTAATGGTGATGGCCAAGATCCGGGTTTACGTTGTGATTTCATCGGGTAAGACTTCCAGCGAAAGGCTGAAACCGCAATACGTGATTTTGCATTTCAAGCAGATTTCAGCTTGCTTGACAAGATAATTCGTTATTTTATATATCGACCAACTTTATAATTGCATGGGTAGTGATTGAGTCAGGCTTCGAATGAGGAATGAGAATGCCAGCAGGAGCGATATAGCAACCTGGCCCCTACTGGCATTCAACAAAGAGAACTTAAAGCACGACAGGAAGGAATGCCGACCAAGGCCCCTGTCCATTTGCGTTTATACCTGCGATACGGAAGTAGTACGTGATACCTACTTGTACTCCGGTGAGTTGGAAGGAAGCCCCATGTGTTACTCCATCGGCGGGTCCAGAATTAGTGAGAGCAGTGGCAGTTGTGACTCCCTCGTACCATTCAATTACATAACTGGTTATCGCCAGCGCTACCGGGTTGAATGTGGAATCGGACTTAACGGTTGCGACAAGCACATTAGAATTTGTCGTGGCATCGACAAATTGTGAAAACTCAATCGTTGGAGAAGTAGTTGGCCCGGTTGCATTGGCAACTCCACTATCCAATGAATACTGAGCTAACCAAGTAGTAAACTCGTTATCAATTGTTTTTGATACTTTCGCCGATTGAGCAGAATCAGCTTTAATGGCAACTGGCTTTTGCAAATTCTTCTTGTCAGTCTGTATTTGCGCCAGATAATCTGCCATTACTTTCTTCAATAATAAATCAGACGTTAAATAACTAGGGCCAGCAGTGAGAGCACTGATTGCCGGAATCGATTTTGCAAGCTTGTCCATGGATGCGGTTGCCTTCTTAAGCCATCCTTTGTATGCGGGTGTATTTCTCTTCTTACTTGAATCCTTCAAGATGATGATTTTTGCATAGCTAGCATTGGCAGGCACGAAGATCTGGTTATAGAGTGAATCAATCGATGCTGCATACTTAGTATCCGCCGGCAAGTTATCTGCGTAGGCAGGGTAAAAACCACCAAGCATCGTTGATAGAAGTGCAACCGCGAGGATTCTGATAACTAGCGACTTATGTTTCATCGTGCCTCCACTTGTAGGTTTTGATGCCTTCACCCTTGAAGACAAGCATATTTTACCAGCGGTAGAACTACTTTGGCGTTTTGTAAATCAAAACAAATTGATCGTGCCTGTTTAAGCAGCCGAGATTTTGCTGAGCCCGGCTGGTGAATTCTGCATGAGCAGCAGCAGCAGAGTCCTGCACTCCCACCTGAAAATACTCACTGCGATACCACCGACTCAATATAGACAAATAGATTAAATAATGGGGAACTAGTGGTCATTCAGTTAGCATTGGATTATGAATCAGATTACGCATGTTGTTGAAGTCATTCTCTTTAGGTCACGCTTTCTTCTGGCGCCCCTGTATTTAGGGTTAGTTGGCTGCTTAATGCTTCTTTCATTCCGATTTATTATTGAGTTCTACCATTTGGCAAGGCACATCGGTGAAGCGACTCCTCAGAGTTTTACTCTCGATCTATTGGCGCTACTTGACCTCACTTTGTTGGCCAACTTGATTCTCATGGTGATTTTTGCTGGCTATGAAAACTTCGTTTCACGCATTGATGTTGCGACCGAATCAAAAGATCGCCCTCATTGGATGGGCACAATTGATTTCAGTGGCCTCAAGATCAAACTGATTGGCTCCCTGGTAGCTATTTCCGTAATTGAGCTACTTAAGGATTTCATTGAACTCTCCGGTCAGGACCATGTTGGCGCCGGTACCAAGTGGAGAATTGTTATTCACTTAACATTCGTGGGTTCTGGTGTCCTCTTTGCAGTAATGGATTGGATTGCAGATAAGCGAGAATTTCACGGTACCCATAAGTAAGTAGTTCAGTGTTCGGTTCCGCATTTTTGTTTTACTTTAATTCAGCGAGCCGAGCTTTCACCATTGCCTGTAAGAGTTTCTCGTCGACTTTCCAGTCGTTGGGCACGCCAATTGTTTTCTTTTTGACGTCTAAGTCCTTCATTTTTGGAGCAAACTTCTCCAAAACATCTTTACTCCAAGTAGCCATAAGAATGTGATTCTTCGCTGCTGATACTCCAAAAATATAGTCCGTATCAATTCTCAGCATAGGTTGATTCCAAGCGATAACAAGTTCTAAATCTGGATACTTCGTCATGATGGCTTTAAACATGGCACGTATAGTCTTCGCCTGCTTTGGATCCAAAGTTTTGTAATATTCAGCAGGAGTATTGAAACGGCGGGTGGATTTTGATCCCCGTGAAAACATAACCACAGCATTTGCGTGCGCCTGGCTAAATCCATGATTCTCACGTAAGTACGCAATCTGCTCAGGGTACTTTTCATCAGCAATTTCAGCTATGACATCAAACCAATACGACATAGGTTCGCCGTACTTCTTCTCAATTAATGGGAAGTGAGCTTCCCTGCTGGGATCTTTAATTGGCACGGGAAAAGATTAACTGATTTGGCGGTAGAAACTTCACTGCGACAACTTCGTCGTAAGTAGGCAGAATTAGCCCCATGGCACTTGCAATTATTACCGGGGGATCGCGCGGACTTGGCTTTGAGACCGCGAAGGCCTTGCATCGGTTAGGACATGAAATCGTCTTAGTTGCTAAAGATAGTGAGCGTTTAGCTCAAGCGGCAGGAGAATTACATTGTGATTTCCGTGCGGTGGACCTAGAGGATATCGATGCTGCAAAGAGATGTTTCGATGAGATTCTGCAGAGTTTTGGTACGCCAGAAATTTTGATTTTGGCACATGGGGTTATGAGCGCAAAGATGTCCAAGACACTAAAGACTGACATCACTGAATGGCGTCGAGTTATGGCAATTAATTTAGATTCAGTATTTTGCGCACTAAATATTTTGGCTGCGCCTATGGCTGAGGCAAGAAATGGCCGAGTCATTATTTACTCGGCATGTTTAGGACGCATGTCTGGACCAGGTAATGCTGGAGGATTGGCTCCGTATCGAATTAGTAAAGCCGGCGTGAACGCTCTTGTTCGTAATCTCTCACATGAGACAGGTTTAGGTTCTCGAGGATTCTTAGTTGATGCGGTATGCCCTAATCATTCTCGTACCGATATGGGAGGTCCTGATGCACCATTATCTGCAGAAGAAGGTGCGCGCACCGCTGTGTGGCTGGCAACGCGCCACTTTGATGTAAACGGAGAAAGTGATCAGGAGAAATTAACAGGAGTGCTGTGGGAAGAGATGCGAACCATCCCTTGGTGATTGAGAGTTATAACTAAACAGCAATAACTTCCAAGACCCAAGGATTGATGCCATCACTTGGCGTCAGAGCACATGGATACTTCTCCGAGACGATTGCATAGAGATCTTCAGGGGTGTTGGGTATCGAGCGCGATTGCAGCAACAATCGAGTAATTCCGCCTCGAATCTTCTTTGACATATGCGTCACAACGGTGCGGACTCCATCGACAACAGTTGAGATTCGAATCTCTACTGTTGTGTCGATTGGTGCTTTCCAGACAGACTTGTAGGTAGATGATCTGCAATCAACAATGAGAGGCGTTTTAATTGGGTCGAGAATCGCCGCAACCTGAGGAGCCATCGCCTTGGAATTAATCTTCTCTTTGTAGGTTTCAATGCGATCGCTTGGTCGCACAGCTCCGTACTTAGCGCTGATAATCACTAGAGCTGCCTCCCCGCGATTCTTGGCAGCAGGGGAGAGCGATGGCCAATCGAGTCCTTGGTAGAGAACCCCTGTATAGACCGAAATCGCAACAGTGGGGCGCACTGTCTCCAACTTTTTCTCAGAGGGTGGCAACAGAATCAACATGTAGCAATTATGGCGAATAATCTGATTAGCGCTTCATGAAACTCACCCATCCTCGTATTCATTAATTATGAGATTGCGGTGTTTCATATTCTCTTAACCAGAGCGATGCAAATGAATCACAAAACCCCCGAACCAAAAACGGTTCGGGGGTTTTGTCTCGTGATGTATTAGTTACTTCTTCTTATCTTCTTTCTTTGGTTTTCCAGGTGCAAGTGGCTTTACAGGTGCAACTGGCTTTACAGGAGCAACTGGCTTATTTAATTCAGCTGGCTTGACGGGTTTTACTGGTTCTGCGCCAAGGGCCGTAACTGCGGCTTTGAAGGCAGCAGCAGCTGCGTCCATTGCTGCATTGTGATTTTTTAGAGCTAAATCCAACTGAGCGTTAGTTACACCGGCAACTGCAATTGCAGCGAGGAAGTCGGCATCGGCTTTATCAGTGGCAGCTTTTCGAATTGCTGCAAGAGGTGCGACCTTAGCGTTATAGGCAGTCCGCAGAACTTGATATTGATCCTGAGCTGCTTTCCAGGCCGCGTCATATCTTGCTAGGACAATCGCCCAATCGGCATTGTATTTATCCATGGCCACTCGATATGTAATCGCATTCTTGATTACGGTAATTCGATACTGAAGAAGGTCGGTTTGATACTTTGCAAGTGCGGCCTGATAAGCCGCTGAATTTGTAGCTGCAGGCACTGGAGAATCATCAGCATGGGTGACACCGATAGAAGCAGCAACTAAACTACTAGTTATTAAAGCAACACTAAGAATTCTTCCTATTTTCATTTCTTCGCTCCTCATAGATGGCACCGGGTTGGACTACCCGTGTAGCAAAAAACTAAAGCCAATCCTTGTGTCTATTCTGGGAAACACCTCTGGGGTCTTTGTGGAAATGATCGATATCGCTGCAAATTGAGGGGGTGTGATTCATGAGCGGAGATTACAACGTTGGGATAGTGGTTTTGGGGTTACTTTCTTAAATGTTCTCTTGGTTGCTCATCCGATAGGATCGAACCTTCTTCAATAAGAAAAGAGAATGTCATGGGAGCTTGTCAATGTGGTTACACCACCGATGAAGAGAAGAATTGCAATGGAACACATAAGGTTGTGCAGTCCGTAAAAGCTGATATCGCCGAGAAGTTAGCAGCAAATGGGTTTCCACACGCATCTGAATATGTGAAGAATTACTAAGTTTATTGCAAAGCTTTACAAAATGAAATTAATTCGCAGAGTTCCTCAAATGGTTTTAGGGTTCGCACTTGCGTATGCAGGTGTGGGGCATTTGACCACGCGCCGCGCGGAATTTCAGGCCCAAGTTCCTACTCTCTTTAAGGATTATGCAGATCTTGTTGTCCTCGCATCTGGAGTAGTCGAGATATTGCTGGGTGCTGGCCTGATTGCACTGTGGAAGTATCGAGTGCAGTTTGGCTGGCTGGCAGGACTTTTCTTTCTTGCAGTGTTCTGGGGAAATATCTCTCAGTACACAAACAGAATTGATGCCTTTGGATTAAATAGTGATCGAGCCCGCTTTGTACGGTTATTGTTTCAGCCATTATTGGTGCTGTGGGCGATGGGAACTACGGGTGCATGGCGTACGTTTCGAAATTTTCGACATTAAAGGAAAGTTAACGAGTAAAGGCTTCCATTAGCAGTGCTTTAGCTTCTTCTTCATGCACGTAGTGATTACCTGTTGCAGGGCTTGCAGTTGCACGACGTGAAACACGGCGTAACGTGCGGCCATCGAAAGTTTCTAAAGTATTGAGTGCAATAAATGGCCATGCGCCTTGGTTGGCAGGTTCATCTTGAACCCAAAGAAGATTGGCATGTGGATGCTTAGCGGCTTCTGCTGCCATTTCATGTGCTGGAAGTGGGTACATCTGCTCAACGCGAATGATGACAGTGGAATCTTCTTCTAGCCGATCACGTTCGGCGATTAAGTCGTAATACACGCGACCAGAACAGAAGATAACCCGCGAAGCATTTGTGACTGAGTTATCTGTGATCACTGTCTGAAAATGTCCGTGTGTGATGTCAGATAGTGCCGAGGATGCAGCTTTCATTCGCAACATAGATTTTGGAGTGAAAACAATAAGTGGACGCTGTGCTGGATTCTTTGCGTGCCAACGTAGTAAGTGGAAATAGGAGGCAGGGGTAGATGGCTGGGCGACGGTCATATTCGCCTCTGCGCATTGAGCTAAGTAGCGCTCGATGCGAGCCGAGGAATGATCTGGGCCTTGACCTTCATAACCGTGTGGAAGAAGAAGGACTACACCGGAACGCTCTCCCCATTTTTGGAGTGAAGATGTAATGAATTCGTCAACGATTGTTTGGGCGCCATTACCGAAATCGCCAAACTGCGCTTCCCACATGACAAGTGCTTCTGGTCGAGCTACCGAGTAACCGTATTCAAATCCCATTGCTGCATATTCGGACAGTAGTGAATCGATAACAAAGAATTGATTTTCATCGGAAATCAGGCCACGTAGTGGAGTCCACTCATTTCCATTTTCTTTGTCAACGATGACAGCGTGGCGATTACTAAATGTTCCTCGGCGCGAATCCTGACCTGCAAGACGAATTGGCTTGCCCTCTAGAAGGAGTGAACCAAATGCAAGTGTTTCGCCCATAGACCAATCGATTGTCGAATCGTTAAGCATCTCAACGCGCTTTGCCAATTGAGGTGTGAGTTTTGGATGGACGCTAAATCCTTCAGGAACGCTTGTCTGCGTTTGTGCGATTTTGCGGGCAGTTGCCTCATCAATACTGGTGGCGACTGTGTGTGGTTCAGGTGATTCTGGAATTGCAATTTGGTGTTCATCTTGTGGCTCAAGATTATGTACGGCAGCAAATACAGCCTCTAACTGAGCCTGATAGTCACGCGCAACTTCTTCTGCCTCTTCTTGGGTGATGTCCTTTCGGCCAATGAGAGCGTCCATATAGAGCATGCGTGTTGAGCGCTTGGCATCAATGAGTTTGTACATCAATGGCTGAGTGAAACTTGGTTCGTCGCCTTCGTTGTGTCCACGGCGGCGGTAGCAAATCATGTCAATGATGACATCTTTGTTAAATTTCTGGCGATATTCGTAAGCCAATCGAGCAACTCGAACACATGCTTCAGGGTCATCTCCATTGACGTGAAAAATAGGAGCAGAGATGGTCTTGGCAACATCTGTTGCATAGGTGGAAGAACGAGATGCGTGTGGTGAAGTAGTGAATCCAACCTGGTTGTTGACGATGATGTGGATCGTGCCGCCCGTGCGATATCCGCGAAGTTGTGACAAGTTCAGAGTTTCAATTACAACGCCTTGTCCTGCAAATGCGGCGTCACCATGAAGAAGAATTGGTAGGACTGAGAAGGCATCTCTTTTATTCATGCGATCCTGTTTAGCACGAACAACACCTTCAAGTACTGGGTTTACCGCTTCAAGGTGAGAAGGATTTGCCGCAAGGTAGATCTTTGTTTGCGCGCCAGACTCGGATGTAAAGATTCCTTCTGTTCCCAAGTGATATTTCACATCACCGGTGCCAGCTACTGCATTCTTTGCGTAGTGACCTTCAAATTCTTGGAAGATTTGTCCGTAAGACTTACCAGCAATATTGGCCAATACATTGAGGCGTCCACGGTGAGGCATGCCGATGCAAACTTCATCCATAGCGTCATCTGCAGCAGCAGAAATAACCGCGTCAAGAAGTGGAATTACCGTTTCGCCGCCTTCTAGAGAAAAGCGCTTTTGTCCAACATATTTAATTTGGAGGAATGCTTCAAATGCTTCAGCTCCATTGAGTTTATGCAAAATACGCAGATGCTCTTCGCGGGGAAATTTCTGCGCTCCAACTTCAACGCGCTCTTGAATCCATGTGCGTTCAATAGGATCTTCAATGTACATATATTCCACACCGACTGATCGGCAGTATGAGTCGCGCAAGATTCCCAGAATCTTACGAAGCTTCATGAAAGTCTGACCGCCGAAGCCGCCAGTTGCGAATTCTCGGTCTAGGTCCCAAAGTGTGAGGCCATGTGTTACGACGTCTAAATCAGGATGTGACCGTTGTTTGTATTCAAGAGGATCGATATCAGCCATAAGATGACCAAAGGTGCGATAAGCATGAATTAATTGCTGAACGCGGGCAGTCTTATCAATCTCTGTATCGTGAGCAAATTCAATATCCGCCACCCACTGAATAGGTTCGTAAGGAATACGCAGCGCAGCAAAAATTTCTTCATAAAAATTCTCTCCACCAAGCAGCAAGTCACTAATTCTGCGCAGGAAATCACCTGATTGTGCACCTTGAATAATTCGGTGGTCATAGGTGCTTGTGAGAGTTACAACCTTACTAATGGCAAGGCGGGTCAATGTTTCTTGACTAGCGCCCTGATATTCGGCTGGATAATCAAGAGCGCCAACTCCGAGAATCATTCCTTGCCCAACCACTAGACGTGGAACTGAGTGAACCGTGCCGATGGTTCCGGGATTAGTTAATGAAACAGTTGTGCCCGCATAATCTTCAACGGTCAAAGTTCCGCTACGCGCCTTGGCTACAGTCTCTTCGTAGGTAGCCCAAAATTGAGCGAAATCTAAATCTTCGCAACCCTTAATGGATGGAACGAGCAACTGACGTGTTCCGTCAGGTTTTGCAAGATCAATCGCGATACCAAAGTTGATATGGTCTGGATGCGCGATTGCTGGCTTGTCATCTTGGTGCGTAAAGAAAGAATTCATCTCTGGCATTTCGCGCAGCGCTTTAATCATGGCGTACGCGATTACGTGTGTGAAGGAAACCTTTCCACCTCGAGCACGTTTGAGGTGGTTGTTAATAACGATGCGGTTATCAATTAGAAGTTTTGCTGCGACCGCACGAACACTCGTAGCAGTCGGTACCGAAAGGGATGCTTCCATGCTCGCAACTACGCGTCCGGAAACTCCACGAAGAATCTCAACAGAGGCTGCAGAAGGTGTCGCTAAAACTGGTACTGGCTTAACAACAGGATCTGCTGGTGTTGGTGTTGCCGATACAGGGGATTGACGGACAACTTCCTGAGGAACTATTGCGGGGAGAACTGGTTGAGCGACAGGTTGAGCGACGCTTTGGACAACGCTTTGGACAACAGGTACAGGAACTACCGGCGCAGGAACAGCAGCGTTAACTGTTTTAGGAATTGGCGGGGCGCTACTGCGGGGCGCATTTGTTGGTGCATTGTGGCTCATTGGTTTTGTTTGGGCAAAGAGTGCAATCCATGCAGCGTCGACAGAATTCGGATCCTGTAAGTAGCGCTCGTACATTTCATCAACGAGCCATTCGTTTGCACCGAATTGATCTCCGAATTGATCCCCAACCACGGGCCGACTCCTTCGTCATTCATCTCTGGATTCCACCAAGCCCCCGAAGCCTACCGATGAGCAAGTGGGCATGAAACTTAAAAGGGAGAGCCTCTACGCGAGTTTGAGCACATTTACCGGATTGTGGAGGCAAAGGTTAGGAAGGGATGATGGAAAGAGAAAATAGCAGGGTGGCCAGCGCAAGGAGGGAGAGTGGAATGGCCAAGGCCCACAGGTCAGCTCCTACTTGGAAATAAGCCACCCCTAGAGCGATGAGATTGGCCAAAACTGCTGGTGCGCGTCCGTAATTCTTTCCGGTTGCGAATCCGTGAGCCGCAGCCCAAAGGCCCACACCGCCAAGAAGCGAAAAGAGGATCACGCCAATAAGTGCAGATAAGGATTCAACGTGCGAGGTAAGTCCTTTGATAAGGAGGAATGCCCCTAGGGCAAACACGATTACAGATTCAATGCGAAGCAGGGTTGCCGCGATGGTGCGGCGTTGATCGCTACCTGGAAACTCCATAGGTAGAGGATAGCAACCTTGCACCCATTAATTGAAAGTGGCTGAGCATGTTTTCACATGATGGTCTCAAAGATGTACTTACCCATTTAGCTGCGCCACCTTTGTTCTATGAGGAATTGCGGCGAGAAATAACGCGAATGGAAAGAAATGGTGAAAGGTTCGCCATCTTGCGTTTGGTTCTGGATTCCAATTTCCAGAATGAGGCAGATGTAGTCAATTTCTCGGAGATCATTGTAAGAGCGACTCGCGGAGAGGAATTGGTAGCTCGTTTGGGCGAATTTGAATGCGCGGTATTAGTTCGCGGAAATGAAAATGCTGCAGAAAATTTACTTCAGCGAATCGTGCTGAATTGCACACTCCAAGAAAGTGCACTGCGCTTTACAACATCTCATATTACTTCTCGGGCCGGAGAGAGCGCACTCGAATTATTGAATCGATTAGACAGTATGGCTCTTACCTAAGCACTGTGTAGCTAATTCTTAACCCTCAGTAAGTGTTTAGGCAGAACTGGCAGAGTCGATTGGGGAAAGCAAGAGAACTGTCAGTGTCGAGACTTCTAGAGTCACGACATGTCGGATTCCAATGTAGAGATGACCTTCGGGCCTCTTGCCCCATTTATGTTTGATAATGAAATTGAAGAAATTTGGATTAACTCACCAGAACGTGTCTTCATTGCCCGAGGTGGAAAGAATGAATTAACAAATCTCTTGCTCACGACGGAGGAGGTACGAAATATTGTCGATCGCGCTCTCATGTGGAGCGGTCGTCGCCTAGACCTTTCTCACCCTTTCGTTGATGCACGACTACCCGATGGAAGTCGACTGCATGTTGCAATTCCAGAAATCACTCCAGAGCACTGGGCAATCAACATTCGAAAACACTTACTACGAACCCTTTCAGTGAAAGATTTTGCCGCTCGTGGAGCGATGTCCCTTTCGATGGCGACTCTCCTAAGTAATTGCGTAAAAGCGGGCTTAAACATTCTTGTTAGTGGCGCAACCCAAGCAGGCAAAACCACTCTACTGAATGCTTTAGTTTCAGCTATTCCCGTGCAGGAGAGAGTGATTACTATTGAGGAAGTCTTTGAACTTAAGCCCAATCTTCCAGATGTTGTGAGCCTTCAAACTCGTGCGGCAAACCTGCAGGGCGAAGGCGAAATTCCACTTCGTCGCCTTATAAAAGAATCTCTGCGCATGCGCCCATCAAGGATAATTGTCGGAGAAGTCCGTGAAGCCGAAGCCCTAGATCTGTTGATCGCACTCAATTCAGGGCTTCCTGGAATGGGAACTATTCACGCTAATTCAACGCGAGATGCGATTATTAAATTGCAAACTCTGCCCTTGTTGGCAGGTGAAAACATCTCACAGAAATTCATCGGTCCAACGGTTGCCGCAGCCATAGATATTGTCGTTCAAGTTGCGCTCGATAGGAGCGGAGCTCGAAGAATCGTCGAGATTTCTTCGTTGACTGGTCGTATCGAGAATGATCGAATAGAAGTTGAGACGCTCTGGAAATGGAATGGCACCGAATACGAAGAAGGCTTAGGCGCACTGCCACATCCAGAGAAATTCACAATAGCTGGGGTGCCAGTCGATAACTGGTGGAAGTTATGAGTACATTTCAACGCAGAATTCTCTATAGCGCGCTTGTCTCAGTTGGTGCAACGCTCGCAGTCTTTCTTTTCACTGGTTCGTTGGTCATCACTTTGCCTTTTACTCTTTTCTCAGGTCTCATCATGTGGCTCTATTTGCGCAACACGTCTGCCAAATTGACTTCAGAATTGAATCAAGTGTGGCCAGAAGTAATCGATCATTTGATTTCCGGAATACATTCAGGACTTTCATTGACTGAGGCAATGGTTGGCCTAAGTCTTCGCGGCCCAGAAATATTGCGACCAGCCTTTGCAAATTTTCATCAAGGATTGAGAGCCTCAGGCGACTTCGTGGCGGCAGTTGAAAAATTAAAAGTTGAGTTTGATTCCCATAGCAGTGACCAAATACTTGAAGCAATTTTGCTTGCAAAGTCACTAGGTGGCTCGGAACTTCTGCAGATATTCAGAACGCTAGGGGATTTTCTCAGGCAAGATTTGGCCCTTCGCAAAGAGATTGAAATCAAACATGGCTGGATAAAGAATTCAGCACACCTTTCCTCCGCAGCCCCGTGGCTTCTACTTTTACTCCTCTCGAGTCAACCAGGCACCACAGAGGCCTTTGCTAAACCAGCAGGTATCGCGATTCTCCTTTTCGGAATTGCCATGACGGTTGCTGCATATCTTTGGATGGGGCGGCTCGGTCGATTGCCAAGTACGCCACGAGTCTTTCGAAAAGTTGCATAAGCAATGGCTTCCGTGGAAATGGTGATCCCGGTCCTTCTGGCTCTAGGAGGCGCCCTCCTCTATCTGGCACATGAGGATGAACAAGAGTTAGAAACTCATCGAATTCTCGCCAAGACGCGGAGTCGAATAGTCAGAATGTCCGACCGAAGTAATGTAAATGATCGGTTAATGAGAATCGGTCGAGATAATCAATACGAGAACTTTCGAATCCACCAAGTGAGTTACACAATTCTTGGTGGTTCATTCGCTTGGATCTTTTCATTTCTTGTGAAAGGCGACCTTGTTCTTGCCACAATTTTTGGAACACTAATGGCATTCAGCACCTACTTCCTGGTCGATAAAAATCTCACGAGAGAAGTTGCGCACTATCGATCGCGAGTCGAAAGCGAGTTCCCTGCAATTATCGAAATGTTAACTTTGGCCTTGTCTGCAGGTGAGACCCCCATTGGAGCGATGACACGTCTATCAACCCGA
This sequence comes from Streptomycetaceae bacterium, assembly GCA_007280125.1. Taxonomy (GTDB): domain Bacteria; phylum Actinomycetota; class Actinomycetes; order Nanopelagicales; family Nanopelagicaceae; genus QYPT01. Next base: position 14,694 of record QYPT01000086.1, on the reverse strand, counting down.
TCCGATTCTTACCTTGCGAGAGAATTTTTAATAGTTGTGGCGGATGTGAGAAGAGGTAAAGCCTTTCATGTTGCTTTGGATGATTTCGGTAGAAGAGTTGACTCTGCAGTGATTCGACGATTCATTGATGCGTTAATTACCGCAATGTTACGAGGCGCACCACTTATAGAAGTCCTTCAACGTCACGCAGCCGAAGCGCGTCAGACACAGCGCAACTTCCTCATGGATAAGGCCGGGAAGGCGGAAACGTCGATGATGATTCCCGTTGTGTTCTTGATACTTCCAGTATCAATACTCTTTGCCCTCTGGCCATCCGTTACACACTTAAATCTATTCGCGAACTAATCTCAACATTCAATAATGTTTACAGCAAGACCGCCAATAGAGGTTTCCTTATAGTGGTGGTGCATGTCTTTTCCAGTTTCCTTCATTGTTTTAATAACCATATCTAAGCTGACTAAATGTTGACCATCACCGCGAAGTGCCATACGTGCGGCATTAATTGCCTTAACTGCGCCAATCGCATTTCTTTCGATGCAGGGGATTTGAACTAATCCTCCGATTGGATCACATGTGAGACCTAAGTTGTGCTCCATCCCAATTTCAGCTGCATTTTCAACCTGCGCAGGTGTTCCTCCGAGAACTTCTGCAAGTCCTGCCGCAGCCATAGCGCAAGCTGATCCAACTTCTCCCTGACACCCAACCTCGGCACCGGAAATTGATGCATTGCGTTTAATGAGAGTACCTACTGCGGCGGCGGCAAGAAGAAACTTAATTGTTCCTTCATCATCGGCACCTGGAATGAATTCGCGGTAGTAGCGCAAGACGGCAGGAACAATTCCGGCAGCACCATTGGTTGGCGCAGTAACAACACGATGTCCTGCGGCGTTCTCTTCATTAACTGCCAATGCGTAGAGATTCACCCAATCAAGAGCGCGTAAAGGATCATTGTGTTCGGTTTCGGCGCTAAGGGCCTGAAACAGTGCTTGAGCTCGACGCGGAACATTGAGCCCACCAGGCAATATTCCACCCGTGATACATCCTGCATCGATGCACTCGTTCATTGCGCGAGCAATATCAAGAATTTGATTTCGAATTTCATCAAGTGGCCTGTCCTTGAGTTCATCGCGAAGCATGACCTCACTGATTGAAATTCCATCTCGTTGGCAAAGTTCAAGTAACTCTTCTGCAGTTTCGAAATGTTCGGCAGGTGCTAGAGGATGATGATTAGCGGGTTGATGAGCGACGAACTCCTCTGCTTCTTTGAGTTCTGCTTCCGAGGCAACAAATCCGCCTCCGATAGAAAAATACACTGCATTTGTAATTTCCGACCCAAGTGAATCGTGTGCTCGAAACCTCAGAGCATTTGGGTGGTAATCGATACTCACGCGAGGTTGAAAACTAATTGCATCTGCGGCGATTACAACAGATTTTTTTCCGAGAAGTAGCAAAGTTCCTTCGGCAGCAATTGTTGTTGGAAGTGAAGTAACAACAGTGGAAGGAACCGTTTCGGGGTGGTATCCACTTAAGCCAAGGAGTACCGCTCGATCAGTTCCGTGTCCTCGTCCAGTGGCCCCGAGAGAGCCGTAAAGCTCAATGGTGATCGCGCTAACTTGATCGTTGAATCCATCAACTTCTAAGGATTGTGCAAAATTTAGTGCGGCACGCATTGGACCTACAGTGTGAGAACTAGATGGACCAATTCCCAATCGAAACATGTCGAAGATGCTGAGTCGACCAAGTGGGATTGTCATTACTCCATCGTAATGCGCGGTCGAGGTCCAGCTCCCACGTTTCCGTATCGATGATTGGTTATCGAGACACTTTGTTCCAAAACCCAGCGTGGCAACTCAACATCGCCCCGATCAGCAATTGCCCTGGTATCGGCGGAAATTCCTTTATTGAGAAGAACCGAAGCAGGTAAGAACTCGTTACTGAGCCAGCGAACTTTCTCTGGATTAACTAGGCGGCCGGCAAGTTCAGATACAGATTCAACTCTTGCGTGGGCAACTCGGATATTTTCGCGTTCGCTACTGAATTCAATTGTGGAGCCAGTTTTTTCTCCGACCCAGTGGATGTAATTAATTGCATCCAACGAAGTCGATTCGTCAATCCTGACGACGTATGTGCGATGCGAGGCTTTATAGAGTTGATAGTTGCGCTCAACTGATAATCCAGAGGCATCGATGGCCTTGCTTCCAATTGCATCCCACCAACGTGAAGAAGATTCAATGAGCTCTGAAAGATCTGTCAGAGAATCCCAATTGCGTAAATTATTGAGATAGTTGGCGCCGCCAGCCTTTGATGTTGGCCCGACACTGCTTCGCTTCCAACCTCCGAATGGTTGACGGTTCACTACTGCGCCTGTTGTTCCACGATTGACGTAAAGATTTCCAGCCTCGATGCGAGAGATCCAGAATTCGCACTCTTTCTCATCAAGTGCGTGAACGCCAGCAGTTAATCCAAAATCGGTTGCATTTTGCCAATTAATTGCAGTATTAAAATCTGGTGCATGCATGATGGCCAATACTGGACCGAACCACTCATTGCGATGACTCCACGATCCTGGTTGAACTCCTAATTTAACTCCAGGAGACCACATGTGCCCTGAGCTATCAATTTGTCGGGGCTCAATCAACCAGCTTTCGCCGGAATCTAACTGTGTAAGTGCGCGGTATAGCGAAGGTCCAGCCGGTCTAATGATTGGGCCCGTTGATGTTGAATAGTTGCGACCCGCTCCGACACTCAAACTTTCTACAGCGTCTTTTAATTGCCTAAAGAAAGATGGGTTTTCGTAGATGCTGGTTTCTACAATTGCCAAGCTTGCTGCACTACATTTTTGACCAGCATGACCAAAAGCCGACTGAACTAAGTCTTTTACCGCGCTATCAATGTCGGCACTTGCAGAAATTAATATCGCATTCTTTCCACTTGTTTCAGCCATTAGGCGAATTTCAGGCTTCCACGATGTAAAGAGCGCCGCCGTTTCAAAGCCACCAGTGAGGATTACTCCATTGACGCCTTTATGGGTCACGAGATGCTTTCCAACCTCATCATCACGCGTGGGAACAAACTGCAGAACGTTTTGTGGGACGCCCGCTTCCCACAATTGTTGAGCAATCTTCCATGCAGTAGCGACAGTTTCTGGAGCGGGTTTGAGGATGACCGCATTGCCAGCAGCTAAAGCAGAACAAACTCCACCCATAGGAATTGCATATGGAAAATTCCACGGTGGAACGATGAGTACGACGCCTAGAGGCTTGGAGCCTTGCTCTTTTTGTTGGGCCGACAGTGCGTAATAGCGTGCAAAATCGATTGCCTCGCTAACCTCTGGATCAGCCTCTGAAATAGTTTTCCCAGAGTCAAGAGCCATGATTGCGATTGTCTCTGCACGTTCAGATTCCATAATCGTCGCTGCGCTACCCAAAATTGTTCCACGAGCGACTGCGCCTAAATCTTCCCAGCTTTGAAAAGAAGCTTGCGCGGTTGCAACAGCCGCATCAATCTGCTCTGCGTTGGCAACGCTATAGCGATACCAAGTCTTTCCCTCGTTACTTGGATCATGACCTAGCTCAACAGATTCAGTAAGGATTTCTTTTCCATTGATAACAAGCGGAAGATGCATTTCGTGCGCACTATCTAGTTTCTCCCAAGCAGATTCTAGTTTGCTTTGAAAAATAGGATTAGTAGAGTCGGCATCACTTTCATTTTCAAATATTCCGCGTGCAAAAAGTTCATCACAATCATGAGGTGCCAGGCCATGACGTCGTGACTGAGTTGAAATTGAATGGCGCTGAGTAACAGATTCAAGGAAGCGCTTCTTCTGGTCTTCAAAACTCTTGTTTCCTAGAGTCATGTCAAAAGAGGCACGGAGGTAATTTTCGAGAGAAGTATTTTCATCTAGGCGTCGAACTAGATAAGCAACCGCAGCGGGGAAGTCATCGTGGCGAGTAACGGGTGTGTAAAGAAGTACGTTGCCTACTTCGCGTACAACTGCCAGCGCTTCAGCATTTGCCATTCCTTCAAGCATTTCGATATCTAACTGCGCCAGCACGTTACGTGATTTCGCTACTTGAATTGCCCATGCCAAATGAAAGAGGTTATGGCTGGCTATTCCAATGCGGACTGCAGGAAAATGTGCTGTATCAAGAGCGGTATCTATGAGCCGTGCATAACTAGCGTCAACAGCGGCCTTGCTGTCATATGGCGCAGCAACCCAGCCATGCAGTTCAGCTTCCGCTTTTTCCATTGCGAGGTTTGCACCTTTTACTAGGCGAATCTTGATGCTCGCCCCTGTGCGCTCATGGCGCCTTTTTGACCAAGCAACCAATTGCGCAAATACTGCGTGTGATTCGGGGAGGTAGGCCTGGAGCACGATTCCCGCGTTCATTGATTCAAATTCGCTCTCATCGAGCAATTTCATGAAAACTTCAACGGTAATGGAAAGGTCGCGAAACTCTTCCATATCAAGATTTATAAATGTGCCGTGCTTTAGCGCTTTACGATATAAAAGTCTGAGTCCTTCTGAAACTCGCTTCACCGAACCTTGGTAATCGACTGTGATTAGCTGACTAGTTACCGAAGAAATTTTCACGGATGCGTAGTTAACTTCTGGTCTGGAAACCATTGCCATGACAGATTTCAATCGCTCTGCCGCTTCATGATCTCCGAGGACTGCTTCGCCCAAAACGTTAATATTTAATCGTGCATGGTCCGCCACCCGCTTTGTGATGTGGCGAGAAAGCAGGCCCTCCTCTGCAGGCAGAATGATTCCGTTAGCTGCCATGCGAACTCGAAGGTTAACTATTTTCATGACTAGGCCAGGAAAGAATATTGAAAAAGGACTGGCAATCTTTATTCCGATGTAATCAATCAGCCCGAGGCCTTCGACATTTGCTAACTGAGAAATTCGGCGAAAGGTTCTTGCGGCACGAGGGACAGAAGTCATTCGCATGACTTCATCAGTGAGAGACATTGTCAGCGCTATCGCGTCAGGGTTCTTGAGTAGCCGTGCAAATCTCCTGCGGTTCGCCTCATCATGCCGAGTTCTTTGTGATTGCGATTCTTGTAGCAGGCTACTTACTAATAAAATAGTCTGATCTGTAAGTGAATCAATATCACGATGTGTGGGCAAAGGATCTAAATGTTCTACATGCACGAGGAGACCTACCTTTCGTGCCAATCCTATGCATTAATTCAGATGTAAAAAGGCAAAAAACTAGGAGCCCCATGGTGCTAGAACTTAGGGCCCCTAGTTTTCCTACGAGGTTAAGCCGAAATAGTGCTCTTAACTTTAATCTTTACCCAGAAGGCAAAAGCCAGGGTCAGTACACCCAAAGCTCCAATGCCAAGCCAACCGCCGACATCACTGAGCCAATAGAAAAGGCCTGTCATGGGGTTAGCACCATCAACAAGTGAAGAGATATTTCCACCCGTTGAATTCTTAAACCCAGATTCAACAGCAATTGATGTAAGTGTTGGCGCAACTGCGGTTGCGATGAATAAGCCTCCACCAATTGCAATAGCTCCACCCACAACAGCACGAATGATATTTCCGCCAAAAATCGGAACCATCAGTGCCACGATGAATGGAATCGTTGCAAGGTCAACAAGTGGAAGAACCTTGTTACCCATTGGAGCAAGCGCGATTGCAGTGAGCAATGCGACTGGTACCAAAATCAGCGAAGTGGCGATGACCGCAGGTTGTCCAATTACTACAGCTGAATCAAGGCCAATATAGAACTTGCGACCCGGGAAGCGCTTTTGGACGAAGGTGCGTGCAGCTTCTGAAATTGGTACTAGGCCCTCCATTAATATTGCAACCATACGTGGGAGCAGAAGCATTACTGCAGCCAAGTTGATTCCAAGTCCAAGGATCTTGATGATGTCAGCACGTGGATCACTTAATCCAAATCCTGCAACTCCAAGAATGATTCCGATTCCAAGCCCAAGCATTGTTGACTCACCAAAAATTCCAAAGCGTTTTTGAATTGAATCTGGATCAGCTTTGAGATTCTTGAATCCTGGGATGCGATCGAATACCCAGTTGAGTGGGAATGCTAGAAGCGCATACGGAGCCGAAGTTCCGTGAGGGAATGAAATATCTGGATAGTCATAGTGCGCTTGAATTCGAGGAGCAGCCCAGTCAGCCAAAGCTAGAGTCAGCATCATTGCAATACATGCTGTGACAATACCTTTTGCGTAACTGTGAGTGATTCCTGATACAAGTCCACCGACGAATGCGAAGTGCCAGTAGTTCCACAAGTCAATGTCGAAAGTCTTTGTGAGACCAACGGCAAGTAGAACGATATTTAAAAGCAAACAAACTGGAATAATAATCGCGCCGACTTTTGCGCCGAATGCGATTGCCGCACTGGCTGGCCAGCCAACATCAACGATATTGAGGCTCACATTGAAACGGTGAGCAAGTCCTTCGGCTGCCGGGCCAACTTGGCCAAAGAGCAGACCAACGATGAGCCCAATGCCAATAAATCCGATACCAATAGTTACGCCAGCTCGAAATGCTCGTGGGAGTTTTTCTCCCAAAGCGACTCCAAAAAGGGTGATAAGGATTGGTAGCGCAATGGATGCACCGAGATCGAGGAACAACTTACTGAATGAAGCTAGAAAACCGTCCAACACATTCTCCTCACTGAGTAGTTTGCCAGCCTGAATGTCGGGCTAGCTCAATGCTTGTGCGATCTTCTCCAAAGTTGCCTCGACACCTATTCCAGTTAAGAAAGGAAGTCCCTGAATAACGGGAATAGTGATTTTGGATGGGATTGGGGTGGTCGCAACGATGAGGTCATAACCTTCGATGCCACGCACAATGTCCATTACTTTTCCTTGACTGACCACTACTGCAATGTTGCGAGATTCGCAGAAAGTTTTAATTTTCATTGCAACGACGGTTGATGTAGCTACGCCTGTGCCGCAAATAACTAAAACTTTCTTTGCCATCTACACTCCAATTAATTAGCTCAAGGATGTAATTGAACTATTTCAGTGTATAGCCGAAAACTCTATTAATCACTACTCTTTTCGATATGTCGCTAGCCCCAAAATTCCTAGTTAATTTCTCTTCGATATCAATGAACGCATCGAGTGCCATTGATGCGTTGCAACAAATTGCTACTCATGGGTACGCCGAAGGCTTAGTGCACGAAACATGGCTAGATGCAGTTGTTGCTCGTGAAAAAAAATTTCCCACTGGATTGCCCACTCCAATTCCTGTTGCGATTCCTCATACAGATTCAGCGCACGTTAAAGGCGACGGCATCGGTTTCTTCCGTTTAAGCACGCCTGTTTCTTTTGGTGAAATGGGGTCAGTAGATGAGGTGATACCAGTTGCAATCGTTATTCCATTACTAATCACTGACCCGGAAGAGCAGGTAGATCTATTAATGGCTGTAATCGGCGCCGTTCAAGATGAACCTTTTGTCAGTCAACTCATGTCAGCAAGATCTCTTATAGAAGTTGCTGCGCTGTTTGTGAAAAAAGGACTTTAATAAGATTACAAAAGAATAGTGACAGCACTCATGATAATTGAAGCAATAGGTAGGGTTTGAAGAACTCCGTGGAGTGTTGCAACTGTGGCATTCGGTCCAAACCTTCTTTGATTGAAGGCGCCAAGTACGGAAATAATGACGGGATATGTTGAGATAACACCAGCTGCCCGTGCACCGAGAATACTTGCGAATTCTGTAAGTGCAAGTATTAATAGAACTGTTGCGATGATTCGAATGGGTAATTCCCATTTTGGCGGAGTGTTGGAGTGAGGCAAATTCTCATATCTTGGCCAATATTTTTTCGCACAAAACCAAGTCAAACTCAAGAGAATTAGAAGTGGCACGAGTGCAATTTGTCTAATGTTTAAAATAAGACTAGATGCGATGCACGCACTTGTTCCCATTGTTAAAGAAATTACCCATTCATATCGGAGTGCTGCAGATGCGTAACTCCAACAGAAAATAATGAGTGCTATTTGGCCGACTAAAACTCCATGCGCTGCGCGAGCCGCGAACTCACTGCCCTCTTGGATATAAACAATGATGATAAACGGTCCAGTAGTTAGTGGAAGACCAATCAAGCGTCCACCAACTCGATCACCCCAGCGTCGCTGTATTAGCGTGACAATCGCGAGAAAAAGAGGTGAAAGAAATAATTTAAGAACTAGAAGTGAATTCACTGCACTGGGGCTGTGATTATCTTCCGTGACGTAGTTATTTCCTCGATGAAATCGTGGTCGATGTCAACACCAATACCTGGGGCTGTTGGTACTCGCAAGCGACCATCGTTCATAACAAAGGGTGTTGTTAAATCACGTTTGAAATAACGCGATGAAGCACTTGTATCTCCTGGAAGAGTGAAACCCGGAAGCGATGCCAGAGCTACGTTTGCTGCTCTACCGATTCCTGTTTCAAGCATTCCACCACACCACACAGGAATGCCATTTTCCACGCAGAGATCATGAATCTTTACTGATTCAAGATAACCACCAACACGTCCAGGTTTAACATTGATTACAGTTGTTGCTTTGAGAGCAAGTGCGTCGCGCGCTGCTTCAAATGAAGTAATTGATTCATCCAAACAGATAGGTGTATTCACCGCGGCGGAAAGCATTGCATGACCTAATACATCATGTTCATCTAAGGGTTGCTCAATCAGGAGAAGGTTGTACGGGTCTAGTTGTTTAAGCAAATCAGTGTCATTACGAGTATAAGCTTGGTTAGCATCAACCTGTAATGGAATATCTGGCCACATGGTTCGGATAACTCGCACTGGTTCTAAATCCCAACCTGGTTCTATCTTTAACTTAATTCTGCGATATCCCTCACCAATGTACTGAGATACCTCTTCTACTAATGCATCAATATTGTTGGCAATACCTACAGAAACTCCGCAATCGACTTCTGGCTTAGAAGATCCAAGGTAGGAGCCAAATGAAATTCCATCTAATTTGAGTTGGGCATCAAGAATTGCTGTCTCAATTGTCGCCTTACTCATTTGATGGCTAAGAAAAGGTTTTAGAACGCCTGCAACTTCTTCGGCACGGATATCGCCATATTCAAAGATTGCTGGCAAGAGGAAACGTTCCATAATATCTTGGCAACCAGCCGTGTATTCAGGTGAATAAAGAGGTTCCGACATTGCTACACATTCGGCCCATCCTTCGGTGCCTTCATGCGTAGTAATCTTCATGAGTAGCAGTTCGCGTTCTAGCTGCGTACCAAAGGAAGTTCGAAACGGTCGGACCAGCGGCAACTCAACGACGCGAATCTCAACGCTCTTGATCTTCATTTATTTCACCTTTTCTGTTTTTGTAACAACGTAGGCACCATCATTTGTAAATCCGCGGATATGCCAGCCATTTTCTAGACGGGGTTCTAATTGATTACGAAGTGCCAGGCGCCACTCACGGGCTAGAGCGGGATTCTTTGAGCGAATTTCGATGATGTCATCAGGTAGATAACAAAGAACCGTTGCACCAGTTGCGCCGTATTGAACAGGCTTACCAATTTCGTTTGCGAGCGCAACTGAAATTCCTGTGCTATCAATTTCGGCTCGTGGCTCTTGCGTTAACTCCCAGTTTGCGATCACGCGGTCAGTTGGATCTCCAGCATTTAGCGCGTCTGCCATGTTCCCGTAAAAGTCAGGAAAATAGTCAAAGACATCTACTCCCAATTTCACCAAATTAATCTTTGCATTGCGTCGAACCAATGGATCAAATGTCCATCGAATCGTGTCATATCCGTGTTGAAGCGCCCACTCTTTTTGATGCATTTTTAGAGCGCTACCGATATTTTGGTTTCGGTATGGCTCTTTCACCGCAGCCATATGCGAGTGCAGGTGGAGGTGCTTTTTCTCATCTAAACCTGGGAACGCAAATGCCGCGGCAACAATTTCATCTTCCAAGAATGCACCGGCTACATATGTTCCGTTATGTACCATTGCTTGCAATAAATTTGACGTAACCTGCGTTCCATTTTCTTCGCTTGGCCAGACCTCGTCAAATACTGCACGCGCTAAGTTCTGTTCAGCGATTCCTTTAAGCATGCGAATCTGAAGTGCATGCTCATTCATAGCCATAAGAATAGTCGTGGTGGGACAATTAGTCTCTAACGCCTTACGATTGCAGGCATGAAAGCAATCAAAGTATCCAGATTTGGCGGCCCTGAGGTCATGGAATACGTGGATATGGATGATCCGATTCCAGGCACAAACGAGGAATTAATTGATGTCACATCAATCGGCGTGAATTATGCCGATACCCACCAGATCGAAAATGGATATCTTGCAGAGCAAGTTCTTCCACTCTTTCCTGGCCTTGAGGTTGTGGGCACAACACAATCTGGTCGCCGTGTTCTGGCCTCCGTTACGACAGGTGCATATGCGCAGAAAGCATTAGCCAACAAGGCATACATGATTGATGTGCCTGAAGGTGTGAGCGACGAACAAGCCCTTGCAATGTTTGTGCAAGGTGCGACAGCTTGGCACATTCTCAAGACTATGGGACATGTGAAGGCTGGAGAGAGCGTTGTTGTTCACGCAGCTGCTGGCGGCGTTGGTTGTCTTTCTATTCAATTAGCAAAGATGTGGGGCGCACGGGTTATTGCAGTGTGTTCTCCCGCAAAAAAAGATCTCGTGATGTCATTGGGCGCGGATGTGTGGGTAGATGCACAATCGACTCAATTGAAGAAGGATCTTCTCGCTGCAAATAATGGAACGGCCGTGGATATTGTTTTAGAAATGGTCGGCGGGAAAACTTTTGATGATTCACTGTCAGCGCTCGCACCATTTGGCCGCTTGGTCACCTTCGGAACCGCTTCCCGAAAAGCGGCGACTCCGATTGCCCCTGGTGCACTTGTCGGTGGCACAAAGACGATTTCAGGTTTTTGGTTGGCCCATTGCTTCAATAATAAGGAATTGCTCCATGATGTAATTGTGGAACTCTTTGGACTTATCCTCAGCGGAGCGCTTAAGCCTGTCATCGGTCCAGTCTTTCCTCTGAGTAAGGCCACTGATGCTCATCGTGCGATCTTGGCCCGCGAAACAACAGGCAAAGTGACGCTCAACCCAGCACTGTAGAACTAGTCATTTTCGCCAATGGCTGGGCAAGCATGTACGCTCGCTAATTGTTAAGTGCCCCCCTAGCTCAGTCGGTAGAGTGTTTCCATGGTAAGGAAAAGGTCAACGGTTCGATTCCGTTGGGGGGCTCGAAATTTCCTTACCGAACCCTTTTTACCCTTGGCGGGGTAGCTCAGCTTGGTAGAGCAAGCGGCTCATAATCGCTGTGTCGCCGGTTCAAATCCGGCCTCCGCTACTAGTAGTTCAGCACGATGGCAGTGGCAATTTCGCAACATGCAGGGTCGTCGGGTAGCCTGACGCCTCGAAGAACTGTAAAACCGACGAAATCAAACAATGAAGGAGCAAGACCATGGCAAGTAAGAGCGCGGACGTTCGTCCAAAAATCACCATGGCCTGCGTTGATTGCAAAGAGCGCAACTACATCACAAAGAAGAACCGTCGCAACGATCCAGATCGTCTTGAGCTAAAGAAGTTCTGTCCACGTTGCAAGGCTTCAACAGTTCACCGCGAAACTCGATAATGCTCAATCCCGATTCCGTCGGGCGCACTTTTACTGGTGCGGATGTAGTTACTGTCACTCAATCTGAAATAGATGCCTTTGCCGGCGTGCTCGGCGAAAATAATGTGATCGTAGCTCCACCTACATTTTCTATTCGTATAACTTTGGCCCAATCTCAACAATTACTTTCTGATCCCGATGTTGGATTGGATTGGTCACGTCTTGTTCACGGAGATCAAAAGTTTCAGATTCATCGCCCCATAGTTGCAGGGGATACGTTGCGGTGCTCCTCAACTATTGAAAATTACAAAGTAGCCGCAGGAAATGAAATCGTAACCGTGCGTTCTGATTTACATTCAGGAAACGAACTTATCGTTTCAACGTGGTCAACTTTGGTCGTGAGATCATGATTGAAGTTGGATCCGTTATCGCGCAAAAAGTCTTCTGGATTGATCGCGACTTACTCAAGGCTTATGCAAATGCAAGTGGTGACCAAAACCCGATTCACCAAGATGAAGTTTTTGCAAAATCTGTTGGCTTGCCTGATGTCATTGCCCATGGAATGTTAACCATGGCATTAGTTGGGAAATTCATTACCGATTGGGCAGGCGGCTCCGCTCCAGTAAAAGAATTCTCCGGACGATTTGTTAAGCCCGTGATTGTTCCGGCAGGAGCAAAGGTTGATCTCACTGTTTCTGGGACCATCACGGAAGTACATGGCGATGATGTGCGGATAGATATTATGGCAACTTCGGCAGGAGTAAAGGTTTTAGGAATGTCTAAAGCGCTGGTTTCGTTTTCACAGATGAGCTCATTATGAAAAAGTTATCGGATTACACAAGTCTCCGGGTCGGAGGACCTGCAACTAACTTCATAGAGGTTTCTACGGAAGCGGAAATTGTCGCGGCAATTGAAGGTGCTGGGGATTCGCCCATACTTATTATGGGTGGAGGCACAAATATCCTTGTGAGCGATGCTGGATTTAATGGGACGGTCATTCGTATTTCAAACACCAATATTGAAAGTGAAGTAGATGCTTGTAGCGGAGCAACACTGACAATTGGCGCAGGGGAGAATTGGGATGCTTTTGTAGAGACCACCGTTTCTCGAGGATTTGCTGGGTTAGAAACTTTGAGCGGAATTCCTGGAACGGTTGGTGCTGCACCGATTCAAAATATTGGGGCATATGGGCATGAGGTGTCAGAGTTCATTACACGTGTGCGAACATATGATCGTCGCGAAAAAGCGATCCGAACATTTACTAACTCGGAATGCGAATTCTCCTACCGGAGTTCTAAGTTCAAGTTAGAGAAAGATAGATATGTTGTACTGGATGTTGCATTTCAGCTTCGCATGGGAGAAATGACCACACCTATTATTTACACGGAATTAGCCGCTGCCCTCGGAATCGCCGTCGGTGAAAAAGCGGGAGTGGTAGTTACACGAGAAAAAACCTTGGCACTTCGTGCACAGAAAGGGATGCTTCTTAAATCAGAAGATCATGATTCTTGGTCAGCTGGATCTTTTTTCACAAACCCAATCATCAGTAGTGAAGTTGCTAGTAAATTGCCTGATGATGCGCCACGATGGATTCAAAACGATGGTCGCGTGAAAGTCTCCGCTGCCTGGCTGATGGAACATGCTGGAGTGCACAAAGGTGATTCGGTCTCAGGTGCACGTATTTCAAGTAAGCACGTTTTGGCACTTACAAATTCTGGGACTGCAACCGCTTCAGATATTGCGGCATTGGCTAAAGAGGCGCGTGAAAAAGTATTGAGCACATTTGGAATTGAATTAATTCCTGAAGTTAATCTGGTTGGAATTAACCTTCAGTAATAAGTTTCTTGATTCGCCCAATGCCTTCAACGATATCTTCATCGCTGAGAGCGTAAGAGAAACGCAAGTACCCTGAAGGACCAAATGCCTCACCTGGCACAGCAGCAACTTCAACTTCTTCCAAAATTAGCGTTGCCAATTCTGCTGAAGTAGTCGGTGTTTTGCCTCGGATAGTTTTGCCCAAGACGCCTTTGACGGATGGGTATACATAGAAAGCGCCTTGCGGGGTTGGGCATTCAAATCCTGGAATTTCATTGAGTAGTCCGACAATGAGTTTGCGGCGACGATTAAACGCTTCACCCATTGCGTGAACGGCGACTAGATCTCCAGTGAGCGCAGCAATTGCTGCACGTTGAGAAACGTTCGATACGTTGCTAGAAAGATGTGATTGAAGATTGGTGGCCGCCTTGATGACATCTTTAGGTCCGATCATCCAGCCAACTCGCCAACCGGTCATCGCATAAGTTTTTGCGACTCCGTTCAAGATGATTACATGTTCGGCTAGTTCTGGAACCAGAACAGGGATGCTTGGCGCAGTCGCACCGTCGTAGAGCAAATGTTCGTAAATTTCATCGGAGATAATCCAGATATTATTTTTAAGCGCCCACTCGGCAATTGCTTTCACTTGCGCAGGGGAGTAAACCGAACCTGTTGGGTTGCTTGGTGAACAAAAAAGCAAGACTTTGGTCTTTGGGGTGCGAGCAGCTTCAAGTTGCTCAACACTTACGAGGTAGTTAGCGGATTCATCTGCAAAAACTTCAACAGGGATTCCACCTGCCAACTTCACGCATTCTGGATAAGTCGTCCAATACGGTGCTGGCAAAAGAACTTCATCTCCAACATCGACAATTGTTGCGAAAGCTTGATAGACCGCTTGCTTGCCACCATTGGTTACAAGGACTTGATCGACAGTGATGTCGTAGTTTGAATCGCGTTTGGTCTTATTAACGATTGCAGTGCGCAATTCAGGCAAACCCGAAGTTGGTGTGTAGCGATGATTAGAAACTACAGCTGCAGCACCAATAGCCGCGTTGACTATGTAATCAGGTGTCGGAAAATCTGGCTCTCCCGCGCCGAATCCAATAACGGGACGTCCGGCGGCTTTGAGCGCTTTGGCCTTGGCGTCAACGGCCAAGGTGGCGGATTCTGCGATTGCGGCGATTCGAGATGAAATTCGTGGGCTCATGGCCCTAAGTCTGCCGTATTCCAGGAGCGAGTTAGACCTAGGCCCCTTCTTGGCTCTACACTTCGACGCTCACGAGGGTTTGCTT
>QYPT01000024.1 GCA_007280125.1 Streptomycetaceae bacterium | reverse complement strand
TTTGATAACCGCTAAATAATTCTGTGGTGATGCCACGATGCGCCTCTCCCTTAACTCTAATCCTCAACTTGAGGCTCAGAGTCTCTTTATCTGATGCGCAAAAGTATGGGTGCGGCGCTACGCAATCAATGACCGACACGATGACATTAATTGATAATGATTTTTAGTATTTTATTTAACGATAGGCGAAAGTGGAGTTGTTAAATCCATCCGCACTATTTTCGCATTTTCTGGCAGTAGTAATAACTCCCGTAATACTTTGATTTTCAAGGGTAAATCTTGGCTACTACCCCAGGTAATTTTTAGGGATCGACCATCTATCACCAAGGCAGTCAATAAATATGCCGGGCTATTCACTAGATAACTTTGAACTCTCATTTCTTTGGCGTTGATTTGCGCCGGTTCAACCGCTGCAATGCCACGGTGTAACTGGTCAAATGCTGCGAGGGAAGATTGCGACCGATCATTCAATATCAATTCTGGGAGATTTGCCATTTCGGAAGGTAATTGACCATCGGTTGGAATAATGAATATTTCCATTTGATCATCTAGGAAAGTTCGACCATTAGAATTTTGTATCACCGCTATCGGCTCTCGCTTAGCTATCCCGATTTCGATCGCTTTGGAAAGCCAATTCCGTTTTACCGATATCGATTTGATCCAGTTCAATTCTGAAATTCGGTTCGACACAACCCGCTTATCAACCCTCGCTAATGGAGCTCCGATTTGCATAACTGCTGGCTGATTTTCAATTCTCTTAATTACCAATTTTTCTTCCGCAGCATTAACCCCAGTAAATGCGATTGATTTAACGGAAAAGACTTGAGACCAGCCAAAAAGGTAGGAAGTGCTGGCAACTGTAAGCAAGAGTAGAACGGTGACAAATCTCCGTTTGAGTTTGGACAATTACTCGATCTTCCCACGGTTTGAAATAGCTTCTAAAATTAGTGGCCCTAACGAATTTACATCGCCCGCACCTAACGTGATTATCAAATCCTCCGGGCGTGCCATCTCTACAACCATCTCGATAACAGTAGGCATTGAGGGTTCGTAAATTACTTTTGTTGGATCCATTTTTTGGGCAATGCTTAAAGATGTCACGCCTTGGATTGGGGTCTCACTCGCTGCATAAACTTCAAGCAGAAAAACTTTATCGGCAATCGATAATTCCTTTGCAAATTCGCTTAGAAAATGAGCTGTGCGACTAAACCTGTGGGGCTGGAATATGGCCAATACCCGACCATTTGGATTGTAATTTTGAGCAGTTTCTAGCGTTACTCGAACCTCGGTTGGATGATGGCCATAATCGTCAATCACCGTAATGCCTTTAACTTTGCCTTTTAATTCAAATCTTCGCCGAGCACCGGTAAAAGTTTTTAATCCTTGGATAATTTCTGGAGCTGGATAACCCATCACTAAAGAGGCCGTTAAAGTACCAGCCGCGTTTAATACATTATGCCTGCCCGGGACTGAAAGTTGGAGTTCACCGAGAACTCTTCCACGCCAAGTTATTCGAGCGCTTGCAGAATTAGAATCTAACGCAATCCGATCTACCTTCAAATCACAGTCTGAACTTTCCCCGTAAGTTGCCAAAGTAATGCTCGTTGAATTTATTTTTGGAATTAACCGTCGCACACCTGGGTCATCCCCGCAAATAATTAGAAAACCATCGCTCTGAATCGTTCCGACAAAATTAGCAAACACTTCATCGACTGCTTTTTCATCAGCGAAATGATCCACATGATCTAGTTCAATATTGGTGATAATGGCTCCATCTGGTTTGTATACCAAGAAAGATCCATCAGATTCATCTGCTTCAGCAACAAATACATCACCACTACCGTGATGAGCGTTAGTCCCGGAATTTGAAACGGTCGCACCAATTGCAAAGGATGGATCAACACCACAATGTTGCAACGCCACAGTTAACATCGAGGTGGTGGTGGTCTTACCATGCGTGCCAGCAATTGCGACCGAACGCTTTTGGGACATGAGAATTGCTAGCGCTTCGGCGCGTAATAACACAGGCAGGTTGTGCGCTCTGGCATATTTAAGTTCAACATTTGATTCTGAAATTGCACTAGAAATTACGACGATATCCCGACCTGCGATATTTTCTTCGGCATGCGATGCAAATGCTGCCACCCCTAACTTTCGAAGTCCTTGTAACGCTTGCGAATCTTTAATATCCGAACCAGAAACCGCAATATCGAGCGCCACCAATATCCGGGCGATTCCGCTCATGCCAGAACCACCAATTCCAATTAAATGGACTTTTGCCAATTTGAAATCGACGAAATTTATAGGGTTCATTATTTGCTCACCGATAGCGCAAGTTTTGCAATATCTTTTGCAGTCTCTTTAATTTTTACCGTTACCGCCATCGATGAATAAGCCTTGCTCTTCGCGATTTCAGATTCAATATTTTTACCAAGCCATTCGGCGGTAAATTCTGAATTTTTAATCATGGTGGCCGAATTCTTAGCCATTAACTCATCGGCGTTCACTTCTTGTTCGCCATTTCCAATTGGAAGTGGAATTAAAATCGCGTACCGATTAACTACTGCCAACTCCGCGCAAGTCACAGCGCCACTCCGACAAATTACGATGTCAGCAGCTGCGTAAACCCGGGCAATATTATGAAAATATTGAGTTGGGAAATAGCCAGTTCGGGCAATTGGTAGCGTGTTATGCATCCCGACTGCGTGCGCTATTTGAATCGGATATTTTTGGGAACCAAGATATTCCGAAACTACTTTATTAATTCGCTCCGAACCAAGTGAGCCGCCGAAGACCGCGATAATTGGTTTATCGGGAGAAAGTCCCCATTCCTTTGCTTGGCTAATTCTAAGTTCAGCTAATTCACTTGGTTTAAGTTGGGAAACCGCAACAATGTCATCTCGCAAGGGCATTCCGGTATTGATGGACTCTGGCCACTTTCGTTGGACTGAGCCAAAATTCACGGTGACGATCTTTGCAAAAAATCTACCGAGACGATTTGCCCACCCTGGCTTAGCGTTTGCTTCATGGATAACAATTGGAATTCGTAATACAGCCGCGGCTAAATAAGCAGATGCGGCGACATAGCCACCAAAACCAATAACAACTGAAGCGTTTTTAATGATGCGAATTGATGTGAATACACTTCCGATTAGAGCAAACGGCCATTTTAATATTGATAGCGAAATTTTTCGAGGCAGCGCAACTTTAGGTATAACTTTCAATGGAAAACCACGACTAGGCACCAACTCATTCTCTAGCCCAGTTTTAGTTCCGATAAACTCACATTGCAGTGCCGGGTCAATTTTTTGCAATTCCACTGCGACCGCAAGGGCTGGTTCAATATGGCCAGCAGTTCCACCTCCGGCCAGAATGATTTTTTTAGCTCCAGTTGCCATTACTTAACCAACTTAAGTTTTCTACGTTGCAAAATCGCTTCTCTAATATTTGGTGTCCTTCGAGCTACGCCAAGCACGAAACCTGCCGCAATAAATACTGAGAGCAGTGAAGATCCACCGTAGGACATAAACGGCAAAGTTACACCTACGACTGGAATTAGCCCGACGACCGAACCAATGTTCAAGGTCAATTGCATAGAGAACCAACAGCCAATTCCGGCAGTCGCATACTTTTCAAAACTAGTACTTGCTCCGAGCGCTACTTTGAAAATTGAAAGAATTAAACCGGCAAATAACAGAAGGACCGCTAAAGTTCCTAATAATCCAAGTTCCTCACCAATTACCGAAAAAATAAAATCAGTATGAGCTTCTGCGAGCGTTCCCCATTTCTGCCTACTCGCTCCTAAGCCAATTCCGAATAAGCCACCAGAAGCTAAACCCATCAAGCTGTGGGCTGGTTGCCATCCGGCTCCTTTGTAGTACTGAACGGAGAATGGATCAAGTAGTGCAAAGAACCGATTTAATCGATTTTTACGGGTAATAACTAAAACCGCAACTACTAATCCACCTAGAGCGCCTGCGACTGAAAGCTCTTTTAATGGAACACCTGCAATAAAAAGTATTCCAGCAAATATCAAAGCTACTACTACGGCAGTGCCAAGATCTTTGCCTTTATAGATAAGTGCTTCAACCAAAAGAAACCCAGGGGTCAGTGAGATCCAAATATTCGATTTGATTCCTTGCGCAATGCGTTGATCGTGTTGCCATAGTCTAGAAGCGCACCAAATTATAAAACCCATCTTCGCGAATTCGCTCGGCTGGATTGTGAAACCAGCAATCACAATCCAGTTGGTATTACCATTAACAGTTTTTCCGAAACCAGGTAATTGCGGTAATAGTAAGACGACACATGAAGCCAGCAACGAGAGCGGTGCAATACGATCCCAAAGCTTAGCTTTCAATTTCATCGATAAATAACCTAATAATAGAGCCAAAATTAAGAAGAAAGCTTGCCGGCCCACAATCGAAAAAGAATTCCCAGTTTCATATAACGAGCGAACCGCAGAGGCCGAAAGTACCATCAGCAAACCAAGGCTACTTAGAGCAGTGATCGCTATTAGAATTAAATAATATGAAGCCTCGGGTTTTGCAAAGAAATTCTTTGATTTAGCCATTTTTTGCCACCAATTTTTCGATTGCTTTTGTGAATGCATTGCCTCGATCTGCGTATGAAATGAACTGATCCATAGAAGCACATGCTGGAGCTAGTAGAACCGTATCGCCACTTTTTGCAATCGATTTCGCCAACGTAACAACTTCTAACATCAAAGCTTCGCCGGTTTGATCACTTGTAATAATGTGTACTGGCACTTGTGGGGCATGTTTAGTTAGCGCTACTTTAATAATGTCACTATCTTGGCCAATCAAAATAACTTCCCGAAGTCTATTTGTCCCACGAGTTACTAAGTCGTTCATATCCGACC
Organism: Streptomycetaceae bacterium; assembly: GCA_007280125.1. Classification (GTDB taxonomy): domain Bacteria; phylum Actinomycetota; class Actinomycetes; order Nanopelagicales; family Nanopelagicaceae; genus QYPT01. The sequence goes on along the minus strand of QYPT01000024.1, from coordinate 5,001 downwards.
CCTTTGCTAATCCGCCAGCAATCCAAATAACAGAGCTTTGTGAAAGTATGGCGGCCAACGCAGCATGCGGATTTGTGGCTTTTGAGTCGTTAACCCACTTAATGCCTGCTTTATCTAGAATTAGTTCTAACCGATGGTGATCAAGTACAAAGTTTTTCAAACCTTGTTGTACTTTTTCTGGAGAAATTCCCAGCGCTCTCGCAATACCTCCAGCCGCAAGGGCATTCAAGACATTGTGTGGGACCGCAGGCGAAATATCTTGTAATTCTCCAATTGCTTCAGCAGCGTCACTATTGGTGAAAGCGCGATCAATCAAGAGATTTTCGACTAGCCCTAACTCCCCTGGCTTTGGAGTTTCAAGGGAAAAGTAAAACTTCTTACCTAAATAGCTAGTCGAGTAATGCATTACTTCCGGGTCGCTTAAATTCAAAAGCGCGCTTTGGGACATGCCGAGTAATTTTGCTTTCGATTTTGCATAACTTTCAAATGAACCATGCCAATCAATATGGTCATCCGCAATATTTAGAATACAACCGATTTCAAATTTAGCTTCATTCGACCATTCAATTTGAAAAGATGAGAGCTCTAACGCTAAAACATCATATTTGTTTGCTGAGGTGACTGCGGCAATGACTGTTTCGCCAACGTTTCCACAAGCAGTTCCGCTTAATCCAGCTGCTTCAAAAATCGATGCAACCATTTGAATTGTGGTGGTCTTACCATTTGTACCAGTTAGCGCAACCCATTTTTGATTTGGTAGAATTTCAAGTTTTACCCGCCATGCCAAATCAATTTCACTTAAAATTTCCGTGCCTAATTTGCGAAATTCCGAAATAACTGGGTGATTGGTTCGCCAACCAGGTGAGACACAAGCTAATGAAAACTGCGAAAACAAATCACTATTGATTTCAGTAATTACACTTTCGTTAATTTTCTTCTCATCGATAAGTTTTACTTGCGCGCCTTTGCTTTCCAGAAAACTCAACATTGCCTGACCAGTAATGCCCGCTCCAATTACTGCGATATTTCTATTTTTGAGAGATTCGAGGAAGGACATGGCTAATTAAGCAACAACCCATTGCGCGTAAAATAATGCTAATCCAGCAGCAACTGAGAGCCCAGCAATAATCCAGAACCTAATTACAATTGTGACTTCGCCCCAACCTATTAATTCGAAATGATGTTGCAGGGGTGCCATTTTGAATACCCGCTTACCGCCAGATAATTTAAAATATCCGGTTTGAATAATTACCGAAAGCGTAATGATTACAAATAGCCCACCTAGTGGAATTAATAGCAATTGCGTGCGCAACGTCATCGCCAGCCCAGCTAAAGCGCCACCAAGAGCGAGCGAGCCGGTATCTCCCATAAAAATTCGCGCCGGAGATGCGTTCCACCAAAGAAAACCACAACATGCTCCACTAAAGGCAGCAGCTAGTACCGCAAGATCTAGCGGATCGCGGACGTTGTAGCATTTTGGCCCAAGGTTAATTGCGCAACTTTGGCCAAACTCCCAAACTCCGATTAGTACAAATGCTAAGAAAGTCATCACGGCAGCGCCAGTGGCTAGCCCATCTAGGCCATCAGTTAAATTTACGCCATTACTTGAAGCTAAGACCATAATAATTGCCCATAAAACTACAACTACTGCGCCAAGTTTTAGTGAGGTATCACGCACTGCGGAAAGGTTTAGCGACATCGGAGTCAAATTATTCTCGTCCGGAAATCGAGTTGCGAAGATTCCAAAGATCGCAGCTATTAAAGCTTGGCCAAGTAATTTCTGCTTTCCAGAAAGACCTAATGATTGTTTTCTTGAAACTTTCAACCAATCATCAAGGAATCCGACACCACCTAGACCTAGAACTAAAGCGAGAATTAACAAAGCAGAAATACTTATAGTCACACCAGTGACTAAGTGGCTCAGAAAAAATCCAACAAAACTTGCAAAAATTAAAATAATTCCACCCATTGTTGGCGTTCCACGTTTTACGTGATGAGTCGTTGGTCCATCATCTCTAATTATTTGTCCGTAGCCACGCTTTGCCAGCATCTTGATTAACCCCGGTGTACCGAAAAAACTTAAGAATAACGAAATAGCTCCGGCAACGAGAATTCCTTTCATGGCGTCTCCTCCGGTTCGTTAGTTTTAGCGCTCCAAAACTTAGCAATTTCTGCAGCAATTATCTCAAGATGTTCGGCTCTAGAGGCTTTAACGAGAATCACGTCGCCAACTTCGAAGTGTGAGAAAAGTTCATAGGCATCAATTTGTTGAGCGTAATAGTGGGAAACCATTTCGATCGGCTCTGCGCTTTGATATTGGCGATTTCCAATTGCCACTAAATGATCAATATCTAGTGCCGCTGCCGCTGTAGCAATTTCGGCATGCGCGCTCTCTGACAAATTGCCTAATTCATGCATAGTTCCAAGAAAAGCCCACGATCTACCGCCGCGCTCTTGACTTAATAGCGCCAATGTTCGCAGCGCTGCCAACATGCTTTCAGGATTTGCATTGTAAGCATCATTAATAATCAAGAGACCATTTATATCCTTGAGTTCCATCCGCCACTTACTAGTTACCTCTGCAGTTGAAAGCGCGGATGCAATTACCTCTATCGGAACATTAAGCGCGGTAGCCGCTGCTGCTGCTGCAAGAGCGTTGGCAACTTGATGCATTCCTAAAATTCGAAGCCCTACCGCTTCCCTGCCTTGCGGCGTAACTAAATCAAAATGAGCATAGCCCTCACGATACTCAACATCGGCAGCTCGAATATCAGATTTATTGCTCTCGCCAAATGATAAAACTTTTGCGGAAGTAGTCATAGCCATCTTTGGCGTGAATTCATCGTAACTTCCAAGTACTGCAAAATCTTTTGGAGTAAGTCCGATTACTATCTCTCCCTTAGCGATCGCAATGTTTTCGCGGCTGCCAAATTCCCCAAGGTGTGCGCTACCAACTTTAAGGACTACCCCAACATTAGGCTTAGCGATATCAGTTAATTTTGCGATATCTCCAATATTTCGAGCCCCCATTTCCACCACGCAAAACTTTGTATCTAAATTACATTTTAAAAGCGTAAGCGGCGCACCTAAGTCATTATTGTATGAACCAATTGGAGATACGGTTTTACCAACTGCGCTAAAAATATGGGCGAGCAAATCTTTTGTGGTTGTCTTACCTTGGGATCCAGTAATTGCGATTACTTTCAAATCTTTGATTTGCATCCGGACGTAATTCGCAAGTTTTCCAAGCGCATCTAAAACATTTGCCACTTTGATAGAAGGTGCTTTAACCTCTCGAGATACCAACGCAAATATTGCACCACTAGAGATTGCATGATCTAGATAGTCATGGCCATCCTTAGAATCGCCGATTAGCGCTGCAAATACCCCGCCTTTTATCGCTGTGCGTGAATCAAAAAAGAAATCTCCATTAACGATAGTTGTTGGATCTATCCCGACTATTTCGCCACCGACAATTTCGGCAATCTTCGCGACCGTAAGCGGAATCATGACTTCCCCTCAATTACGCGAGCTAACTCAATTCGATCATCGAAGCTATGAATAACGCCAGCAATTTCCTGGCCAATCTCGTGGCCTTTACCTAGTAACAGAACGGTATCGCCAGGTTTCGCAAGTGAAACTGCATACTCGATTGCTAAACTTCTATTTTCAATAACTTTTGATGGCGCTGATACTTTTAAGCCAGCAGTCATTGAATCCAATATTACTTGTGGCGCTTCGCTCCGTGGATTGTCGCTAGTAAAAATTGCTATGTCAGATCCATTAGAGAGTGCAGCTCCCATCAAGGGTCGTTTTGTGACATCGCGATCGCCGCCACAACCCAATACTGCAATTACTTTTCCGGCGGTGAATGCTTTTGCAGCTTCCAGTACGCGAGTTACAGAATCTGGCGAATGTGCGTAATCTACAAAGGCTGCAAATCTTTGGCCGAGATTTATTGGTTCTAACCGGCCAGATGCGCCTTTCATGGCTTGCATTTGGGTACCGACAAAAATTGGATCTAGCCCGCTTTCAACGGCGAGAGCGATAGCCATAATGGCGTTCTCTAAATTATATTCACCAAAAAGTGGTAATTTCCCAGAAATAAGAACGCCACCGATGCCTCTAATCGATACTTCATATCCATTGGATGTTGCAACTGCGGCTTCGTAATACCAATTCGCTTTATGGTTATATTTTGAAATTGTGGTTATTGGAATTTCAGAATCACTTACAAGCTGATTGCCAAAATCGCCATCAATGTTTATAAAACCTTTTTCGGCATACTCAAAGGTGAATAGCGATTTCTTTGCTTGATAGTAACGATCCATTGATCCATGAAAATCTAAGTGGTCCTGCGTCAGATTGGTGAAAGCAACCGCTTTGAATTTCGAACCAGTTACACGATTTTGGGATAAGGCGTGGCTACTTACTTCCATCGCTAAATTCCGGATCTGCCGTTCTCGCATTACCGCAAAAAGAGCTTGTAGTTCGTCGGATTCTGGCGTGGTTCGCTTGCTCGGCAAAATTTCGCTACCAATTTGAGTCGCGATCGTTCCAATCAGCGCAGATTCGATATTCGCGCTCTGCCAAAGTTGGTGCAAAAGTGTGGTGGTAGTCGTCTTTCCATTAGTGCCAGTAATGCCGATTGCAAAAATCGAATTCAACGGGAACCCATAGAACCAAGCAGTAAGGTTTCCCGCAATCAAGCGCGGATTACTTATTACTAAAACCGGCACTGAGCTATCACTAATAATTGAGGCACCTTCGGCGTCGGTCAAAATCGCTACTGCACCATTAGTAATCGCTAGCTCTGCGAATTTTGCGCCATGGGTATTTGTTCCAGCCAAGCCAAGAAAAAGATCGCCCGCAATTACAGATTGCGCTTGGCTAACTATCCCCGTGACATTAACTTCGGTAGAACTTGAGTCAAGGTCGCAATATCGAGCAATTTCCGATAATTTCTTGCTCGACAACTCCTCGACTCGCACAATCATGGTT
>QYPT01000102.1 GCA_007280125.1 Streptomycetaceae bacterium | reverse complement strand
TTTGTCGCATTGTATGCGGCCGCGGCTTCTGTTGATACATAAGAGATGATTCCGGCCGATGTTGCCGCAACAGTTGCACCTTGTGTTCCACCAGCGACAATCTGAGCGATGACATACTGATCAGCGGCTTGAGAATAACCTTCGCGAAGATTTTGAAGCATGATTTCATAAAAGCTTGGATCTGACCGGTCGAGGAGCTCTACCGAAAACTTTTGATATCCGGCTTTTTTGATGACAGTGGCGTTGATGAATGAGCTTGCAATATCGTCAGTTCCAGTTGGATCTCCACCTTCGGCTACTGTTGCAACCGATGCGTTAGTTGTGATCTTAGGAATTGAGACTGTCATTCCGTATGAATTAAGTGGACGAGTACCACCGCAAGCTTCAATTGTTGGACGAACCATTGTTGTGTTTATTGCAACATCGCGAACGTATGACACTGGTGAGAATCCCGGGTTAGTTGTAAATGTGTCATCAGCGGCTTTGATGTACTGACGAGAATCTTCATTGCCAAGACTTGCGCGGATTGAATGTTCTAAATAATTTCCACCAGTAACGATTGGTGAACGTGGCTTTGTAAAATACAACGGGCGAGCGGCGTCCGTTGTGACTGAAATAGAAGCTTCAACCGCTTCGGCTGTTGCTTCTGGAACGGCTGGAGTTGATTCCACTTCGTTTTCTCCTTCAATTGTTGGAATTGCATCTGCTTCCACGTCGGAATCAGAATCTTCATTCTCACTTGCCGCGATGCTCACTTTCGCGCTGGCGATTGCTGGATCTGTGACAAGTGATACTTCTTTGAGTGAACTTGCACTGATGACTAGAACGCCATCAACATTCTTGTACTTATCGGCCATTACTCCCACACTAAATCCATCGCGCAATCCAGAACTGGCCTCGACCAGACTATCGTTGCCGGCCGTTGTATTGCCGATGGAAAACACGGCATCAATTCCTTCGTTGCTGACTTTGTAACTTTTGAGAAATCCAATGGGAGATTCACGCCGATGTTCAAGTAGAAGCTTGGTTGAATCAGCGAATGTGATTGAATGTGGCAAGAATGACGTTGATCCGGCAGATGTAGATCCAGTTTCATTCCATGTCACAATGCGACCAGAGATTTCGCGCTTGGGAAAGTCTGTGGCCGTGACTTTGATTGAGAAGTTGATGTCCAATGGAACTTCTTTGATTGTTTTCATAGTGCCATATCTTCTTTCATTCGTATTTCATCGGTTGTTAGGACTCCCATGTCGTAGAATATTTTGTAAACTTCGGCGCGCTCTTTTGGTGATGCGCGCAAGTAATCATCGAGATCGAACTTGACTTCTTGAGACGCTGGAACGAAATCGTTGGCCATGCCAGTCATTGATAGACGCTCTTCAATCGAAGTCATTACTGATCGCAGTGAGAAGTCCACCAGAGATTGACGCGCCAATGATGCGTTGGAATATGTCATCGATGAACCTGATTCGGCATCGACGTAATAGGCCAGAATGCCACAAGCTCTTGCTAATTCGGTACTAACATAGCTTCTCGCATGATTTAACTGGAGACGTTCTGGATCGAATCCTAAAGTCACCAATGTAACGTCAGCGTTTAAGAATGCTGTTGAACGCGCGCGCCTAGCCGTACCCCACGAATCGAGAAGTCTGGCGATGCGATCGGCTGGCAATGCTGTTCCATTAGATTTCAAAACCATTGTTGGAACGGGATCTCTTGCATACATTGTCGCCGCGCGCTCTAATTCTGCGCCAGCTTTAATTGTTTGACCAGCTCGATTAAGTATGCCCTCATCATTTCCATAGAAAACTGCCAGAGCACCCACGCCGCTTTCTGGAACTGGTGTTCCGTCAATTGTGTAATATGAGATCTCAGATCCGCGCGCATTCGTAACGATTCCAACACGAACTGGATCTACTCTTTCCGCGCTTCTGATGCGATACGTGTCGGCATATATTTCAAGAATCCTGAGATATCCGTAACCATGCAGAAGTAAATCTTCGCAGAGCCAGTTATATGTTGCAGATCCGGGAACGCGTGGATCAGGTTGATTGATTACACGCGGCGGTGATTCTACTTGCGCTCCATCTGCGCGAGTGCGCACTTGAAGCGGAATTGATGCAACCGATGAGCAGATAATGTTTCGCGCTCTGGCGCACGTTGGAACGCTCATGAACTCTGCGCGAGAAGCTGTGATTCCGCTTGCTCCGTAGAAATTGTAAATCGATGAGACTGTGTTTACTGGAGCCAATGACGCAGAGACGTCATACGTCATCGCTGGAGCTTCGGTTGTTACGTTGCGCGAGAATAGTCCCATGTGTCTAAGTCTAAACCTAAGACTTATACATTATCCCACCAGAATGTCAATCTCCATCTCTGGGCGTGTCGCGAAATGTGTGGCGAGAGCTGCGGCAACGGCCGCGCAGACGGCGACACTTGACGCTCTGCGTCCAATTTTCCAGCCGCCATCACCCATCGGCAATCGAACGGCCGATAGTATCTGCTTGGATAATTCTGCGTTTTTGCCATGACGCAACCTTTTTGAAGTGATTGCTCCGAGAAGCTGATCACAAGATTCGGTGTAAGTGGCTCCATCGATGTCGATCACTGGGATTCCAGCCGGTGCCAATCTGGACGCAACGGCCGCGCTAGTGATCTTGGAAAATGCCACATATTCGACTGGATACTTGCGAGCATAGGGAGCTACATCATTGGCGATGGCCTTATCGTCTAGCGAGATGGCATTGTGCCAAGTGTGCAGAAGCTTGATGTTGAATGTGCCATCGGCGTTCTTCTGGGCTCCCACTAATGCTCCGTCGTGTCTGTCCGGTGAGAGATCTAGACCGAACCACGTCACCTTCTCGACATCAAGATCGAATGCTTCGACTCCGCATTCTTGCCATTCTTTAGCAGGGATAGCTCCCGAAATTGTATTGACCCATCGACACATGACTTCGGTGAGAACTACTGTTGGATCATCATTGAGCGATGCGCGAATGTTATCGACGTGAACTGTTACACCTAGAGCTGGATTGCTGGCGATCCAATTCTTTTCGTCTCTGATCTTGTCGTTAAATGCTGACCATTCAAAATAAGCTATGTCATCTTCTACACCAGCCGCCGAAGCCAATCCGCGCTCGCGTAATTGATTCAAGATAACTGACGTCGATTCACCGGCGTTTGAAAACGTCCATAATTGCGGATTGAAAGCGGCCATCATGGTGTAGCGCATGGCCGCCCACGCTTGCATGTCTTTGAGCTCTCGCGTCTCGTCCATATAGACGGCCTCTGGCCGAGAGAATCCGCGAGCCGCGGCGTTGGCCGCCTTGACAACATAGCGAGATCCGTTCTTCAAGGAAATCTCTTCGCTTCCACCAGCCCATCGAACCTTTTCAAGCTGACTTTTGAGAACTTCGTTGCCTTCGATAAAGTGCAGAACTTGCTTGAAAGTCTCCAAAGATGTTGAAAGTGTGTGAGCTGATCCAAGTTGTAGTGGCTCATTCCACTTGAAAAGTCGAGTCAAGATAAGGGCAATCATAATCGTGGACTTTCCATTCTGACGAGCGGCAACGACTGCCACCACCGAATGAGCCCACCGGCCATCGGGCTTATATTTTAAGCCGTTGATGAGCACGAACTTTTGCCATTCCATAAGATCGAGTCCGATTTCGGCGCAGAACTCAATGACTTCGTGACCTTTTGACGGCAGATCATTGAGCCTTGATGAGATTCTAGGCGTTGTAGAGCCAATTAGACGCTCTGGTGATAGAACTATTCCCTGCTCATCACTGCTGAGCCCTGTAACGACCGCCAGTGACCTTTTCTGAGCCTGTCCAGCCTTAGTCATGGCTAGTCGATTCGTTTACCTGTGAAAGAGGGAAAGGAAGAGTCAGAGGTGTCCTTGGCTGTCCAAAAAACTGACCCATTCGGTTTCCTTTCGAATAATTGCACCGAGTACAAGCTGCGACAAGGTTATCCGGATCATCAGTGCCGCCCTTACTTATCGGAACCACATGATCGACTGTCGTTGCATCTTCTGATCCACAATACTGGCAGCAATAACCATCACGAATCAAGATCCGTAGCCTTATCTTCGACCAGAGTCGAGTGCCACCATTAGCCCTTGCCGACTGTGTCATCAGTGATAGCCCTTATCCTTGAAGAATCTCCATGCGTTACACATCGAACCATATCGCTTTGTTATGTAACGAACGCTCCAGTCCACCATCGAGAAGCCATCGAGTCGTCCATACTTAGCATTCTTCATCTGGCCTATGCCGTAATGAGATCCATTCTTAGCATCTACTCTCCAGTTGCTTTCCTTAGTAATGAGCTGATAGAAGCATTGATATTGCTTATCATTGACTATCCTTGAATGAGCATAAAGCTTGAGTAGATCGCTTTGTTCTACGCCGTAGGCATAGCTCTGGCCATTCACTGCTCCGATTAAGGAAGCTACGATGAGAACTAAGAGACGTTTTTTCTTTCGCTCTTTATTCTCTACAACCTTGAAAGAGTAAGAATCATTCTCTCTGGGATCCATTAAATCTCCCTCGGTTTGTAGAGTTCACGATACACCAGCTTGTCAAGAGCATAGGTATAAGTGCTGGTCAGAGCGGTGTGGCGATACTTGCACACCTGTGTGTATAACTTCTGTGGATAACTATTCAAGGCCTTTGACCATCTCATCATCGATGATCTTGATGCCAAACGCACCGCACCCAGAGCATTGAGTAAACCATTCATTGAGCGTTAATTCACTCGTCTTTGTTAGCCCGTGCATCTTGCGCCCGTCTCCGTAAAGCTTGGCGCAGATGGAGCAATCAAATTGCAGTTGCCGCATATTCACTCCGAGATAGGTTTTCAATGGGATTCAGATTGCCCTGATCAACCCACCATGTATCTTGACGCGGATTCTTAAATCGCTTGCGCTTGGCGAAAATTACCGGTAGCCAGCCGACGATAAAGTATTCCGGCGACTTTCCAACCACTAGAACTGCCACGTCATTATCTCGATCAGATGGAGCGATGATGAGATTGCCGCCAACATAGGCAGTCCACTTGACTTCAATGGCCTTGCCAACGTCAGCTCTGATCTTGCCTTTGTTATCGTTTAGATCATAATCAAGTCCGAAGTATCTAGCCACGCATAGTTCAGCGGCCATCGATTCAGCGTGTTGGATAACCTGCTCATAATTGTTTAATCCCATGTTATATCGCGGTGTCTGTGGTTTTGATTCGTCCCATGCAAAGATAATTTTGGCCGCTTCATTAAAGATAGCCCATTCATCGGCGGCACTCATGTGCATCTTAATCATGCTTTTTCCTACACGCTCGGCATAGATAAATCATGAGCTCTGGTGGGTCACACTTGACATAACCAGCACCTTCTGCTCCTTCGATGCTGGCGCAGACTGAGCAAGTCTCTTGGCCGGCAATGATGTCATCAAGTTTGACCCAGCCTTGAGCTGTGTGGATTTCGATGTCGCCCATTATTACCCCTCGTATCCGTCCACGACGTAATGTAATTCTAAAGTAATGGCTTTACCTTTGGAATCTACTTTTGCAGTTACAGTCAATAAATCCAATTTACTTAATTTGTATTGCGGCAATAATTCTCGAAGAGCCATTCTCAATTCTTGCGTATCCATCAGACTTGCGGCTTCCACTTGCCATCGGCTCCCACGACATACCAGATTGGCGGACATTGATTGGCTCGATTGGCTTCTTGGCATTTGTAATGCGCCCACGCCTTTCCATTCTTCTCGCCAGTTTTCCAGACGCGCGCGCCGTGTGTGCATCGCGGAGTCGGATCGCTTGCGTTATCAGTAAGAGCTTCTGCAATCGTTGGAATTACTTGGCTGATTGGCGTTGTTGTTGTATTAGTACCAGCCCACGGATCATAATCATCGGCAGATGCTTTGATGATTGCTGGATCTACTTGCTCAACTTGTGCCATGTTCTGCGCTGTTGGCCGCTTATCTGCACCTAGCACTAAACCGACTGCGCGACCTATTGCGGACGTTGAAGTATCTTCGCAGAAAAATCGCTTCATTTGGATATTGTAGGCCGACACATTTCCGAATGCGATATCTGTTCCGGCAGGATTAAGATCTTCAATATCTCGCCAGACGCGGCATTGAATGAGTACATAACCTTTCTCGGCGTTAAAGTCCAAGATGTTAGTTTCAATGCGACCATTGGGATATGTAGCCCAGAATCGTTGAATGCGTGTTGCTATATCTTCATAGTTATCGAGAAAGCTCATGAGTTCACTTCCCTCGATGATGCGTGACGGCCAACCGCTCGCCCTCTGGCATAGCCCTTGCGCTCGCCTTCCTTGACTCCAACGCTGTACGCGGCCACCGCCCATAAAAAGCCAGCGATTGCCATCATGATGATAATTGATGCTTCATTCATTTTTTGCTCCCGTGAGAGCCTTGTCTATGCTCCCAGAAGAAGAGTGACATCAATGGCTGACAAGTGCAAGAATGCCTCTCGGCGTGTCTATTTTCT
>QYPT01000098.1 GCA_007280125.1 Streptomycetaceae bacterium | reverse complement strand
GAACGAACAACTTTTCGCAGAATTCAGAAAAGCTATGCTGGCTTTAGACCCCTGTGTAACTGAAGTTTTCTTAAAACTCTATGTTGCTTATAAAGCAGAAACCAATTTTGTCGACGTCATTCCTAAAGCAAAAGGAATGCGATTAACCCTTAATTTATCGCCACATGAGCTTGATGATCCGAAAGAGATTTCGAAGGATATTTCAGACAAGGGTAGGTGGGGAAATGGGGATGTATCCGTAGACTTCAATAATTTATCGGAACTGCCGTACATAATCGGTTTAATTAGACAGTCATTTGAAAAACAAATGGGTGCCGGTGAATCAAATGCTTGAATCTAATCTTTTATGGTCTAAGGCTTGCGAATTGCACTATAAAACCTCCAGGCTCGAGGGGGGATTTTGATTAATCCATGAAGTTAATCAGATTTAGGAATTTAATTGTCTAAATTCACCCGGAAACCTCCCATATGTCAGTCAACCCAAGTATTTTTAGCCCTAGCCAGGGGACTATTTTCTTAGGAGAAATCGGTGGATTCGAACCAAGCGGGTGAAAAAGAGGTTCCAAAGACGGGTCAAAAACCGGAACTTGGATCTTTGGATACCTCATGGTGGTTGAGTCCATGGCAAGCGAATAAAGCTGCAGACCCAGATGTCGGCTGGGAATTACAAAATGAAGATTCACCTTGGCATGAATCGGGTGGTTCGTCGGACCCGTCTATCGAAGAAATATTCAATGCAATCGAGTATGAATATGAAGAACTCAGATCACGCGCAAGAGTGCGAGAGCTGGCTGAAGTATTTACTCACCAGCGCGAAGTGGATGCGATACTCGATTTATTTCCAGACGCATTTAAAGCTCTTGATATTAAGTTTCTAGAGCCCACATGTGGGTCAGGAAATTTTGTGGTTGAAATCTTAAGAAGAAAACTGAAACTTGTAACAAAAGCAAGTTGTTCATCAAGAGAACAATATGAGTTTAAATTACTGAGAGCTGTTAGTTCGATCTATGGCATCGATATATCTCCAGAGAATGTGACCGAAGTAAGAGTTCGAGTTGCTAATGAGATACTTGGATATTTTCAAAATGACTCAAACACTGTTGAGCCCTCAATAGGTTTCTTGAGTTGTTTGAACCTGATAATTTCTGAGAACTTTGTATTAGGTGACTCGCTGAACAATCCTCGTGAGATTCAACTTATCGACTGGCTACCCATGCCTGGAGGTTGCTTCCAACGAATTCAAAGCTGTGCTCTTGTCCCCGAATCTGAGCGAGATCTCTTTTGGGAAGAAAAGACTCTTGATCTTGGGCCAATTCACTATTCATCCTTAGGTGGGACTGAAAAGTCTAAAAAGAGCCCAATTAAGAAAAAGGTTAAGTGATGAGTGCGAAACTCACTGCAGCAACCGTTTTGGATTCCACAAAACGTATGCCAGACATTCTTGATGTAATTGCCGCTCTTTCTTCAGATGCAATTCCAACTCCTCCGATACTAGCCAGGGCATTACTGGACACCCTGCCAGACGAGGTTTGGGCTGACCCAAACCTGAAGTGGTTAGACCCTGCAGCAAAATCAGGTTCAATTCTTCGTGAAATTGCTATTCGCCTTATGGACGGTCTTCAAGAGTGGCAACCTAATCCTGAAAAAAGAGCACAGCACATTCTTGGAAAAATGCTTTATGGCTGCGGAATCACGCAGGTTCATGGAGAAATGACTCGTAGATCACTTTACGTATCAAGAGACGCTTCAAGTTCACACTCGGTTATCAAGTTTGATTCACCTGATGGGAATGTGCCATTCATTCAAACTGAGCATGACTACATTCTCAATAAAGAGGGCAAGGCCATTGGCTCTTGTCGCAAGTGCCACGCACCGGTCCTGCTTGAACGTGGCAATAGCCGTGAGAATTACGCATATGCATTTATCCACAATACCTACCCAACGGAGGAGCTGAAAGATATGAAATTTGATGTGATTGTTGGTAATCCTCCGTATCAAACTGGTGATGGACGGACCAGTGAGTCACCTATTTACCATTACTTCATTGAGAGAGCGTTGGATCTCCAGCCGAAGTATGTCGCGATGATTGTCCCGTCAAGATGGTTCATGGGAGGAAAAGGCCTCGATGAATTTCGAGTCCGAATGATTAAAGATCGCCGCATTCGTAAAATTGTTGATAACCCAAAACTGTTCGATTGCTTCCCGGGAGTGGAAATAAAAGGCGGTGTTAATTACTTCTTGTGGGATAGAAATTATGATGGAGATTGCGAATTCTCAACGCGGATTGATGGGCAGATTACATCAACGGTTACAAGAGACCTAAGAAAAGGCGATGGAGTAGTAATTCGTGATAATAATGCTTCTTCGATTGTTATGAAATGTCGTCCCGCAAAAGAAGAGTTATCTTTAAGTCCCCTATTTTCTTCGCAATTCCCTTTTGGGCAATCGATTACCACAAACTTTAAAGGTGCTGAAGCAAAACCTTTCAAGGATTCAATCCCATTGATCTTCGGAAGCCATGTTGCTTACATTAAGAAATCTCAGATTGAGAAGAATATTGAATGGTTAGAAAAGTACAAAGTAATAATCCCTATGGCAGGAGATGGCCACGGAAGAGAAATTTCTTATGTATTAGGAGAACCAATCGCATTAGCGCCTGGATCTGCTTGCACTCAGACCTATTTAATTGCTGGAGTGTGGAAGACGAAGAAGGAAGCAGAAAATTACGCAAATTTCTTAACCACGAAATTTGTTCGGTTCCTTGTGCTGCAACGTAAGTCGACACAACATGTTAGACCTGATCGATTCAGATTTGTCCCGCTCATGGATATGACAAAGAAATGGGCTGATGAGGATCTTTATGCGCACTTTAAACTCACAAAAGCTGAAATTGCATATATTGAATCCGCAATTCACAAGCGAGAACCAATACTGTCGTTAAGCAATCCCATACCGGAATCTCACATGCCGGGAGGAGTTAAGTACCGACCACCAGGATCGAGAGAAGAGACCGAAGGTCCGCTTTATGATGCAATTCAAGAGGATGAGGAATGAGTAAACGCACAACACCTGGCCGCATCTATGTTTACAGTGCGCCAGGGTATGAAACTGAGTGGACTCGAACTGTGGGTTCAACAACCATTTCCGGTAAAGGGAAATTCAAGGTTGGATTCACAGGAAGATTAGATCCTAAAGTACGTATTAAGGAACAAACAGGAACTCTTTATCCTGAACAAGAAGGCATTGTGATTCATCTCGACGAAGAGGCCGTGAAGGCCGACGGTAGCTATTTTGATGATCATGCAGTTCATAAAGTTCTTGATTTAGCAGGCATCAATCGTGTCAGCGAAGTTGTAGAAGCAAGTTTAAGTGAAATATCTGCTGCTATTGCCGCAGTCAGATCAGGACGAAAGTATGACTCATCTAGGACGCAAGACTTTGGCTTGCGACCAGAGCAAGCCAATGCTGTTTCTTTGACGGAGGAATATTTTAAATCTCACGCGAATGATCCCCACCCTCCTAGATTTCTATGGAATGCAAAAATGCGATTTGGCAAAACTTTTGCAACATATAAGTTGGCTGAAAAAATGAGATGGAAAAGAGTTTTAGTCCTCACATATAAACCAGCTGTAAGAGATGCTTGGAGAGATGATCTGTCGTCCCATATTGACTTTAGTGAATGGGTGTTTGCATCTAGAGATACTTTCGTTGACCCCGATATTGATCAACCAATGGTTTGGTTTGCGTCATTTCAAGATTTACTCGGTACAACTTCCAAGGGAGGAGTCAAGGAACACAACATTGATTTACACCTTATAGACTGGGACTGTATTGTCTTAGATGAGTATCATTTTGGCGCTTGGCAGGGAGCAGCAAAAGAGCTTTGCTCGACAGCCCCTTTAAAGGATTCCTCGACTAAGTTTGAAGAAGAAGAGATTGAAAAAGCTGAAGATCTTTCAGAAATGCTTAAATCTGGAATCCCACGTCTTTACTCGGCTAACCCAGAAGGCCCAAGTGCTGATGACCTTGACGCGGGTCAACTGAGACTTTCAAGTAAAAATTATCTTTATCTTTCAGGCACTCCATTTAGAGCACTAACTGAGGGTGAATTTAACGAAGACGCGATATTTAACTGGACTTACCCGAACGAACAACAAGCAAAGCGAGAATGGGATGAAGTGGCAACCCATGATCCGGTCAAGAATCCTTATCGCGAGTTACCTCAAATGCAGATGTTTACATATGCGCTCCCTGACCTTACAACGAGCGAACTCGATTATGGCCCAGAGGGATTATTCGACTTGTCTGGTTTTTTTGCTGCTGACAAAGTAGGAGCGGAATACCACTTCAGGGATCAGGAAAGAGTTAGAGAGTTCCTAAACATGCTTCGTGGTCAGTTGGTACAGACCGCAAAAGAAAAATTACTTTCAAATTCAAAACCAGCTTTTCCGTACAGCAATCCGATGTTCGCAAGAGCAGTGGAGCACTCAGTCTGGCTCCTCCCAGCGGTTGCATCAGCTCACGCCATGAAAGCGGAATTGGAAAGTAATTCGTTCTTTCAGAATTATCTCGTTCATGTTGCCGCTGGAAATGGTGCCAAAATGGGAGCAGAAGCAAAAAAACCAGTAGATGCAATGCTAGCCAAGGCGGCCAAGCTTGGAAAACAAACTATTACTTTGTCAGTCGCAAAATTGATGACGGGAGTAACAGTTCCCCAATGGGGTGCAATACTGATTTTAAGATCTCTCAAAGCTCCAGAGTCCTATTTCCAAGCAGCATTTCGCGTGCAGTCTCCATGGGCAACGAAAAATGATGACGGAACCAGAACGATTAATAAAGAAACCTGCTTTGTCTTTGATTTTGATCCTAATCGAGCACTGACGTTGGTTTATCAATACGGAACTAAACTTGCTGGAG
The DNA here is from genome assembly GCA_007280125.1 of Streptomycetaceae bacterium. Taxonomy (GTDB): domain Bacteria; phylum Actinomycetota; class Actinomycetes; order Nanopelagicales; family Nanopelagicaceae; genus QYPT01. The sequence goes on along the minus strand of QYPT01000098.1, from coordinate 1,531 downwards.
AAACAACAAAGTCATCGCCTGCAGAAACCATTCATGAGCTAATCGAATTCTTACCAATTTATCGTTTTTATGGCGGCAGTATGGACCCGGTAGATGTGAACGCCGTCATGGATTGGGGAACATCTCGCGTAGGAGCAGCAATGCTTGCAAAGCGTTGGGGAAGTGACAAACTGATTGACCTCTCAGAGAATGTTCTCAAGAAATTACTGGGACAAGAGGAACTTCTGGCACAACTTGAGCAAATGGAAGACTTTAGGAATCTTCGTCAGGAAGCGTCAAAGATCATTTCCAATTCTCAAAAAGTCAGAGATGCTAAGAAACCAAAAACTGGTACTCCTCCAGGCGATGATCCTGAAGTGGACAAGGCAAAGAAGGCTAAAAGGGAACAAGTTAAAACTCTTAGATCAAAACTTAAGAAATTCGTCCAAGCCGTGCCGGTTTTTATGTACTTAACTGATTACCGCGAAGAGGCACTTGTCCACGTAATTAGCTCGCTCGATACTCAACTCTTCGAGAGAGTCACTGGAATAACACTCGCAGATTTTCATAAATTATCGGACATTGGCGTCTTTCATCCAGACCACATGGACGAGGCTATTTGGCAGTTTAGACTTTTTGAACGTGCCAGCCTAAATTACTTAGGTGTAAGTGAAGAAGAAGATGAAGCAAGAATTGGACTTTGGGAAAGATCTGTTGTTACGTCTAAGTAATGTCTAGAAAAAAAGGGGTGAAGAATGCTCAGCATGAAGAATTTGATTAAAGTTGGTGCCGTACAGGTAGGTGACATCCTTGTCTGGAATCGAAAAAATCACGGCGTAATTGAAGAAATGACCGTGGATCCCAATGGAAAACTTAAATCGATTGATGGAAAAATATTTGGATCACCGACTGCTGCAGCCAAGAATTTCAATGGTGGAGTAGCAATTAATGGATGGCGTGTGTGGAGAATTAAACGAACTAGCGAAGCTCTGGACGATGTGAGAAAAAGATATTCCAAGACGCAGGATTGAGTTTGGCCACTAGCTGTAACTAATGGCCAAACCTGTAACATCTCACGCACCTTCTAGCATGGCTTCGATGCGGCTAGCCACTCCTTTTAATTGACGAGCAGAATGATGCACATACGTCTTTGATGTTAGAAGTACAGATGAGTGACCCATAAAGCGTCGAATAACTTCAATATCTATACCTTGGTCAAAGAGCAAAGTTGCTGCAGTATGGCGTGCATCATGAAGCCGCTTGATAGAAAGCCCTGAGATTGCGAGCGCATGATGCCATTGACGATAATCTGTCTTGGAGTCAACTGGTCTTCCAATTGAAGTTGTGAAAACCAAATCTTGATCTTCCCATTTGTCACCCATAGCCAAACGATCCATGTTTTGCTTAACTTTATGCGCCTTCAATGCGGCAAGAGTTTCATCATCAATTTCTAATGTGCGGATTGAGTCCTCACTCTTGAGTTTGACGAACTGATAGGTGCCTTCGATTTTCTGAATCTGTTGCCAGATGAAAACTGTCTTCTTAGTAAAGT
>QYPT01000106.1 GCA_007280125.1 Streptomycetaceae bacterium | reverse complement strand
CGACTATTGCAAAAGCTCTCCTCGAGTGCGAGGCAGTAATGCATTTTGCAGGAAAGTCACTAGTTGGCGAATCCGTACTTAAACCTAAGTTGTATTGGTCAGTCAATGTAGAAGGAACGGCCAACCTCTTGGCGGAAATGCGTACTGCAGCTATCGGGAAAATTGTTTTTTCATCATCAGCAGCAACCTATGGCGAACCACAATCAATCCCTATCCTTGAAAGTGATACGACACTTCCAACTAATCCATACGGTGCGACTAAAGCCCGCATAGATGAAATGCTTACCGAAGAATCTATCAACCATAGCTTATCTGCAATCAGCTTGCGATATTTTAATGTTGCAGGCGCCCACCAATCATCACGTGGCTGGATGCCCGAGCGACATAACCCTGAAACACATTTGATTCCAAATGCACTAAGGAGCACTCTGGATAATCCGTTGCAGGTATTTGGTTCTGACTGGCCAACAAAAGACGGGACTTGTGTGAGGGATTACGTCCACGTTGTAGACCTAATCCAAGCTCACATCGAAGCGCTAAAAGCACTCATTCCAGAGAAACACTCAATCATCAATATTGGTAGTGGAAGTGGTTACTCAGTGAGTGAAGTTATAGATGCAGGATCGAAAGTATTAGGTCGAGTGATACCTCATATCTTTACAGGTCGACGTGACGGAGACCCTGCTGTACTTGTAGCCGATATAACGAAGGCATACTCAGTCCTTAAATGGAAACCTACTCGTGATATGCACCAAATGGTTCTGGATTCTGCGTTATCTCTTGAACTCCTATGACTATTTCTGAAGACTTTTCTCGAATCTTTGGAGAGAAACCTGATGTAATTTCACAAGCACCTGGCCGCGTGAATGTCATTGGAGAACATGTTGACTTCAGCGATGGTTTTGTCCTTCCATTTGCGATTCATGATTACACCGTTTCGGCAATCAGAAAGCGTGATGACTCACAAATCCGAGTCGCATCTCTTCAGCGAGATGGTGAAACTTTTCAAACCTCTATTCAAGAATTGAACCCAGAAAGCGCTGGAGGGTGGGAGCGTTATCCGTTGGGAGTCTTGTGGGCAATGGAGATTGATCAAGGCCTTGACCTACTTATCGATGGTCATGTTCCACTAGGTGCCGGATTATCATCATCGGCAGCCCTTGAATGCAGCGTTGCCATGGGAATTAATGAACTTTTTTCTTGCGGTCTCAACCTCAAGGAATTGGCCAAGATAACTCAAAGGGCCGAGAATATTTACGTAGGTATGCCGTGCGGAATTATGGATCAGTCAGTCTCGTTGATGGCGCAAGAAGGTTTCGCACTGCTTCTGGACTGTCGCGATCTTTCAACACGGCAAATTCCCATCGATCTAGAAAGCCATGGGCTTGAATTACTTGTTATCGATACTCAGGTTCACCACGCTCTTGTGGATGGTGGATATGCCGAGCGTCGAGGCGATTGCGAAGAGGTTGCAAGAAAATTTTTAGTTACTGCGCTGAGGGATATTACTCTTACCCAACTACTCGAAAAAAAGGAAGAACTTACTCCACAGGAATTCATTCGTGCCCGTCATGGGATCAGCGAAATGGAAAGAGTGCACAGCGCTGTATCAGCGCTTGAGAAGAATGATTTTCACAATCTTGGAAGAATCATTACTGAATCACACCAATCCTTACGTGATGATTACACCGTCTCGTGCCCTGAACTCAATCTTGCGGTTGACATTGCATTGAGTCAAGGTGCATTAGGTGCACGAATGATCGGTGGTGGATTTGGCGGGAGCGCTATTGCACTTATTAAAACTCAGGACTCAGTGGCTATTTCGACCGCTATCAATAAAGCATTTGCAGAAGCAGATTTTATGCAACCACGATTTTTTACATCTCTACCAAGTGCGGGAGCTAGCGTTATACAACAGGCAGAACTTTAAGAACTTCAACTCCCCCGATATCACCGAGAATATTCAATAAATCAGTCGGGTCATTTCCCGGGATTGCCACCGTAATGTCGTCATAGCCGCGGCCATCTTCGCTTTTCATCACCACCAACCCACGGATATCGCCACCAGCAAAACCGATTGCTGATGCAACGGCGCCAAGTGATCCTGGCCGATCGGGTAGGGAGACATGTAACCTAAAAAGTGCCATGCCTCACTCTATCCCGACCTGTAGCTTTACTGGATTACTGAGAAGGCGCCGAGCCAAGTGTTACGACGAATGTTTTCTTCGAGCCATCAGGCATAAGAATGACGATTGATGCCTTGGCACCTGGAGCGTATGACCTAATGCGAACAATCGCGCTGACTTGATCGGTAATTCGCATGCCATCAATAGAGTCGATAACTCCACCTACCGGGATGCCAGCTTTATCTGCAGCTTCGCCAGGGCTTAGCTTAAGAATTTTTGCACCGTTGGTATAGGTCGAGTCAAAGAAGACTCCAAGTACCGGTCTAGAAGATGCACCTGTATCAATAATTTCATTGGCAATGCGCTTAGCTTCGTTAATTGGTATTGAAAATCCAAGTCCGATGCTTCCGCTTTGACCACCCGATGTAAGTGTGGCGATTGCTGAATTGACGCCAACGATGCGACCTTGTGAATCAAGTAGTGCGCCGCCTGAGTTGCCGGGGTTAATTGCAGCATCTGTTTGGATTGCATCAATGTAGGCCTCTGCCCCGACGCTTCCCGTTGTAACTGGGCGATTGAGGGCTGAAACGATTCCACTTGTGACCGTACTCGCTAGTCCAAGGGGTGAACCAATTGCGACAACTGGGTCACCAATACTTAATTGAGAGGAATCTCCAAATGCAATTACCGGCAAATTACCTTTAAGAACTTTGAGTACCGCAAGGTCATAGGTCGTATCGCGACCAACAATAGTTGCAGGAAGAAGTGTTCCACTATTTAGTTCAACGGCGATTGATCCGCCAGATGCTGCAGATTCAACAACGTGATTATTAGTCAAGATATAACTTGATGATCCATTTGTGCGCACGATCGACCCGGAGCCTGTTCCACTTCCTGAAGCTGAACTAACATTGATTGAAACCACACTTGCAGTCACTGCTGCTGCAATGGCCTTCACATTAATTGCGCCGCCACCAATATCAACTAGCGAGCGCGATTTAGTGCATGAACCGTTAACCGCCAAAAACAAGGCCTGAGTCTTATTATCTACGCACGCTTTTACCGTTGATGATGGAGGAGTCACTGCTGTTGCAACACCACCTGCTACCCCGGCACCGAGAACGAAAGCTAGTCCAACCTTCATTGTGGTCGAACGAAGAAGTTTCTCTTTTACCGAGCTGAGAGAGATAGTCACAGTGAGTAAACCTTTCTATTAGACGATGCCAGGCAGGCTTTCTGAACTTCCTTCATAACTCATTCAGTTTCTCTGAACGTTGGCTTAGAGTTGGATTATTGCAGGAACTAGACCAGAACCACCCAAGCGCCACTGATAGCGACTTTAATACTGGAAAGTGGTGTATTTGCTGGTCCAGCTAGAACCTTTGCCCCGTTAAATGGGTCAAAAGTTGCACCATGACATGGGCAAATGAGCGCCTTATCGGCTGTTGAGTACGGCACGGTGCACCCTTGATGCGTGCAGATTTGAGAATAGGCAAAAACTCCGTTCTTTGTGCGAAAGACGATTGCTGGTTGCCCATCAGCGGTAGCAAATTCATAGTTATTGCCTACCGGAAAATCGGCCAACTTAATCAGTTGTTTAGCGCTCTTCGCGCCAGTTGTGGTCGAAGTAGGTGCGACTGTTTTCGCAAGGCCGCGGCCCAAGAACATAGCTGCAATCGATGCAATGCCAACGCCGGCTAGGCGTATTGCCCCACGACGATCAAGAGAGATATCAATTTTTCTGCGCTTGCCAACCAGGGTGAGAAAATACGCTAACCATAAAACCGCATATGCCGTATCGCTACCTAGGAAATATGGCTTGACGTGCCAAGTCACTGCAATCCATAAGCCAACCGACATCATGAAACCTACAAATGCAGTGGTTGTCGGTGCTATCCATAACAAGGTTGCGATTCCTATCGCGAATTCCAGGACCATCACCATGATTCCGATAGCCGTTGAGCGTTCAATCATGTGGCGGAAAAGAAATCCAAGCGGTGATGACGTGGAATAACCGGTGAGCTGTTTGCTGATTGATGTACTAGAGGTTTTGCCGAGGAAGCCCGGATCGGTGGCCTTGTCCCAGCCACCATAAATCCATGTCACTCCCAGCCACAATCGAATCACCCGCACAGCCAGCGTTTGATTTCGCCACGAGGAAGTTACTGCTCGGATTTGTGTGCGCATTCTTGTCATGCGGGAAGGATAAAGGGTGAACCTGAGAAATTGCTCCCTGACTTGGACTCGAACCAAGAACCTGCCGGTTAACAGCCGGCTGCTCTGCCAATTGAGCTATCAGGGAATAGTGCGGTGGTGCAGGCGCAAACTCTAGCGCACCAGGTGCGATGCTTCTAAATCCTTAGTCCTACAACTCCCCCAATGCCAGGTCATGCAAAGTTCGCCGACCTGCCTCCAAAGCGACAAGTTCGGTGAAAAGCGCCGTGTATTGAGCCTCTTCGGTCACAGGATTGAGGCGTTGGAGGGTCGATTTCACTTCGGCAATGGCCCGACTCATCGTTACTTCACGAAGTCTGGCCACAATAGATTCCACATATCGCTCAGAGACCTCGCCATCGGATCTAATGGGCTCGACCGATAATTCAGCAATAAGAGATTTCATATGTACATCGTCAATTGCATCCATCCGAAGGTTCGAATCACCATGTTCATCGATTACTCGGCGCAATTGTTGGTAGGCGGGATGGGTAAATGCATCTGCCTCAATATCCTTCCAGCCCTTTGCAAGAAGTGGCATCTGCAAGCGAGCTTTAAGAACTTCGCGTTCTAGAACAAGACGAGGCTCTGATGGATTGGGGCGCCAATCAGAATTAGCCACTGATTCAACTGCCTGCATCGGTGTCGCACTCTTGAGGGATCGAGAAACCGCGGCGGTAACCATTTCAACTTCAACACCTAACCAGCCAGCCAATAGTCGGGTGTATTCGGGCCGTAATGATTTATCCCGAATCTGGCTTACAAGAGGTGCTGCAGCATTGAGTGCGTTTACGCGACCTTCCGCCGAATCAAGTTTGTGTTGTTTAAGTTCGGTGCGAATAGCGAATTCGAAAAGTGGAACACGGCGAGCAATGAGGTCACGCAATGCAAGGTCGCCTTTTTGTTGACGTAAATCGCATGGGTCTAATCCATCGGGTTCGACCGCCACAAAAGTCTGAGTAACAAATTTCTGGTCATCATTGAATGCTCTGAGCGCAGCCTTTTGTCCCGCAGCATCGCCGTCAAAAGTAAAGATGACCTCTCCACGAAAAGCATCATCATCCATTAGTAAGCGTCGCAAGATTCGGATGTGGTCTGCACCAAATGCCGTACCGCACGTTGCCACCGCTGTTGGAATTCCTGCCAAATGCGCGGCCATTACATCGGTATAGCCTTCAACAATTACAGCTTGACGCTTCTTGGCAATTTCCTT
>QYPT01000052.1 GCA_007280125.1 Streptomycetaceae bacterium | reverse complement strand
AATATAAGTACAATTACTAACCCTTGGTGTCCAGCGGGTGTCACGCGGACCAACAAATCATGTGTACCTTCACCGATTGGGCCACGCGGCAACTCAACGGTCGCTTCCTGGTAAAGGCCAGAACGGCGGACCGCTCGGACCAGATTCACTAGGGGTTCTGAGGTCAATCGTCCATCTTTAACCAGGCTAAGTGCGGTTGTGCCGTGCGAAGAATGTAGAACTATTTCCCCAGCTGCCAGGATTAAATGTTCAGCATCGATAACCGAAAGGAGGTCGATTAACCCATCGGGAATCAAGCGCTCTGTGACCACTTGTTGCTGCTTGCTCTTTCGCTTAAACACACCCCCATCGTAGAGAACTCCAATCCCCGTGGCCTCCACGAAAGGGTCTATAGGGCAAATTAGCGACAACTCTTAACGCCACATTCAATTCCTGTTCACCTACAAGGCGGTGATATTGCCTTCGGACAGATAACATTCCCTCATGCGCGACGCCTTTCATGACGAACTCGACTCCGTCGGAACGACCCTTGTTGAGATGGCTCAACTTGTCGGGGCGGCTATGGAGCGCGCCACAACCGCCCTGCTCACCGCAGACCTGAAATTAGCCGAAGAAGTCATCGCGGAGGATTCACGTATTGACTCTTTGCAATATGATCTCGATGCTAGAATTTTGAACCTATTAGCTAGGCAACAACCTGTCGCAGGAGATTTGCGTACCTTGGTTACTTCATTGCGTATGAGCGCCGATCTTGAGCGCATGGGAGATCTTGCCCATCACATCGCCAAAGTTGCTCGCATGCGCTACCCATCAACTGCGGTACCTCCAGAACTTTCTCTCACCATTCAAGAAATGGGAAAAGTAGCCGGGAAGATCATTACCAAGGCAGCCCACGTCATTGAAAACCATGACCTTGAATCCGCTATCCAACTAGAAAAAGATGATGACGAGATGGACAAGCTTCATCGCAAACTATTTTTAACATTGTTAGATGATGCATGGCCACATGGCATTGAAACAGCAATCGACATGACGCTACTTGGACGATATTACGAACGCTGTGCAGACCATGCAGTCTCAGTCTGCCGACGCGTCTACTTCCTTGTTACTGGCGAATACGCATCAGAAAAAGCTTAACGCTTTCCCTGATTTGCAACTGCTTCAATTGCTGCTTTCGCCGCGTTTGGGTCTAGGTACTCTCCACCTTTAATCGTGGGCATCATCTGATCGTTAAGTTGGTAGAGCAATGGAATTCCTGTTGGAATATTCAACTCGGCAATGTCTGCATCTGAAATTCCATCAAGGTGCTTAACAAGTGCACGAAGCGAATTACCATGTGCTGTAACAAGTACAGTCTTACCCGTCTTCAAGTCAGGGAGAATCGATTCTTCCCAATATGGCATCATGCGAGCAACTACATCCTTGAGACATTCAGTCTTTGGAAGTGAACTTCCGAGGTCGGCGTAGCGCACATCATGTGCTTGGCTAAAAGGATCTGCGTCATCAATCGGTGGCGGCGGAACATCAAATGAACGACGCCATAATTTGAATTGCTCTTCCCCATATTCGGCCAGAGTCGCTGCTTTATCTTTTCCTTGAAGGGCGCCATAGTGGCGTTCGTTTAGGCGCCATGATCTTCGCACTGGAATCCACTGGCGATCGCATGCATCAAGAGCTAACTGCGAAGTATGGATTGCGCGGCGAAGTAATGATGTGTGCAAGAGGTCAGGCAATAAATCACGGCTTTTGAGTAATACACCTGCTGCGGCAGCCTCTTTTTCGCCCATATCTGAAAGCTTTACATCAACCCAGCCAGTGAAGAGATTCTTGGCATTCCATTCACTTTCACCGTGGCGCAATAAAATCAGAGTTGATGTCATAGCGGTATCTTCCCAAGAATGGTTACGTTAAATCAAATGCTCAAAAGCTGCAAGGTTGGCGAGTGATTCACCGCGAGACACCCGCCAGGCCCATTCACGCCTAATCGCCGACGAAAATCCCAACTCAAGTAATGGGTTAAATGCTGAATCAGAATACTGAAGAACCGCTCCTAAGAGTCTGTCTATTTCTCTATCCGTTACGACATTTAGTGGCAATCGACCCACAAGGAAGATATCTCCCACTTCATTTAGCGCGTAGGCAACTCCATACATTCCAGCATTTTTTCGCAAACACCACTGGTGAACCTCTGCTTGGTTCTCATCGGGTTTGCGAATGACAAAAGCGTTAATACTTAAAGAATGCTGGCCAACTACAAGTGCGCAATGTGTTTCGAGCTTCTTTTCACCTGGCAGAGTGACCATAAAGGTATCCGCGTTGCTTCGTTCAAATTCAAGAGCGTGAGATTCAAGAAATTCTTCTATCGTAATACGTGGGTCGATTGAGGCCATGAATATTATCGACCGTAAGCAGCGCGCTGCTGAGCAGTCTCTGATAACACCCGGTCATAAATATCAAGGGTTCCGCGTGCTGTTGCATCCCAGCCAAAGTGAGATGAATGCTCAATCGCTCCCATTGAAAGTAATACGCGCCGTTGTGGCTCTCCCAACAATCGTGCAAGTACCGAAGACCACGCGCGCGGATCGTGCCCATCAACTAAGACACCTGAAATTCCATCAGCAACTGCAGTACGCAGACCACCGATTGCCGTTGCAACAACTGGTGTGCCGCACGCTTGGGCTTCAAGTGCAACAAGTCCAAAAGATTCTGAATAACTAGGAACGCAGACTAAGTCAGCGGCGCGGTACCAATTTGGCAATTGCGCGCGCGGAACCGGTGGCAGGAATCGGACAACATCGCTGATGCCCAGCCATTGAACAAGTTCTTTCATTCTTTCTACTTCTTTAATTCCGCTACCAGAGGCTCCTCCGATAATGAACACGATGAGTTTGGCACGCACATGTGGTGAGTGTGAAAGCATTTCAGCGGTTGCTCGGATGAGTAACTCTGGTCCCTTATGCGGCTGAATGCGTCCTACGAAAGAGATGACTTGGGCATCTGCAGGAATGTTTAATTCGGCTCGTGCCACACTTCGCCCAGAGCCTGGCGTGAATGTGTAGAGATCTACACCTGGAGCCACAACATGAACAATGTCCGGGCATGCTCCGTATAACGAAACAAGACTGGCCGCTTCAGAATCAGTATTTGCGATAAGAGCTTTCGCTGCACTTACTACTTCAGTTTCGCCAATTGCCCGTGCATCTGGTTCGGGAGTTTCACCCTCAGCAAGATTGAGATTCTTAACTTTCGCCATCGTATGCATCGTATGAACGAGAGGAATCTGTAATTTCTTACTTGCAGGAATGGCTACCTCACCAGATATCCAATAATGAGAATGGATAACTTCATAGGTAGTGCGACCTTGCAGCGCTTCCATGAAACGATCTGAAAGTTCGGAAAAATATTTCGGCAACTCTTCTTTTGTAACGCCATCAACCGGGCCGGCATCCAAGTGTCTGACGGTGACGCCAGGTGCAAGTTCTACAGTGTCGGGAAGCTCGGCTTGGTTGCGTCTGGTGAAAATATCAACAGTCACGCCCATTGCTGCCATGCGCTTTGCATTTTCTACAACATAAATATTCATTCCACCAGCATCACCAATGCCTGGCTGATCCAGCGGCGAGGTATGCACCATTAATGTTGCGATGCGCCCATTCATGGAAACAGTCTACCTGGGCTACAAAATTGCGCGAATGGAGCCGACTATTGATTCCCCCCCATATATGGGCGTAGCCTCCTCAATTGCGCTCACGCCAAACTTTGCCAATATGGCAACAACGAGTGGACCAAAGGCCCGCCACGATCCATCATCAATCTTAAAAGCGAAGGTTGCCCCATCTGCAAGTGAACCAACTTCCACTCCTTCAGCACCTTCTTTAATAAACAAGCCTGGGATTTCGCGCATTAATCGAGTTGAAAGTCGACCTTCACCTGCAACCATCTCTGGATAATCTCGGCACGCCTGAATAGCATCTTGATGAATCGGGTCTTTCGAAATGGTGATCTTGTGTATTGCACGAGCAAGCCCCATCAATGAAATCATAAAGAGTGGAGCTCCACATCCATCAATACTTATAAGTGAAACTTTCTCTCCTGCTAACTCTTCTAGTTCAACGCGGCATGCAATTTGCAATGGATGATTTGGGTCTAGGTATGTATCAGTAGGCCAATTATTAATTACACAGGTTGCAAGCATTCCTGAATGTTTTCCGCTGCAATTGTGGGCTAAGGATGTTGCGGGTTTTGATCCCCATTCACGGCGTTCGCTTTCACCTAGAGGTTTATCCGTCGCATTTTGCAAAGCAGTTTCATCAAGTCCCACCGAAGCCAAGATTTCCAGAGCGCCCTCTTGATGCATTTGTGCACCTGAATGACTCGCGGCTACAAGTGCTAAAAGACGTGGTTCCAGTTGCAGGCCATTGCGCACCATTGCCGAAGCCTGAATGACTTTAACCGTCGAGCGAGGGAAAATTAGTGACCCCGGGTTACCGCGAGATAGAAGTGTCGAACCATCGCTGTTCAATAGAACTGCATCTCCACCATGTCGAGATTCAACGACACCGCTTCGAGTTACTTCAGCAAGGACCTCACTCATGTACGCGTGGAAGGGTCGACCATAAATGCGGCTGCATGATGTATCCCTCTGCTGCCATGTCATAGGCAAAAAATAGTTCACCTTCTACAAGACCATATAAACGAGAGCCAGCGGTTACGACTTTTGCAGTCGGTGCTGAATATCCCTGATCCATTTCAAGTTGAATCTTTGGGCCATCAAATCGACCAACCCAACCTTCACTAATTCCTGTGTTATGTGCGATGACAACCTCTAATACATTTCCTGGTTTGACGCGCCAGAAGCCAGTTTCAGATCCACCCGGACGAACAACATCTCCGTTTTCATCGAGGATCCATGACCGTGAATAGTAAGTAAGGAAAGGACGGCCATCGTGAGTGAAAACCACTTCATGAGCAAATTCGAATGGTGCTACCGATTCGTATTCACCGCGACCTTTGCCAACCCATGTGCCAACCAACCAGGCCAAAGGATTGAGATCGGGATGTAAACCTTCAGGAATTGTGAAAACCACTACAAACCACCTCTTCTATTTCTACCAGTAAGTCCTCGGACTCCGAAAACCAATAAACCCACGCCTAAGACAACTGCGATGAGTGCAAGCAGAATGGATGTAACTAGTTCCATGTCGCCGCCATGGTGGGTACTTTATCCGATACGCCATCCTTTAGAGTTCTTCCATGGCGCGCGCATCCCGATTGATCATTAAGTTAACCGCTGGCGCTCAGGATGCAGAGCGCGTTGCACAAGCCTTTTCTGTCGCAACCACTGCTCTGGCTTCCGGAATAAGTGTTTCTTTCTGGCTTACAGGTGAAGCCTCATGGTTTGCCCTGCCTGGGAAAACAAGTGAGTTTTCGCTTCCACATTCGGCGCCGCTCGATCAGATGTTGGCAACTTTGATTGCTGAGACCACAGTGACGTTATGCACGCAATGCGCCGTACGCCGAAACATCAATGATGGAGATCAGATTTCTGGGATTCGTATCGCAGGGTCCGCAACTTTTGTGGAAGAAATAATGGGCGATGCAACTCAAGCGTTGGTTTACTAGATCGCCTCTTGCGTTGCCGGTATTTCTTGGACAGTCAAAAGCGCGTCGGTTGGTGTATTTCGCTTAACTACTGCAAGTGCGATTGTTCCTAATTCGTGATGGCGAGCTACTGTTCCGATAAATCCGACTTTAACTCCATTGTTTTCAACATCTGCGCCAGCTGGTGGAATTGTTACAACACTTCCGTCCAAGTGCAGCATAACTAAGCGCCTTGGTGGATTACCAAGATTTGCAATCTTTGCCACAGTCTCTTGTCCGCGGTAACACCCTTTGTTCATATGAACTGCACGATTGAGAAGTCCCAACTCATTAGGAATCGATTTATGATCCATTTCAAAACCAATACGTGGACGCCCTGCCGCAACACGTTGTGCATCCAGCGCCCAAGTGCCAACTTGCATTGCAGTGGCAGAAAATGTTTTCTTCATTTCTTCTAATTCATTGCGAGGAACTAGCGCGTATGGGCCACCGATGTCATCGCTCAAGCCTGGGGCTCGCAAGATTGCATACTCTTTAGAAACATCTTTCACATCAACGCGCAACATAAATTTCATTTTCTCTAGATGTTGCAACAGCGCTGCAGCACGTCCTGGATCAACCATTAACCATGTAGTCGTTGAATCGTCAACAAGATAAAACTGATGCTCGATGTGACCTTGTGGGTCAAGTATTAAAACATGTTGCCAAATACCTGGCGCTAACTTCGCCAAATGCTGCGTAGTTAACGAATGTAACCAAGTCAGTCGGTCTTCACCAGAAACCGAAATGATTTCATGATGAGAAAGATCTGCCCAAGCAAGTCCTGCTTCTAGTGCCCGTTGTTCCTTGGTTGGTTCACCAAAATGCCATACAGCACCTTTATCTGGGCCATCTTCAACTAATACCGCACTCATTTGAGTTCTGCGGCAACGCAATCAGCGCAGGTTCCATAAATTGCAAAGTGACTGACATCGGTCCTGAATCCGTAATCATCAGCGAGTGAAGTAACAAAGCTTGCAGCAGCATCAATTGGTGCATCGCCAACGGAACCACAAACACCACACACGAGGTGAAGGTGCGCCAACTCTTCAGCCGCATGATAAGTAGCGCCACCATGTCCTAGATGTGTGTGCAAAACGAATCCAACATTTTCAAGAGTTTCAAGATTGCGATACACGGTAGAAAGATTTATCCCTGGATGAGTTAGACGAACCTTTTCAGCTACTTCCTCGGGAGTTGCATGTCCGAGTTCGCGTACTGCCGCAAGTACTAATTCACGTTGCGGAGTAAGGCGAAGTCCTCTATCTCTGAGTTCATGCGGCTCGGCCATAGGTTGAGTCTACTTCAAGCCAAGTAGTAGTCTTGCCCATCATCGCAAAGCAACGCATCGAGAGAGGACGTGACCATGGCCCGAGTCCTGCTCTTAACAAATACTCTCGGTGCCAGCGCCGAAGTTCTCCCAGCATTGGCACTCTTGCAACACAGTGTGCGGATCATGCCTGCTGAAGGAAGCATCCTTGTTGATATTCCAGAAGCCGATATTTTATTTATTGATGCGAGACGCGAATTGCCTGCAGCTAAGAGTCTTACGCGTTTGCTGACAACTACTGGAATCGGTGCTCCGCTAATTCTCATTACAACTGATGGCGGGTTATCTGCAATGAGCGCCGAGTGGGGTGTTCAAGATGTCATCCTTGATACCGCAGGACCAGCCGAAGTTGATGCACGAATTCGTATCGCAATCGGTGAACACACTGCAATTAGAAATGCCGCAGATCCAACATCGGGTGAGATTCGAAGTGGCGAAATTGTCATTGATGAAAAGTCATACACGGCAAAGGTGAAAGGTCGCACTCTTGACCTAACCTTCAAAGAGTTTGAACTTCTTAAATATTTGGCCCAACATCCCGGTCGTGTATTTACCCGTGCGCAGTTGTTGCAAGAGATTTGGGGCTATGACTATTTCGGAGGCACTCGTACGGTGGACGTACATATCCGACGACTTCGCTCGAAGCTAGGTTCTGAATTTGAGTCCATCATCGGCACTGTTCGAAATGTTGGTTATCGTTTCACTTTGCCAAACGGGGGTAAAGAAAGCCACCTAAGCGAACGCGTCTAGGAATGCGCCACATCTTAAGAATTCACCGCTCATTACATGATCCAATCCCTGACGATCATCATGATTTCACAATCGAGACTTTCAATCCTTCAATGCATAAACAAGCCTGGCTGGATCTAAACAATAGGATTTTTATTGATCATCCTGACCAGGGCAACTGGGCGATGGCCGATTTGGATAATCGCATTGCCGAACCCTGGTTTGACCCCAAGGGATTTTTCTTAGCAATAGAAAACGGCAAGATTGTTGGCAGTTGTTGGACAAAGATTCATCATGACTTTGTTAATCAAGAACCTGCTGGCGAGTTATACATTGTCGGCGTAGATCCTGATTTCGCTGGACACGGGGTTGGCCGCGCAGTATCTATCGCGGCAATGAATTACTTACTTGCACAAGGCATTAAGGATGCGATGTTGTATGTCGATGCCGACAACGAAAAAGGTTTGGCCCTCTACACCGGCCTAGGCTTTAACTAGATCAGCGCACATTGCCGCAAATGCAGCCGTATGCGCATCAACATCTGCTTGCGTAGTTGCAGGAGACATCAGCGCCATATTGTGAAATGGCGTTAATAAGAAACCGTCATTGAGTAAGCGCAAGTGAATGTACTGCTCAAGTTCGAAATCTCCAGCCTCGGCTGCTTCACGCCCTGTGTGTGGGGCGGATGAGCGAAAGACATACTCCCCGCGTGCACCAAGGCGATTGCAGTGCCATGGCAGATTGAACTGCGCGATTGCTGCATCGACGCCATCAGACCAGCGAGTGCCCAGTGCAATCATCGAAACAAAAGCTGCAGGGGTTAAGACCTGAGACAAGGTGGCGCGCATAGCAGCCAAAGAGAGGGCGTTGCCGGCAAGAGTGCCACCGATGCCACCGGTATCAATCACATCTAGTTGCACACGTTCTGCAATCTTCTTAGCAATCTCGTGTGTCATTCCAAATGTACCTGTTGGAATTCCGCCGCCAATGGCTTTACCAATTGTTAGGAAATCGGGCTTCAATCCAAGATCTTGGGTCATTCCTCCGACACCAACAGAAATAGTGTGGGTCTCATCAATGATCCACAAAGCACCGTATTTCTTAGCTAGTTCGCCAACCTTGACCAAATAGCCATCCTCCGGCAAAACAATTCCAACATTGGTCATGGCAGGTTCCATCAAAATCGCCGCTACATCACCATGAGCAAGTGCGGCTTCCATTCCAACTAAATCGTTAAATGCAACAACGCGCGTTGTTTGATCAATTGGCACAGGTGCGCCGATGTTTCCATCTCGAGACACTGTGCTTCCATCATCGGCCATGGTTGCAAAAGTCTCATCAACACTTCCGTGATAGCAACGATCAATCACAATGGTTTTCGATTTACCCGTAATGAGTCGGCAATATCGCAATACGTGACGATTGGCATCGGTGGCCGACACAGTAAATTGCCACAACGGCAAACCAAAGCGATTCGCTAATTCAGTAGAGACTGCAACTGCATCGGCGGTAGGAAGCATCGAAGTAATTCCCCGCCCAGCCTGTTCGCGAATTGCAGCAACGGTAGGTGCTGGTGAATGTCCAGTCATAGAACCTGTGTCACCTAAGCAGAAATCGATGTAACTATTTCCATCTACATCCTCAAAGTGCGCACCTAGCGCGTTTTCAATAAAGACTGGGTAAGCACCGGGCCACTTCGCCATCCATGACATGGGAACACCGCCAGGCATGACTTTCTTAGCCTGCTCGAAGAGTTCACCACTCTTTGGGTGAGTTGCTAAGAAGCGCGCTTTCTCTTTTTCGGTTAACTGCGCCAGGTGTTCACGATTAATCATTACTACTCCTTCGAAAAAACAAATAGTGCTTCAATGTAGTGCTCACCAGAAATTCCTAAGTTGGCTGCGTCAGGTGGCGCAGTTTGAGGTTCTATACAAACTCCCTCATGATCTTCGGTATAGACAACCCACCATGCGGCATCGGATTCAATATCAATTCGAGCGGCGCCTTCCCACACAACAGAAGGCACTCCGCGTATTTCAGTAAAGGCATCATCCCAAGGTTGTTTCGTTGGCGTTACTCGTGCACCTGTTGGCATTCCTTCGCTATCGCGCTCCAGCATTGTGACTGCAGTGAATTCAACTTCGGCGCTATCGCCGTGCCCTAAGTCGCGAGGAAACCATGGGTGAAATCCGAGCCATGCAGGTAGGTCGCACTTTCCTGGGTCGTATTCCATGCTCCAGCGCACTGCATCATCAAGGACTTCAATAGTTTGTTCTACTGTTGCCCCGCCATAAGGGGCAGGAAGATCCAACAGTGAGCGCCCAGGACCTATTTCGCGCCATGAAGACGAGAAGCCAAAACCATGCAACGCGTGAGGTGGGTCAAAAGTAACCGGCAGTTGAAATTCTTTGCCTGCGGGATTCCTGATGATGCCATCTTTAATTCGCCCAGCCCACGGAGCCATTGGATACCAACCCCACGTCGGTACGTCTCCGCGGAATGCAAGTGCGAATTCCATGTCACACCATTTAAGCGAGGCAATGCGCCCACCTTGATCTAGGTCAATAGCAATTTGAAATTCTGCATCATCGATGAATTGCATATCTATGCCCGATTCTCTAATTTTTCAACTGCATCACTGAGTTCATTCTTTGTTGGCGGTTGCGCGCCCTTTCGACTGCATGTAATAGAAGCCGCAACACTTGCTCGAACAAGTACATCACGCAAGAGTTTTCCGTGAAGATTTAGAACTCCATGCTCAATCACTGCTTCAACAATGATAGCTCCGACTGTGTCTCCTGCACCTACTGTATCGATGACATCAACTTTTACACCGGGTACGTTGCAAATCTCATTAGCTGTAACGGCGGTTAATCCCTCTGCGCCAAGGGTAATTACCACCATAGCGACGCCATCAGATATCCAACGTTGTGCCACCGCAACTGGTTCGGTATTTGGGAAAAGCCAAGCCAAATCATCATCGCTAACTTTGATCACGGTAGAAATTGCAGCCCATTTCTCTACCGCAGCTTCATAGAGATCTCGATTGCCAAGTACTGATGATCGGATATTTGGATCAAAAACGATTGGAGCAAATTCAGCAGTGTTCATTGCCCACTCATGCAAAACCTGACAGCCCGGCTCGATGATTGTTACCAAGGTACCGATGTGCAACAAACTCGGCTTAAATCGAGATGGGTCTGGTAACCAGGATGCATGAAAATCAAAAGTGGCAGTGCTATCAATGGTGAAAATATATGAAGCAGCACCTTTGTCATCAAGGGTGACTTCTGCAGTGCAAGTGGGTTTATCACTGGAATGAGCATGCGTGAGTTTGACGCCGTCGCGAATTAATTCCGATTTCGCACTCACACCATATGCATCCGTAGAAAAGCCATCGATAAATTCAACGTCATACCCCAAACGAGCCAGCGCCTTTGCGGTGTTGGCTGGGCCTCCACCAACAACTGGGCCTGTTGGCAATACATCAATGAGAACTTCACCGGCTACCCAAATGCTCACGCTAGTTCGCCTTTACGCGCCAAGAATTCGGCAATGGCTTCTACGCCTAAAAGATGATCTTGGACTTGAGGCAAGCCACTCACTAACAAAATCCCAGCAAACCCAAGGCCCTTAACATTTAGCGCTAACCCGCCACCGTGGATCGCATGTGTCTCCTCTGGCAAGCCTTTTACTTCATACCAATTAATCCCTAGTTCTTCAGCTAATACTCGTTCGTACATAGTGGAGTGACCTGTCGCCAAGACAACACGCGCCTTGCGATTCATCCACGCATCATTGTCGGGAGAGGATCCAGGTAACGAGAGATGAAAAACTGTCCAATCGTGCAAACGCACTTCTATAGCAATTGCTAGAGCGCGGTCGCGACCTAACTGCGCGGCAATCTCGCCGAGTTCGACAGCTTCAGAAATAGAAAGAGAGTGAAGAGTTAACGTCTGCGCTTCTAGCTCCAAGCCTGCAGATGTGAAGCCACCTGTTGTTTCGGTCATGGTGCAATCTTGCCCTAAGAAAGTGGGCCAAGACTCCAAGCCACATCGCCGTAGCGGTCAATTACCCAGACTGAATATTCGGATAATTCAGGATTTCCGAAGATTGCTGCGCCATCTCGTCCTTCAACCATCAGCGCTGTTGCCAGAGCGTCGGTAAGTGCACCATTGGGGCCAATAACTGTTGCTGATTTGGCACCAATAGCAATCATCCCCGAATGTGGGTCCAAAATATGTGCGCCTTTTTCATATGTGCCACTAGTAGCAATCGCTCCATCGCTAATCTGAAAATGTCGCACTGTTTCCTGGCGGTTATCGGGATTAACAATTCCAATGGACCAAGGCTGTACAACCCCATCAACAAAGGTTCCGCCACGAAGTGCCAGATCTCCCGCAGCGTTTACCAAAATATGGCGACCTCCATGGGCTTGCAAGATCTCGGCGCATTTGTCTGCTGCCCAACCTTTTACTAATCCTGAAGGATCAAAACCACCCGCGACAGCCCATGGGTTAAACGCCCCGCCTGACATATCTCGCGCGGCGACGCAGAGATTCCATACCTCTTTTACTTCATCACTTGTGGATTCAATCGATATTTCTTTTCGTCGTAATTTGGAAACGACGGATTCTGATTTGTACGTTGAGAAAACTTCATCTACATGCAGAGAGAAATCTTGCACTCTGTCTAGTCCGGTCTTTAGCGCGCTTTCATCAACATCAGGAGAAGCAACGTCGACATAGAGGACTGTGCCCCACACTTCTATTTCACGAGTTAAACGCGCCACGTCCCTGATACTGTCACAAACCGGCTTTGGTGAGTGCTGCTTGCAAGGATGTAGTCCAGCCCCAGGATGTATATGAGGCGCCAGATACACCATCGATTTTGGCTGATTGGGCTTGCAGCGTTTCTTGAACCAAAATTGGGAGGGCGTACTCGCTATAGGGCCTACTGCGTTTACCCCCGGGCGCCTGCAGCGCCTTTACCTCGGTAATTACTCCACTGGTCACAACAATCATCACTTGAACATTTCCGTATCCGACATCTACAACGGTGCCGGCAAATTTTCCATTGATATTTTTTTGCGCAGAAGACATTGGAACTCTAACGTTGACCCACACTTTGCTTTTTACGCGAGCCTTGACCGTGGTTTCAAAAGTTCTTGACGTGCTAGCCGAAGGGCTCTTGGTGGGGGACGGTGACGATGAATCAGCGAAGCTTGGATTATTTATGAAGAAGACGCTGCCCAAACCACCGATTGTTCCGGCGGAAATAAGAAGACCCTTCTTCATGATTATTTATGCTCCAGACTTAGTGAGTGCCGATTGTAGGGACTGCATGTATGCCACCGCCGAATACGAGGCTCCCGAGTTTGACCCCAAAAGCGATGATGGCTTGATACTCATGACATCTTTGACTGTAAGGTTTTGATTTTTGATCGCAGGAGTCAACCAATTAAAGGCATAGATACCGCGGCTTTGTGGATTCTGTGATGCTTGAATGTTTGAAATTGCACCATCTACCAATGTCACAGTTACTTGAACATTGCCCCAGACGCGACCTTGCTGATTAGCTTGAAAAGTTGCACCTGTGAAAGTTCCAGAAACACCTTTGGGTGCAGGAGCCTGCGTCTTTGTTGGAGTCGGAGTAGGAGTCGGAGTTTGTGTTTTCGTAGGAGTTGGTGTTGGAGCAGCAGATTGTGGTTGTGTTTGAGTTGGTGTTGGAGCAGCAGATTGTGGTTGTGTTTGAGTCGGTGTTGGTGATGCAGAATTTCCCGTAACAGCATGTGTCTTTGTTGGAGTAGGAGCAGGTTGCTTGGTTGCTCCAACGTTTGTGCTCTTCTTTGTTTTTGAAGGTTTTGCTGATGGTTGTGAAGATTGTTGTGTAGATGGAGTGGTTGAAACGGGCGTTGCTATTGGTGTTGCAGTTTGAGGACCTGCAGCAGGAGTTTGTCCGCTGGCGTTAGCGACAGTCCCCGCATTAGTCGTACCTGCACCAATACCGCTGAGGTTCGATGAAACCGGTGAACCTAGTTGTGGTGGTGTGATCGACAAAACTGCGCCGAGGCCACCAATGGTGCCTCCCGCTATAAGCAGCGCCCGTTTCATTCCGACCTCCTGTTAAGACGTTGACTCGCATCAACGCATCTACTCTTGCTTACAAACCTGTGAGCGACCTGAAATCGTTCAGTGCTATTGGTGCGACTTTCGCTATCTAATCTCATATACGAGGCCTTAATCTGAGTGGAAAGCGAAGGCTTCATCGTGGAAGCGGTTCTTAGGAACACCGCAATCACGAGCAGCGTTACGGACAGCCTCAACCAATGGGCCAGGGCCGCAGATATAAATATCCGAATCGGCGAAACGTGGCACCAAGTTTGTTAACGTTCGCGCGTCCATCGGATGTTCTTTACGTGAGCCAATCAAGTAATGGACTCGAGTTGAACCATCAGATTGTTCCGCTAAATAATCGAGTTCTTGGCGCAAGACTAGGTCTTCCTCACGCGAGGCCCGGTAAATAACATCCATCTGGACTCCGTCGCCGAATTCCTCCATGATGGCGCGAATAGGCGTTATACCTACTCCTCCGCCAACAAGGACAACATGCGGACGTGATGCACGCCTAGCAGTAAATGCACCGTATGGGCCCTCAACAAAGACACGAGTTCCTGGCTTCAAGAATGCAAGCGAGCGCGAATGATCACCTAAGTCTTTTACAGTGATGCGCAGTAAGTGTTCGGTTGGTGCGGCAGAAAGTGAGTAAGGATGCGACATTAATAAATGGTTGCGAGCAAAGAAGCGCCATCCAAAGAACTGTCCACCCTCTGCTGCCATAGTGCGCAGTTTGCGACCGCGCATGATGACTGAAATGACGCCAGGTCCTTCTACAACCACACGATCAACTTTAAGGTTATGTCGCATAGAGCGGCCAAGCGGAATACCGATTCTCCAGACAACGATGCTAAATGTCATAGCTGCGTATAAGAATATCCAATATGCACGATTAAGCGGGTGCCCGATAAACATTGGACCGTTTAGGACTTGGTGCATAAACGAGAGCGCCATTGCCGCGTAGAAATAGATGTGGATCAACCACCAAGTTTCATAACTCATCTTTGCGCGGGCTTTCTTGTATGAGCTAATTCCCGCCATCATCATGAAAAGAAAACCTGCTAGCCCAGCCCACATCCACATGTATTGAGTGAGTATTCGCCAAAATTCAACATAGAGGCGAATGTGATCCTGCCCTGCATACCCCAGTGTTACAAAAAGAACATGAAAGCCAATGAGAAAAAGTGAGTACGGCCCCAACTTGCGGTGCCAAGTAATTAAACGATCGTGACCAACGCCGCGCTCTACCCACGGAATGCGAGCCACTAATAAAATGCCAAGGAGTGCAAAATACGTTCCAACTAATGCGCAAAGCCGCGAAAAAGAATTGATACTCGCGTAAACCGTGGAGATATCTGTGCGAGTTAGTGTTGTTACCTGCATTGCAATCGTCACTCCCAGGCCAAGACCCGCTAGCAGCGCAGCCCAATCAACTCCTGCTGTATGGCTGGTCCGTGTGTGCTGTGACATGGCTGTAGATAACCCCATCTTCCTGAGAGTTATATGTGTGAACCCTCTGTTCCCGCTCCGAGCATCCCGAATCCCCTCCCTAGAGGCAATATGCTGGCCTCATGAGCGTATTAATCACTGGCGGAGCGGGTTTTATTGGCTCCCACCTGGCTGATTGCCTGATTGCCGACGGTCAGAGCGTCACGGTCTTAGACAACCTCGCCACTGGCCGTATGGCCAATCTCGATGCTGCGATGGCCACAGGAAAACTCACTTTTATCGAAGGCTCAGTCCTTGATGCCACCATCGTGGACAAGTTAGTCCGCGAAGCAGATTACACATATCACCTTGCTGCAGCAGTTGGCGTATTTAATATTTTGGAACATCCACTTGATTCCTTGATGACTAACATCCGCGGTACTGAAAATGTTCTAGAAGCTGCTGATAAACATTCTCGCCCAGTACTCATTGCAAGTAGTTCTGAAGTCTATGGAAAGAATGTTGCCGACTCACTGAGTGAAGATGATGATCGCTACATGGGGTCTCCATTGACGTTGCGTTGGTCCTACTCCCAAGCAAAGGCAATTGATGAATCGTTAGCCTACGCATATTTTACGGAAAAGAATTTGCAAGTACGTATCGTCAGATTCTTTAACACGGTCGGCCCACGCCAACTTGGTGCATACGGAATGGTTGTTCCACGATTTGTTGCATCAGCCCTTGCCAATGAAGACATCACAATTTATGGAGCCGGCACACAGACTCGTTGCTTTGGTCACGTCTATGACGTTATCGAAGCACTCATTCAAGTAACCGCATCAACCAAAACCATCGGGACTGTTGTTAACATCGGAAATAGCGGTGAGATTTCCATTAATGATTTAGCAAAGAAAGTTATTGAGATTACTGGATCTCAGAGCAAGATTGTCCACATGAGTTATGAAGAGGCTTACGCGCCCGGCTTTGAAGATATGGAGCGTCGAGTCCCCAACATCACTCGCATTAAAGCCCTAACCGGCTGGGTACCCACACGCAATCTTGAAACAATCATCAAAGATTTGGTCGAGTACTTAAAGAAGTAAGAGCGCTTAAAGATAGAGAGCAAGCCCTAAGAACTAGAGGCGAGTCACATTCGCTAGGTGAGCAAATGATCCCGTGCAATCCAAGATTGGTACTCCGCGTCCAGCAATAGCTGCAACAGGCATCCCTGGCTGGGCTGTAGCGACAACTGCTGCATCGCATTCCCAATCCGCACTTACCGGGGTGAGCCCATCCCACTCTTCAACTAGTGGATCTAGCCAGCCCACTTCGCACCCTTGTGCAATCAAATCATCACGCAATGCAGTGGCAGGTGTTTCTCGCACATCAGATACACCTGGCTTGTAGGCAACACCCATGATTAATACACGTTTTGTTTTTGCGCCTGCAGGAATTAATTCACGCACGCGCTTGGAAACATAAATCGGCATACCCAAGTTAATTTCATCGGAAACATCAATAATCGACGCTTTAGAACCATTCTTCTCGGCCCACCACGACAAATACATTGGATCAACAGGGATGCAATGTCCGCCCACACCAACACTTGGTGTGAATTTCATATACCCATATGGCTTGGTGTTGGCTGCATCAATAACTTCATGCACATTGATATTTTCATCCGCGCACAATTGCGCTAACTGATTCACCAATGCAATGTTTACTAATCTAAAAGTGTTCTCTAATAACTTGGCAGTCTCTGCCACTTCAGGTTGTGAAACCTCCACGACCTCATCGCAAATGGTGTTATAGAAATCCACTGCCCTGCGAGTTGATACAGCATCAAGGCCACCAACCAAACGAGGTGTGTTCTTCTGGTGATACTTGGCATCACCTGGATTTACTCGCTCTGGTGCAACTGCAACATCCACGTGTACATCAGCTGATGATTTAAGTTGCTCAATCAACGGAGCAACGACATCACGCACTGTCCCGGGATACGATGTTGATTCACTGATAACTAATGTCCCACTCAATAAATGTGGTGCAATTCCCTTGACTGCTGATTCCAGGATTGCAAGGTCTGGTCCGCGTTGATCATCGAGCGGGGTTGGCACACAGATAACAACGATGGATGCTTCTGCAACATCACTCACATTATTGGTGATGCGATATTTTCCAGAGGTCATTCCAGCTTGCATCAGTTGCGATGAAACATCCTCAACTGGACTTACCCCGGCAGCAATGCCTTCGTATTTAGCCTTGGAATTCTCAACGCCAATAACGCTCCAACCAGCTTCAATAGCGGCCATTGCCAATGGCAATCCCACATATCCCTGACCAATGATGGCAACTGTTTTCTCGCGCTTTGACACAGAGGTGACCTTATCCTTTTGTAAGCGCCTGGGCTGCTTTCGCCTCATCGCTTCCTGGTTTTAATTGCTGAATACGTGCAATAAGAGGGTTCGCCTTATCCATTTGCCCCAATTTAGCAAAATTAGTTGCAAGGGCCAAAAGTGATCCGGGATCATTTGGGTTCTTATCGGCCGTTAATTGCCTGTTTGGCAAAGCCTTGGCCCATTGATTGGTGTATTCAAATGCTGCTGCCTCTGCCGCGCCCTTGGGATCCAGCGCGGATACACGAGGTATTAGTGCAAGCGCCCCCGCCATCTTGCCCGTCTTTGCGTAGTCATTTGTTAAGGCTACCAATGAGCCAAGATTCTTTGAATCTACTTTTAATCCATCAAGACGATAAGTAATCGCTGAAGTGTAATCCTTAAAGGATTCATACTGAACTGCAACATCTTCAAATCCTGTTGTTGGGAACATGGTAATTACCGACTGTGCTGCCAACTTAGCATTGGCTAAGTCCTTGCCCAATGAATAATCTTGCATAATGCCCAGCATGTTTGATTTCTCACGGGGATTAAGTCGCAGCATCTGCTGGCGTTGAGTAATGGCTTCGGGGTATTTTCCTGATTGTTCGTAGGCAAAGGATAAGAGTTGGTACCCAAAATATGATTGGGGATCTTTTTCAATCGTGCTCTTTGCCAAAGTTATTCCAAGTTCTGATGCTTGAGCATTAAGCGCCAGTTGTGAAAGAGTAATTAGTGTTTGGTGATTGCCTGGCTGAATCTTTGCTACCTCTTGAATTTTGGCAACGTATTGTTGTTGATTCAAGCCATCAGCATTGCGACTCAAACGTGAAAGCTCCGCCGAACCCTTCCACGCTGGCACCATGAATACCAAGGCAACAACTACAGAAACTAGAGCAACGATTGGCGCTAAAGCACTGGACTTATCACTACCTGTCTTCTTGCCTTGTTGGCCGGTTTTACCAGGAGGTGAAGTATCAGCATTGGCACCATTTACTTGCTTTGCTACTGAATATAAAACACCACCACTTATCCAGAACCAAACTGCAACACCTAAGTTGTCGATGGAGATTGCAGAAATCAACATTAAAGATAACCAAATAGAAAATATCGCGACAAGATTGACTTGAGCTTCACCTGAAGATTTAGCGATGCCACGCAACGAAATCCACATAATTACGCCCAACAAAAAGAGATACGGAACAATGACAATTAATCCACCAGTTGCAAGAAGTTGCATGAAAACGTTGTGGGCATTGTTTGTTGATTGCCCTGGGACGATTTGAACAGTTGGCGCATACCTAAAGTAGTTCTCGCCAAATCTCTCAAGCCCCACGCCAGAAAAAGGATGAGCGGTAAACATATTGATGGCGGCATGCCAGTAATCAAGACGATTGCGAAGCGTGGTTTGGTAAATGCGTGGGGCTAATGGACCCATATTCAGCAAGCCTAAAACTACCAATAGACCAGCAAATCCCGTGGCCACAAATCCAGCCATGCCTAATTGGCGTTTTGTCTGCCACAACTTTGCAAGACTTAGAAAGGTCAACCCCGCGGAAAAGGCGACAAAACCTTGTATAGAACCAGTTTTGGAAATAATGAACAATTCAAATACTAAAAGGACACCTGCGCTAATTCGGAGCCACACTTCTTCTTTCACAAAGAAAATCCACATCGTTGCAATTGTTGACACTCCTAATAGCCCCGATACAAAGTCAGGGTTGCCTAGAGTCCCGATCACTGGGCCATATACCAGGACCCATGGCAATGGATCATTTCCTGTTGTTTGGATAACTCCATAAAGAGTCAGGCCAATACCGACAACAAGCAAAGCACTTCTAAAAAATTTCACACTGAGCGGACCAAAGAAAGTCATGCCAGCAAAGGTAAGCCCGGCTAATGCTAGATATGAAACAGCACCGTTGTTTCTCTGCTCTGCTCCAAAGAAACCTTCAAACCTCACATCTGTTAAAACACCAGCCAGAACAACCCCAAAGGTAAAGGCAATCAGCGCCCACTGACCCAATCCGAAGAACTTCTCTTTACGAGAAATAACTATTGCAATCGAACTCCCAAGGATCCAAGACGCAAGAACTGTTAAGACGAAGAATTTCGGCAAGTTGATGGGGTCAGCTAAAGAGGTCCAGACAATGAAAGTCGTTGCTAAACCGGTAAGCAAAACCAAACGACGAAGAAACGCAATCTGATCCACTGGTTTAATGTTGGAAACGCTACCCATTTACCAATCCCGCTGCAGTCTTAGCGGCATCGCTGCCGGGATACAGACCGGAAATTTTCGTCGCTATTCTTCGCGCATTTACCAAATCACCAGCGCCTACATAATCTTTGACCAACTCAACCATGCTGGCCGTATTCCACTTATCAATTTCCATCAGACGAATTCGATACGGAATAGCCTGGGTAAACTCCTTCTTTCGCTCGTACGAAATCGCTGCAACCATATTCCCGTAATACGATATTGAATTCTTTTCATTGAGTGCTTTGGATAGCTCAATTGCGAGATCATAGTTAGATACCCCGCCAGCCAAACTTGCTACGCGGCCCAAGACATCGATATTGGATGGCTGGATTAATACTGCTTCCTTAAGTTTGGCTGCGTACTCAGCACCATTTAGATTTTCTGCATTTGAAGTGAGCTTGTAAAGTGCCGACGCACTTCTTACCTCCGGGAAAGCGAAAAGTAAGAAACTCAATGACAGAATCAATGAAAGTGCAGGCGTCAAAAGATTGAGACTCTGTTTTTGCGTAATTTTTCGAGTTGGATTCTTCACCTTAGTGTTGGACTTACCGTGTGGAACCGTGACAACATTGGGCGCATGTGAAATTGCACATAAGGCACCACCGACAATCCAGAACCAAATGGTGCTACCAAGATTGTCAATTGAAACAAGTGATACAGCTAAAAGTCCAAACCAGACACTAAATATCCCGACAAGAGTCATCTGATCCAAGCCTTTTGATTTCAATATTGCTCGAAAACCAGTGAATCCAATAACTACCAATAAAGCAACGTATGGAATGAATAGAACAAGACCCCCAGTTGCTAACAAATGTAAGAAAATATTATGAGCGTTATCCGTCATCTGCCCCTGCACTACTTGAATATGTGCCGCGTACTGCCCGTAATATTCATCAAACCTATCGATTCCAACTCCGGTTATCGGATGTGCCTTAAACATCTCCAAGGCTGCCCGCCAATAATCAAATCGGTTTTTTAGTGAACTTGCAGCCAAGAATGAGGCAAGCGGCCCTTGATTCAATGTACCCAGAATGGCAATTGGACTGATGATGCATGTGAAGATGACAGCGCTTATCCCGAAATTTCGTTTCCATTGCCACAAGCGTGTAATTGATATCAATGTGAAACCAATTGCAAAAGCCACTAAACCTTGAACTGAAACAGACTTCATTATTAGAAATAGTTCAAGCCCAATAATCAAGACACTTAAGCCCCGAACCAAATTCCTCGAGGTAACTATCGCATACCAAAAAGTTGCTACTGCGCACACTCCAAGAAAACCTGAATAGAAATCGGGGTTACCAAGCGTTCCAACTAATGGACTATATAGCGTGTTAAACGGGAATGGGTCGTGTCCTGCATTTTCAAGTAAACCGTGAAATGACATTACAACACCAAGAAGAATCATCGCCATCCGCAATCGGAGCACTCCGTGAGAGGTGAACGACATCATCGCAGCCAAACACATCACCGCTACAATCATGTAAAAAATTGCGCCAGTGTATCTTTGCCACGTACCAAAAAGTGCCCGATACTTCACATCAGTAAATAGACCCGACACCACTAGACCACCTACAAAGGCAAATAGTGCCCACTGGTCGGTAGAGAATTTCGTATCCCGACCAGAAACTAATCCAAAAATAAGGATGCCCAGAATCCATGAGGCCAAAATTCCACCAAGGAATAACTTCGGCAATTGCACGGGATCTGCCAATGAAGTCCAAACGATTAAAGTAGTTGCTACACCGGCACCTAGAACAAGCCCTCTTGTCTGCGCTGCCTGTCCGCCGCTAAGTACTCGCATACCGATGAGTCTAAAGTGTTGCGCTCATAAATACACCTTATCTGCGCCATTCGACTCTTCGCGCATATCGCCACATTCCGCTATGAAATGCCAAAACCCCGCCCCTGCCTAAGCAGGAGCGGGGTTTTGAACTAGTTAGTTAAGTACTAACTCAAGGTTTCCCTTGAATTAGGCCTTTACCTTCTTCTGAATCTTTACGATCAAGTTGGTCAATGATGTGATCTGTGCACGAAGTGCGCTGATCAAACCAGTTACCTTAAGACCTAGATCTGTTACAGCAGCAAGAGCAGCATCAGCTGACTCTTGAGCAGCAGTTGCTGCATCACCAGCTGCTACTGCAGCTGCTGTTGCTTCTTCTGCGGCTGTTGTTGCAGCGTCAGCAGCGTCAGCAGCGTAGTTAGCTGCATCGTATGCGTCGTTAGCTGCTTCAAGTGCTGCTGCAGCATCTCCACCAGCAACAGTTGCTGTTACTGAAAGAGGTGTCGCAGCTGTGTTCTTGCCTGTAGCTGTAACTACTACATCGCCAGCAAGTAGAGGTGCATACATCGTGAAGGTTTGATTTCCAGCAGCAAATGCTGCTGTGTAAGCAGTTGGGAAACCTTGTAGTGATGCATTAGCAGTGAATGCTCCGACTAGGTCAGAAGCAATAACTGTGTTTGGAACTGGGCGACCAGCTGCGTCAACTGCGGATAGTGTCAAAGTCATCTTCTCGCCTGGAGCATATGAAGCCTTATCGAATGATAGAGAAGGCACAGATGTTGTAACCAATGCGGAAGAAACTGTAACTACTGCAGTTGCTGTAGCTGTGATCAGCGGTGTTGCAAGTCCATCAGAGAAAGTAAGAGTTACTACGCCGCCCTTAAGAGCAACTGGTGTAACGGTTACTGTTCCAGCAAGAGTTGTATTAGCTGCTTGAGCTGCTGTTGCTGAAGTTGATGTACCTGAAGCGATAACAGTTGTGTCGCTTGAAGTAACAGTTAATGGCTGGCTTGGAACAACGTTACCAAGAGCATCTTTTGCTACTACAAACACTGCAGCATTAGCAACGCCGTCAGCAATTGTTGAGTCGATAACAGTCGCTGAGTATGAAGCTGCTGCACCGTAGAAAGTAACAGTCTCTGTTGCAAGAACAGTTGTTCCCACGGAGATTGTCACAGTTGAAGTTCCAGCTGTTCCATCAGCCCATACACCAATGGTGTATGCATCAGCTGCACCAGTAATGTTGCGACCAGTTGTTAGGTAGGCAAGAGCAGCAGTTGTGCCGATACCCAAAGTTCCTGGACCGCTAATGGATGCAGTAAGAGTTGCACCTGTTACAGCGACTGAAGAGGAGTTCATTGGAGCAACGGTGATTGTTGCAGCCTGAGTACCCGTAGCAGCTGTGACTGCAGTCTTTATTGCTGAAACAGCAACGTCAACTGTTGCTACAGCAGTTCCTACACCAATGAATGATGTTGACTGAGCTGCAGTTGCCGTTGTGTT
>QYPT01000037.1 GCA_007280125.1 Streptomycetaceae bacterium | reverse complement strand
CTCAAAGAGAGTGACGATAGAATTCTTGGCAGCCCTGTTACTTTGCGTAGGTCATATAGCGAAGCAAAAGCAATTGATGAATCTCTGGCTTATGCTTATTACATTGAAAAACAGTTAGAGACAAGAATTGTCAGATTCTTTAACACTGTAGGACCCCGCCAATTAGGTGCGTATGGAATGGTGGTGCCGCGCTTTGTTAAAGCAGCCCTAGCAAATGAACCAATTACTATTTATGGCGATGGGAAACAGACTCGTTGCTTTGCTCACGTTTACGATGTCATTGACGCTGTGACCGCAGTGGCTTTTGCTAGAAATACAGTTGGAAAAGTTGTTAATATCGGAAATAATGTGGAGATTTCAATTAATGGACTGGCGCAAAAGATAATTAATGAAATTGGATCAAAGAGCGAAATTGTTTATGTGCCATATGAAGAGGCATATGGTGATGGCTTTGAGGACATGGAACGTCGGGTACCAAATATTGATTTGATTAACGAACTAGTTGGTTGGAAGCCGAAACGTGATCTTTCAACAATCATCACCGATATCTCTGCGGAAATGAGAAAGAGCTCTTAAAGGGAAGTAACTCCTGAAAGACCTTGAAGTGAGTTTGTGCAGTCAAGAATTAAAACACCTCTTGCAATTAGTTGATTTAAATTCATGCCTGGTTGCTTTGTAGCCAGAATTGCAACGTCGCATTCCCAGGTTAAATCAATAGATTGAGAGCCTTCCCAGGCCGGCACCAGTGGGTCATGCCAAGCAACATCGGCGCCCATTGAAAGCAAATGATCACGTAGCTCTGAAACTGGGGTTTCACGAACATCGCCAACACCGGGCTTATATGCAACGCCAAGGATTAAAACTTTAGGGTTCTTTACTGATGAATCAACCATGCAAAGTGCACGCTCTGCGACGTACTTTGGCATTGCATGGTTTATTGAGTCGGCAGATTCAACGAACTCTGCTTTGCCTCCATTTTGACGTGCCCACCATGTTAGGTAGAGCGGATCGACTGGGATGCAATGACCGCCGACCCCGACGCCAGGCCTAAATGGCATGAAGCCATAAGGCTTAGAGGATGCTGCATCAATAACCTCGTGAACATTAATTCCACTTGCCGAACAGAGTTGAGTGAATTCATTAACTAGCGCAATATTAACTAAACGAAAAGTATTTTCTAAAAGCTTGGCAGCTTCGGCCACCTCTGGTGATGAAACTGAGACTGCGGCATCGCAGATTGATTCGTAGAAAGCGAGCGCTTTAGTTTTTGACTCTTCATCAATTGCGCCGACAAGGCGTGGAGTATTTTTCTGATTCCACACGGGATCACCTGGGTTAACACGCTCTGGTGCACTTGCGAAATAAACCTTAAGAGAATCCTTCGGCTTAAGTTGATTGACGGTGGGAATAATAATCTCTCGCAGCGTGCCTGGATAAGAAGTTGATTCGCTGACAACCAAAGTTTCATTTGAAACAAATGGCGCAATACCAGTCGCTGCATTGCGCAATAAAGCTAAATCTGGTTCACGTTTTTCATCCAGAGGAGTAGGCACACAGATAGTTACCACTGAAGCCTGCGCAACTGCAGAATAATCAATGGTTGCCCTGTAGGAACCATTTGAAATTGCCGCTTTTAGCTGCGCATCAGAAATGTCTTCAACGGGGCTTGAGCCCTTATTGATCTGAGCCACTTTGGCCTCGAAGTTATCTACCCCGATGACCGTCCAACCCGCATCAACGGCAGCCATTGCCAGGGGAAGGCCAACGTAACCTTGGCCGATAATGGCCAGTATTCGAGGCTTTTGCGCGCTCATGGTTGGAATCTTAACCGCTCAAAACGGCTTTCTGCGCATGTATGGCTTGATTTAGGTCATTGGGTCAATTCGACCCACATGTGAGAGAAGATTGACCAGTGATGACCCCAGAGATATCCCCGATTAGGGTCATGCGAATTATCGCCCGTATGAATGTGGGTGGGCCGGCCGTACAGGTTTCGGGGCTGATGCGAGGGTTTAATTCCGTCGATTTCGATCACCGTTTATATACGGGTTTTTGCGCAGCCGATGAGGCTGACTACTTAGATACCGTTGCAACCGATGTACACGCGATTCGAATTGAGGGTTTTGGACGACGAGTGAGTCTTGGTGGGGATGTAAAGGCTTTTGTTTCACTTGTTAAGGAGATTAGAAGTTTCAAACCACACGTCATCCACACGCATACCGCTAAGGCTGGATTCTTAGGACGCATCGCCTCGATTGTTTCCCTTCAACCATCTATTCGCGTTCACACATTCCATGGGCATTTACTCAATGGCTACTTTGGAAAACTTAAACGGAGATTAGTTATTATTGCTGAACAAGTTTTGGCAGTATTTACACATGAACTTTTAGCTGTTGGCGATAAGGTTCGTCAGGATTTATTGGCGGTGGGAATTGGTAACCTTAAGAAATTTGGGTTAATGCCCCCGGGTTTAGAAATTGGCCAATTGCCAAATAAGGGCGAGTCTCAAGAATCATACGGTCTCTCAATGACCACATTGCAATGTGCATTTATCGGACGCGTCACACAGATTAAGCGTCCAGATAGATTCCTAGACGTGGTTAGTGAAATAAAGGAACGTGGAGTTCACCTTGAATTCTTTATGGCTGGAGATGGTGAGTTATTAGATACTTGTAGAGAAAGAATTACGAGTGAAAATTTGCCCGTTAAAGTCTTAGGTTGGCAAAGTGATATTGAAAAAGTTTTAGCTGCTGCCGATATTGTTGTACTCACTAGTGATAATGAGGGAACACCTCTAAGTTTGATCCAGGCAGGAATGGCTAGGTTGCCGGTTGTTACAACGAGGGTTGGATCCGTGCCTGAAGTAGTAATAGATGGCACGACAGGAATCATTACTGGTGCAGATGTCCAGGAAATCGCTGATGCTCTTGAAAAACTAGCCAATAACGATGACTTGCGGGCTCAAATGGGGGCGGCGGCCATGAAATTCACGTTAGCTAACTTTGGAGTTAAACGTTTAGTACACGACCATGAAGAGCTGTACAAAAGGCTTCTTACTAATCGAGCCAAGTCCTAGCCCAGAGCTCTAGCATCAACATCGGCCAAATTAAATTGTCTTTATCTTCACCAGCCATGTGAATATCGATTACCTTTTTAATCTCTGCTGAATTAAACCAACCACGTTGAGTTGCAGTTGTGTCGGTAAGGGTTTCAAAAACCATTTCCTTCATTCCGGTGCGCAACCATTCGGCGCGGGGAATACCAAAGCCCATCTTTGGTCGGTCAATTAGGTTAGCTGGGACTAATGAACGGGCTACATCTTTAAGGATATGTTTTGTTTCTAAGCCCTTGATTTTGTATTTGCGTGGCAGTGAAACGCCCCATTCAACGACATTGACATCTAGCATGGGCGATCTAAGTTCGAGGCCATTGGCCATGGTTGCGATGTCAACTTTTACAAGCAGATCCCCCGGCAGATACGCATCAAAATCAGATCGAGTCATGCGGTCCAGTGACGAGATATTGTCGGCAGCGAACTGCTTTATAAGCTCAACTTCAGCAGTATTTGTATAGAAACCAGGATTTAGTAAGTTTGATAGTTCATCTGGTTGGGTTAGCGAAAGGATTGAACTGTATCGGCTAGCAAGACTCTTCTCTGAATAGAGCTGCGATTGGAGACGTTTGAATTTCCTTTTGCCGCCTAAGGGAAGTTTTCCAGCCAGAGCTAAACCTGTCCGTGCAATACCTAGAACTGGATTCAATCTCTGCAAGATTGGTGCAGCTAGGTAACGGTCATATCCACCAAAGACTTCATCGCCGCCGTCTCCACCGAGGGCCACAATTAAGTTTTCGTGGGCAAATTTAGCTAACAAATACGTTGGCACGATCGAGGAATCAGCAAAGGGCTGGTCTAGTACATGGGAGATTTTTTCAACAACAAGTGCTGGGTCAGGGCTAAGGATTTCTTCGTGGTGGTTAGTGCCGAGGTATTTGGCTACTTGTTTGGCGTGGTGAGCCTCATTGAATTGGGCGCTATGAAAACCGATTGAATAAGTCTGGACTTTTTCACTCATTAGCTTGGCCATATAGGCCGTGACCACGGTTGAGTCATACCCACCGCTTAAGAATGAGCCCAAAGGACGCTCGGAAACTAAACGGCGAGCGACTGCTTCTTCAATCAGTTTTTTAGTGATCTCTAGAGCTTCATCGTATGGGATTTGAACTTTAGTATCGAAATCGGGCTCCCAGTATTTAACTGTGGTCGTTTTGCCGCCTCGCCAAGTAAGAAGGGATGCGGGTGGTAGTTGGGTTATCTCATTAAATGCCGAATGTGGTGCATTGATATAGCCGTACTGCATGACTTCGGCAACCATGTCGGTGCGCAACGTGCGATCTGGACGTGCCAACATTAACGCTCGGACCTCAGATGCAAAGAACTGGGTGCCATCGTTTAATTGCGAAATCCACAATGGCTTTTTACCCATGCGGTCGCGGATTAAATGCAGGGAATTATCGCGTGCATCGTGAATGGCTATAGCAAACATTCCGTTTAGTTTGCCGATGAAATTTAAACCGAACTCTAAATAGAGATTAATGATTACTTCAGATTCACTAGAAGTGCGACAGTGGATTCCGCTTTGTTCTAACTCATGCCGCAGTTCACGATAATTGTAGATTTCACCGTTAAAAACCATGTTTATCTTTTCGCTGGCATCGGATGCGGGTTGTTTGCCGGCGGCGATTTCAACGATGGCTAAGCGGCCCATACCCAGACCAATGCCTTGGTTTACATAAGTGCCACAGTCATCTGGTCCACGGTGCTCTAAGGATTTAAGTTGGGCATCAAGGAGTTGCTTACTCGGTGCGCTAGCGCCGATACCGCCGGTGATTCCACACATGTATTCGCTATTTAATCTACGGTCGCAGGGCCGTTAGCAACACTTTGGCCAAACTCTTTGAGCCAGTCAACAGTTTCAGACAACGCAGTTTCAAACTCTTTGGGTGCAACGCGTGGGAAGAGTGTTTTTAGTAGAACTGGCGCATTTTGCGACTCTTTGACATCACCTAACCGCTCAGACTTGTAGTTAACCTGCAGATCTGGAAAGTGCTTTCTTAACATCTCAATAGTTTCATTGAGGAAGATTCGATTTCCATATGCCAGATTCATAGCGCCTTCAGTTAATACCTTTTCCTTCATGGCTGTCATCGCAATATCCAAGACCGTGTCGACATATGTGAAGTCACGGGATGCACTGCCATCGCCGTAAACATCAATGGGTTGGCCTTGCATTGCTAGCCATATCCACTTTGGTAAAACCGCGGCGTACTCATGGTCGGGGCGTTGACGCGGACCGAAGACGTTAAAGAAGCGCAAGAGTGTTGTTGGAACGTTGTATGCCGCGGCATATGCCTGAACATAGCCTTCGGCAGCTAACTTGCTGGCGGCATATGGCGTCATCGGACCGAGCCACATCGACT
>QYPT01000010.1 GCA_007280125.1 Streptomycetaceae bacterium | reverse complement strand
GTCGCATAGCCCGGTCGAGTGCGCCTCACTGCTAACGAGGTAAGGGGTTAAACCCTTCGGAGGTTCAAATCCTCTCGTCTCCGCGTACAACTACCCGAACTGGAGCCGCCATGGAAAACATCGAAGCGTTCAACAATCACTTACCTGTCAAGGTTCGTGTCGGTGAAGGAAGAGCACTTGCACTACCTGATGTAGTTGCTGAATGTGGTGCTACAAAAGTTTTCCTAATGGTGGATGAAGGTATTGAGAAATTTAATCAAGCCGCAAAGGCATGCATGGATAATTTGGCAGCCGCTCCAGGAATCACTGTCACAACTTTTGAAAAGCCAGCCGGCGAACCAACCATCGACATGGTTGACGATGCAACAAAGGCGCTTGTTGCATCAGGCGCCCAAGCAATTGTTGCACTTGGTGGTGGCTCGATTATTGATACTGCAAAAGCTGCGCGCCTTTGTGCTCAACTTGGTATTTCGTTTCGCGAATTCCAATCACGCAAACCTGAATACCCAATTCCAACAATTGCATTGATAGCAATGCCAACCTCGGCCGGAACAGGTTCTGAAGTTTCTGGCGGTTCAGTGATTTCTGATCCAGCAGCTGGACGCAAAGCCGGTATCGCAAATGGAAACTTACGTGCACAGGTTGCAATCGTTGACCCAGTACTTACGTATTCAATGCCACCTTCAATGACTGCCAACACAGGCATTGATGCGCTCGCGCAAGCTATTGCGGGAATTATTGCCAAGTGCAGCACGCCAATCGGTGATGCAATCGGCTATGAAGCAATTCGCATGATGACACCCGCGCTAGTCGGTGCCTATAAAGATGGTAACGACAAAGCTGCTCGCGCAGGTATGGCGGCAGGT
Organism: Streptomycetaceae bacterium; assembly: GCA_007280125.1. GTDB lineage: Bacteria > Actinomycetota > Actinomycetes > Nanopelagicales > Nanopelagicaceae > QYPT01. The sequence continues at coordinate 14,711 of QYPT01000010.1, read as the reverse complement.
TCAATGATGGCTGGTTTAACAATGAATATTTCAGATTGCACCGCCGAGCATTCACTCGGTCAAGCAATTGGCGGACTAAAGCATGTTCCCCACGGTCTCACCATTGGATTGGTACTTGTTGAGACTCTTACCCGCGAAGCGAAGGTTGTTCCAGCAAAAATGGAGCGTGTTGCCGATGCGATGGGCGTCCCTGATGATGGCAGCAAAGATGGATCACGAGCAGTGAAGGCTGTTCGTAAAATCCTCGCCGACCTTAATTTCCCAGTACTTTCTAGCCTAGGTTTTGTTGAGGCTGACATTGATAATTTAGCCAATATCGCTCTCGAAGATTTCTTCATCACCCAAGCACCTACTCCATGGAGTAAGGCAGAAGTTGTTGAAGCATTCATGGCAGCACTTAAACTTGAAAATCGGGTTGCATAGCCCTGCTGCCTGCAAGCTAATCAAAATAGGCGTTAGGTCGGTGGACCTTCGACCTGTAAACTCACACTTGCAACTCGGAGACGTCGCATAGCCCGGTCGAGTGCGCCTCACTGCTAACGAGGTAAGGTTTAATCGCCTTCAGGAGTTCAAATCTCCTCGTCTCCGCCAATTTCTTTTCTCTTGCATCCAGCATTGGAGAGAAGGAAGAGAAAGAGGAGTTCACGTGCCAACGTTCAAGGTTGCAATCGTCGGAGCAGGTCCAGCTGGTTACTTTGCAGCACAAGCCCTACATAACCTTCAAAATGATGATCGAATATTTGCAATCGACATGATTGAGCGACTGCCAACTCCGTGGGGATTGGTTCGAAGTGGTGTGGCACCCGATCATCCGAAGATCAAAACTGTCTCTAAAGTATTTGAGAAGATTGCTGCTGATCCAAATTTTCGTCTATTTGCTAACGTTGAAATTGGTAGCGATATAGCTATTTCTGATTTGCAATCTAAATATGACGCCGTGGTTATGGCAACAGGCTCATCGATAGGAAAGCGTCTTGGAATTCCTGGTGAAACCTTGCCTGGTTCTATGTCGGCTGCTGACTTTGTTCCTTGGTATAACGCCCACCCAGATTTTGCTGACCTTAAAGTTCCTTTGGACTGCACAACAGCGGTAGTAGTTGGTGCAGGTAACGTGGCCATGGACGTTGCAAGAATGTTGGCACTTGAACCAGCCGAACTCGATGCAACCGATACCGCCGATGCTGCAATTGCTGCACTGAAGCGCAGTTCGATTCGCAAAGTTTTCTTGAGCGCTCGCAGAGGCCCCGAGCACGCTGCCTTTACCTCACCGGAATTGCGAGAGCTTCCAAAACTTGAGCATACAAACGTCATCATTTCAAAGGCTGATGTCGAGGCGGCAATTGTTCGTGCTGGGGATACGCCCGAAAAAGACGTTAAAATCAATCTAGATGTGATGCTTTCCATCGCAGAAAATCCAAAAAATGAACACGAGAGAACGCTGGAATTTCTCTTTATTCACACCCCAAAAGAAATCCTCGGCACTGACCGCGTTGAAGGCGTGCTTTACACCACCCCTAATGGCGATGTCACTGTCGAATGCGGATTAGTTATTACTGCAATTGGTTATCAGGCGCTTTCTATCGAAGGCGTTCCATATGAATCAGGCAAAGTTTCAAATACTGATGGGCGAGTACACGACAATCTTTACGTTGTCGGCTGGGCCAAGCGTGGACCTTCTGGGGTTATCGGCACAAATAAGTCAGATGCTGCAGGAGTGATTGAACTACTGGTCGCTGACCTCACGGAACCAAAAAGCGATGGAGATATAACACAACTACTCGGAAATCGCACAGTCATCACTCAGGAACTCTGGCAAAGAATTAACGAAGCTGAATTAGCCGCAGGTGAGCAATTGGGTAAGCCACGTAGAAAAGGCGAGACTCGTCAAGAGCTCTTGAAAATGGCTGGGTCGTAAATTATTTTACGTCAGTATTTTCTTCATCTTTTGTTTGCTTGTGAACCATCTTCCAAGCTGCGTGCATCAAAAGATTCAAGATAACGAATACAACAATCTCCCAAAGGAATTTCTGGGACTGAGCAACACATGCTCCAAATCTAAAGCAGTACTTTGCACCAGGGATTGAACGATCTTCGTGGTTAACAACGATCTGCCAAATAACGGTGACATCGATAACAAGCCAAAGAAAAACGGTGGCTTTAACTGTTTTGGAATATGCATTCCATTTTTCCATTGGTTTCATTTCCGAATACTAAGTGGTGGCCCCCGCTATTAACAAACTATTTCCGGAAAACATTAAAGTACAACTTGAGAGTTTTGTTTAATTTTGAATTACATCTGTGTAATTCAGCACATAAAAATTACGCTCACACGCGAGAAAAATTTCGGGGGGCAAGCACCCCTCACTTTTTAAGCGCAAAGCAAGTCGATGCACATCATGGGGTGCTACTACCACCTGTTTTTGATTGCACAAGGGTGGAAGCACTCACTAAGTTTCCGACAAGTTACTCACGCTTTTCCCAGCAAAGGGAAATTGCTGTGGGTTCGAGGTGAGAGGCAGGGGTGAGCATGAAGGGTGACCTTCTATCACGACGTGGAAACAAAGCGGGGAATAACCCTCAGGCAGTTGCAGAAGCAGAGATGCTTTCTGAAGAGATTCCAAATGATCTCTCATTCGAAGCCTTTGTTAGCGATCCCTACGCAGAAGCCCACAACGCACTCCCACGCAACCAAGTTTTAGCTTTAGATTGCCTCGGACTTCGTTGGGATGGTCAAACACTTGTAGTTGGCGCACCAAAAGAATCTTGGGATGAAGTAAAAGCTCTTGCTGCAAGCTTAGATATCAAAGTTAAATTGATTGAAGCATCGCGTGCTGAAATTCGTGAAGCTCTCTCTTTAACTGTAAACATCGAGAAATCAAATATTGGACAACTTCAAATTTCTGCAACAGAAGCTGGCGAAGCGCCAATCTCAAACTTAGTACAACAAATTATTGAACGTGCATTTCTAGAACGCGCCAGCGATATTCACTTTGAAAGCTACGAAGATCACGTACTTGTGCGTGCACGTATTGATGGACGTCTTCGCAATCTTTTGCAATTGCCGGCACGTCTTGCACCTGCAATCAGCAGTCGTATCAAAGTTCTTTCAAAGATGAACATTGTTGAACGTCGCCGTCCGCAAGATGGTCAGTTCACTGCAGTTGTTGATGGTCGCACTTTAGATATTCGTGTTGCATCTGTTGCAACTGTTTTCGGAGAGAAAATTGTTTTGCGTCTTCTCGATGGACGACGTCCAAGTGTTGATCTTGAGTCACTTGGTATGGGCGCACATCAACTAGAAATCTTTACAAAGATGATTACCGCGAACAACGGATTGGTTTTAGTTGCCGGTCCAACAGGAAGCGGAAAGACAACAACTCTTCACAGCGCAATTCGCGCAGTTGCTGTAGAACACAAGAACGCAGTAACAATTGAAGATCCAGTTGAATACGTTGTTCCTGGCATTACACAGATTCCAGTTTCTGAATCAAATAACTCAGGCTTCGCAGTTCAACTTCGCGCCGTGCTTCGTCAAGATCCAGACATTATTCTTGTAGGAGAAACTCGCGATGCAGAAACTGCTCGCATCTCCGTGCAAGCTGCACTTACTGGTCACTTAGTTTTCACATCTATCCACGCAACTGATTCTGTTGGTGCGCTCTACCGTCTCCTACAGATGGATATCGAGCCACACCTTGTTGCATCATCAGTGCGCGGAGTTGTTTCACAAAGACTCATCCGCAAGAACTGCCGTTTCTGCACAGTGAAATACAACGCGACAACAGAAGAGAAGGTAACGCTTCGTGCTTACGGATTCTCAACCGATGTATTAGCGAAAGGCGTTGGCTGCACACTTTGTGGCGGAAGTGGATATCGCGACCGTATTGCTGCCTACCAAATCTTGACTATGAACGAATCCCTTACAGAGCTCGTTGTTTCACGCCCAGACCCACACGTTTTCCGCAAGGCAGCCTCTAAGGCCGGAATGACAACTATGGATCACGAGGCTGTACGTATGGCCGTTGCAGGAATCACAACTCTCGACGAAGCGATGACATTGTTGGTCGGCAATGAGTAGATACGACGTGGAGCAACTTACAGAGCAAATGGAAATGCCAGCTGCGAAGGCACCACTTGTTCAGATTGCATCTGCGATGCAAAGACCAACTTTGGTGACTACGGTTCCGGTTGAAGAGCCAACTTCAAAGAAATTTGCAATGCCAAAACTGACTAAGTCAAAGGGTAAGAGCAAGAAGACTGACCCATCTGCGCCACGCGCGATGAAGAATTACAAGTACACAGGAACTAACGCTGCCGGAGAGTCCGTTTCTGGAAGCCTCAAGGCCGCAACTCACAGCGATGTGGATTACAAGCTTCGCGAAGAAGGCTTGCAGAATCTTCACATTCGAGTTGCACAAGCCTGGTATGAAATTGAATTTGGTAAGACCGTTCCACCTGACGTCCTTTTGCAATTCACACGCCAGCTCGCATCTTTCACAACTGCAGGAATTCCAGCAGCTCGTGGTCTAGCCATTCTTGCTGAAACCACAGAGCACAAGAAGATGAAGGAAATCCTCGAAGGCCTTGTTGTTGAAATCGAAGGCGGAGCAACGCTCAGCGAGTCCATTGGCCGCTACACACACGTTTTCCCTGACTACTACGCAACTATCTTGGGCGCCGCAGAGCGCAGTGGAGACCTTCCTGGCGCTCTTCGTACCCTTAACTCTTACATCGAGCGCGATCTGCGTTCACGTCGCGCCGTACGCTCAGCAATGTCCTACCCAATCGTGCTCGTACTTTTGGCCGGCGTTGCAGTAACAGTCCTTTCAGTAATCGTTCTGCCCCGCTTTGAAAGCTTCTTCAGCACACTCGGTGCGGAACTTCCATTAACAACCAGAATCCTCCTTACGACAACACGTTTCGTCGGATCCTTCTGGTGGGCAATGGCAATCGTTGCTATCGGGTCAGTCGTCGGCATTGTTGCCATGGGACGCAATCCAAAGGGCCGCTTGATGCTAGATGGCGCTCTTTTGAAAACCCCAATCTTTGGAAAGATTTTCAGCCTTATCGCCCTAGAGCGCTTTTGCCGCGTACTTTCGACACTTGTACGCACAGATGTCCCTCTTCCAGATGCTCTCGAACTTGCTGGCCGCGCAACAGGAAACAAAGTCTTTGAGACTGTAATCGCCGAAGCCCGAGTTCAAGTTCTAAACGGTGAAGGTCTTGCAACACCTCTTGGTGAATCAGGAATTTTCCCATCTGCAGCAATTCAGATCTTCCGCGTTGGTGAAGAGTCCGGCGAATTGGAATCTCAACTAGAGCAAGCATCGAGCTACTACGGCGACGAGCTTGATCACAAGATGAAGAACTTCACCGCGCTTATCGAACCAATTACTTTGATTGTTCTTGGCGGCGGCGTTGGATTCGTTGCTGTCGCACTTATCTCTGCGATGTACGGAATTTATTCGGGTATCAAATGATCACAACGACCACAAAGAAGTTAAAGTCCGACGCAGGAGATTCCCTGGTCGAGGTAATTATCGCCATGATGATCATGGGACTTTTTGGACTCGCCTTGGTTGGCGCCCTTATTTCTGCACAGCCAATGGCGCTCGCTTTCAATAAGACAGCTGCTGCAACAACTCAATTAACACTTGCTGCAGATCAAATCTCACTACAACCATTCGCTGCGTGTTCAACATCAAAGCCTCAACCATATGTCTTAACGGCTGCAACACAAACAGACTCTGGTCAAACCGCATTTGCAATTACTACATCATCACTGCCTATTGCGATTGCCCCGATTGCAACATCAACGACTAACACAACTAAAGTCAGTTTTGCATATACAGCTACCCTCGCTGCGGCAGGCGTTACGGGACCTTACACATGGACTGTCTCACCAGCGCTTCCTAACGGACTCACATTGAGTTCCGCGGGGGTTATCACAGGAACACCTCAAACAGAGATTGCCTCTAACTATCTCTTCACAGCCACTGCAGCATCAGGTGCGACTGCGATAAGAATTATGAACCTCACGGTTGCAACTGTTCAGCCACTTGTTCATAACCCAGCCGATACGACATATGCATCAACAAGCTGGACTGCATGTGGCGATTACGGAACAGCAGCAGCAACACAGGTTCAACAAGTCAACATCACAACAACTGTTGGCAAGCGTCAGATCACTCGCACGATTGTAAAGACCGCCTAATGAAGAAAAACTTATTGCGCGGAATGGCTGCCGACGATGCGGGTGTCACCCTCATCGAGATCCTGGTTTGCCTTGTTTTGAGCGCAATTTTGGCTGTTGGAATCACTCAATTGCTCACCGCCTCAACTGGTGCGATGGATCTTTCAACAACTGCCGCCACTTCAGGAAATAGAAGCAACAACCTCGTTTCCTATTTCACCAACGATGTACATACAACAAACGGTTTTAATGTTCCCTTTTCTAGCGCCTCAAGCACAACCCCAAATGTAGATAACTTGTGCACCTCATGGGATGCGACAGATACCGCGTATACGACTACTATCCCGCTTGTAACAATGAGTGTTCCGGTTGCTGAAGTTCTCAAGAGCGCAACATGGGATGGCACAAACGTAACCTATACATCTTCCACCCCTGGAATTTTCGTTCCGGGCCAAATTGTAAATATCACTGACTTTGTAAACACCGGGCTTAATATTGTGAACACGACTATTACAAACGCGACTGGTAACACATTAACTGTCCCGAATCTAACAACACCTTCAGGGTCAGTTACAGAAGATGCCACGTTGTATATGAATCAAAATGTTGGATACGAAATCCGCACCATTGACGGCGCGGGCCAACTATGGAGAGTCACTTGCGCAATGATCGGTGCTTATCCGATTGACGCACTCTCCGTGCAACTTCGTACAGGTTTGCCGGTCTCATCAAATGCGGTGTGGCTGTCAAGTATCAAATGCTTATCGTCCACAGGAACAACAATCACATCTGCTGATTGTCCTGTGAACACGTTCCTCAACACACAAGCCACCTACCCAGGTATCAGCTTGGCAATACCAGCCACAACTATCACCACACCGAACTATCCGTCACAAACACTAGTAGCATCAAGGAGCATGTCATGAAATTATGGATGAAAAAGGATCACGGATCATCGTTGGGACTTGTCCTAATATTTGTGACCATTGCGGGTATGTGGCTAGGAGCAATTTTGCTTCTGCTACAGGTAACTTCGAATGGTCCAAGCCTTACTAATAACGAGGCAACGGCGGCCGCGAAAGTAACCGCAGGCGTTCTCGATCAACTTAAGAAGAATTCAAGCATTGGTTCGGCCGCAGTTGATAATGTCAAGTGCACCGGTCTGACAGTTCCTTCAACTTCTGGTTACACAGTCACATGCGTGCCTGTATCACCAGCTGGTAACGCTGGATCACCAGCAGGAATCGTTACAACAGGAGACGGAACCAACCCTGGCGTTGACTTCGGTACAACTGTTACTGGTCCACTCACATTTGATAACGGTCTAACAAGTACAGGCCCAATCACTGTGGATCCAGCTGCAAAGGCACCAGTTGTTGTGCCTAACACACCGACAGGTGGCGGCGGCACAACATGTTCGGCTATCTACACGATTGCATCATCTGCTGGATCTAACGGATCAATTACTCCTAGTGGGTCAACACCTGTAGCATGTAATGGCTCCAAGAGTTACTCATTCACACCAGCGGCAACATATGAAATTAAGACAGTGACAGTGGATTCGGTCGAAGTTGGATCCCCTTTAAAATATGACTTCTCAAACGTTGTTGCCAACCACACGATCAGCGTGACATTCCAAAGCATCCCAAGCACGCCATGTGTCGGACCAAAGAACATCACATCCTCTGCTGGATCTAATGGAACAATTTCTCCTAACGGTGTAACCGCGGTCGATTGCCACGGCGCCCAGGGGTACACAATCTCACCAAAAGAGCACTACAAAGTATCTGATGTAAAGGTAGATGGTTCCTCAGTTGGTGCCACCGAGACCTATACATTTAGCGATGTAGTAGCAACTCACACAATTGCTGCCACATTTGTTTCAGACGGTGGATCAGATAACAGTGGATGTTCTTCAGACCGCTCAAAGAAGAACGCTAACTCTGGCAAGAAGAATTCAAACTCTTCAAGCAACAGTTACTACACAAGCACTGGTTCAAGCAACAGTTCGTCATGGAATGGTGGCAAGAGCTACTCAAGTGGCGACAATTCCAACTCTAATGACAGCTCTGAATCTGGTTCTGGCCACTCATACGGTCAAGACGGATCTGAATATGTAACCGATCAATGCGGTAACCAAGGCGGAGATGGCGAAGAACAAGGCGGCCATGGCAAGAAGCATCATTATGGAGATAATGATTGCGACATTAAAGGCGCGGCATGTTCTGATGATGATGAATCCGAAGAAGCTTCAGATCACTCGAGCAAGTCAGTAACTTCATCATGTTCAAGTGGAAAAGTAACAATCGCCCTAACAGCGGGAGATTACGATTCAACAGATGTTGTAGAACTGAATAAATTCCTGAACCCCGGTTCAGCAACTTCTTACACCACCACCTCAGGTAGTGGTTGCAAGCCATCATCTTCAACTGTCACAGTGACGCTTGGCGATGGCGAATACCAGTTCAGCGGATCAACTGCGCTAGTTCTTAACAATGCAAAAGCATTGGTAAAGAACGCAAACGCAACAATGACCGGTAGAACTTGTACATATGCCGGTGGCCTTTCAGCTCTTCCAGTGGCCAAGGGTGTGCTTCAGAGCAAACTTCACGGAGTTCTCTTGAATATGGCACTCAACATGACAATCACGGCTGGTGAAATGGACCTCTGTGGTCTAAACACTCCAACTGGATTGAGCTACGCACTTCGGAACATCACACCTACACAGGCTGCAACTGTTGCATCTCGTGAAGGTGCGTCATACGCACCAACGACATCTACTACGTACAACACACTTACTGTGGGTCCTAACGGAGTCCTCCGTATTGTTGGCGCTGTTGATGCTCAATGGACATCGTTCCAGTACACAGTAAATGAAACCAATACAGGCTTCATCACACAGATGGCGATCTTCAAGGCAGCCCACCTCACAACAACAGGCGCCTCGACATGGTCTACACCTTACGGTGCAGGAACAGGTCGCCAAGTTCAGATCACACTTGTTAACACCAAGACTGGTGCTAAGAAGTCATTCATCGTATTCATCGATGATGTGAATGGTGCTTCAGTAGGTAAGAGCACCAAGATCCTGAGCTCAACTATCTAATGAAACTAAAGAAGAAGGTCGCCGGGGATATGGGGATGACTCTCGTAGAAGTCCTCATAACCCTGATGATCATTGGCATTATGAGTGGGATTGCTTACGTGGGCCTTGCCGGCGCACGTAAGTCTTCCGCGCAAAATGCTTGCAGAACTAGTTATCAAGCAGTGTCGTTGGCAGTGGCTAATTATCAAGCCGATAATCAGTCACTGCCACCGTCGCTGGCAGCACTTTCACTACAGACCGCTACAAACCCGGTTTATCTCAACCCGGGATTGTTAGCAACAACCTCAACAAACTTTGGGCTCACGTTAGGAACCTCTCAGGTAACTTCGTACTCCTCAAGTGGTACAACTCGGACAATTTACTTTGCCTCTACGAATTCGAGCACACTGATGGCATCTCTCTTAACTTCAGGTGATCCGATATCTGTTGCAGGTGTGGATTCGACGAACTTCGATGGAACATGGGCGGCAACGTCCACAGCATCAACGAGTGGATCTGGATATAAAGTTACTTATACCGGTGCTAGTAGCTATACGCTTTCTACGACGACGGCCCCAACATCTGGAGCCATTATCAATGCAGTAACCACAGCAACAACACCTTTTGAAGTCTACGTCTTGAATCCATCTGGAAACTTGATCGCGGCTACCAACAAATTGTCTACTGCGCCAGCCGCATGTGCATTGGTTGGATAAAGTTAAAATTTAATAAATATAAAGAACATTACGAGGAACAAAAGTTTCGAGTAACCCAACTGAAGTACTAACCCCCGAAAGGACACACACAATGATCAAGACAATTCAGCGCCTTATCAAGAAGCGCGATGCACTTCGGCTAGCCGGCGATGATGGCTTCACACTTCTAGAACTTCTCGTTGTAATTCTCATTATCGGAATCTTGGCGGCGATCGTTGTAGTTGCCCTTTCCGGTACAAGCCAAGATGCTGGCGCGAAAGCTTGCGGCCAGGATGCATCTAACCTTTATAGCGCACTCACTTCAGCTGGATCCACAAGCCAGTCTTCAACTCAGACTCTTACCGTGCAGACCGTGGCATACACAGTCACGACAGGTGTAGCAGTTTCTGCAGCGATGACTATTCCTAACGGTTCTGGAATCTTCCCAGGACAATCGGTAGCTGGAGCGAATATTCCTACTGGAGCAATCATTAATACAACTGATTTCTCAACAGCAGGAACAGCTAAAATCACGCTTAAATGGAGTACAGCAGGATCTTCATCCTCGTTCTCCACTACAGCAACTGCCTACACATTCTCTGGAAACGCTAACTTCCCAACTGCAGCGGCAACAATCACTGCAGCGGCAGCCGTAATTCCAGGTGCTACCTCAACCACTACTTATAAGTGGCAGGCATACAACACAGCGTACGAACTCAACAGCTTAATTCCTGGTTTCATCACCAAGATTCCAACTGAACTCGCTGTCTACTATGTAACTGTCCAGGGCACTGCAACACTTGCAACCCCAATCGTTGTAGTTGGTCCAACAACAACATGGATCTCATCTAACCAAGGACAGACCTGCACAGTCGCAGGTATTTAAAGAACTATGAGGGATGCGGTGTCAGCAATTGGGTTGGCACCGCATAACTTTCTTTTATCGTGGATCGCTATTGGTTTAGCTTGTGGCTCTTTTGTCACAGTCCTCGTCGCTCGGATACCCGAGGGGCGGGGAATCCAAGGTAGGTCCCAATGTATTTCTTGTAATGAAACTATTTCAGCTAGAGACAACATTCCAGTCATTAGTTATTTGATTCTTAAAGGTAAGTGCCGAAATTGTAAAGTTCCAATTTCGATTCGGTACCCGTTAACAGAATTAGTTGCAATGGGCTTGGTGGTTGTAGCAGTACAAAGTAATGAAGGTTGGTGGAAAGTATTAGCGTGGGTTGTCTTCAGTGTTTTAGGTTTAGCGTTGGCAATAATAGATTTGCAAACGCATCGCCTACCGAATGCTTTGACAGCATGGCTCTTTGTTTTGATTGCAGTGACAGTGTCAGGAGATATTCTGGCAAATCATCACAGCGATAAAATCAAAATGACCGTGATCTCATCTTTTGCCTTAACTGTTTTCTATTTTCTTCTCAATATCCTTTCGCGCGGCGGAATGGGAATGGGAGATGTAAAGCTCGCAGCATCAATTGGTTTAATTCTCGGTTACATAAATGGTTCATCGGTAATCGTCGGAACTTTTTTTGGATTCTTTTTTGGATCCACAATTAGTGTGTTGATGATGGCTACCGGTCGTGCAACACGAAAGACTCAAATTCCATTTGGGCCCCTCATGTTGTTAGGCGCATTTGTTGCTCCATGGCTGACACCACATCTAGTGGCAATTTTCCTTTAGACCCCCATACATCGTTATTTAGGGGGTTGTATTTAAGGGGATAGTTGTGTCACCCTTTACGCGTGCGTCTTCCCCAAAGACGGCTAGTGCTGTTGTCGGCACTCGCCATTTCGCTCGTGGCTTCTGCCACCTCGATTTCCTATGCCCAGATGAACTCGGGCTTTTCTATGGATTCGGCCCTAAAAAGCAGTGCTATTCAACAAGTTTCCTACTCCAGTGAAAAACGTGCCACCACCACATTAAAGAAAAAGACTGTTGCACCAGTGATCAAGAAAGCTGCACCTGTAAAGGCAGTTAAAAAGAAAGCCACAAAAACCGCAGCGAAGAAGACATCCCCAGTGATGAAAAAGGCAGCCAAACCAGCAGTAACAAAGAAGCCAAATACTGATGGTCCACTTCCAGCCTTTACCCAAGATGATTCAAAGAAACCTGGGTCTACTGAAACCGAATCCGAAGGTACCAACGAGACCCCTGTTGTAAATGCTCCAGAACCGACCACCCCAATGGTCAACCCGCAAACTCAATCACAAGCAGTTACTTCAGAGGTCGTTGCAACTAAACCAACTTTGCCACGTGTTGTCTGCCCAGTGAAGGGTGCAACGATTGTTGACGCGCTAACTAACCAAACTCTTACTTGCGCACCGTACACAAAATTGGGATCCCTTGGTTATACAGAGAATCGTTGGTCAATTGTTTATCAGCAAGATGGATCAATCCACGCATTAGTAAATAAAACTCTTGCTGCGTATCAAAGATCTTTTCCAACACCAGCAGATCAGCAAGTGTATGAAGATAGAATTACTTCAGATTTAGAACTCGCTGCATTCATTGACTTGCTAGTTGTTATGGATAAAAAAGCATTCCCAGGTTTCGCTGATGTGATTTCGCAAGACACATCTCTAGCTGATGCAATCAAACCTTGGGCCGCCGCACTTGCTCAACGACGCGGTGTACCGGATGCAACATTTAATATTATGGGCGAGGGCTTCATGGCGGCTCTTGGTGCTAACCAACGAAGTGTTACTCAAGATGCATTTGAATCTTTATATTCGCGTACACTTGCGATTCAGACTTACGCGGACACTATTGATAAGGCTTACTGGTTAAATTATCCCAACCCATCCCTTTCACAAGTTTCTCAACGTTTTATTTTTATTGACTCGCTACTATCAATGACGTCAATTAGCGCTCAATCCGCATATTTGAAAAAGGCTCAAGCAGCTGCAAAATCCATTTACCCTTCATACGCAACATCTATTGATAAAGGTCAAACCATTGATCAGATTATGGCTCCATGGGTTGCACACTTTGCAGATCAATTAGAGTTGTACCGTGGTGGAATTAATCCAATTCAAGAACGAACATTGATTCAAGCAGCGATCACCCCTCCACTTTCAATGGCCGATTTTGATGCCACTTTGGCTCATGACCCTCGATGGCTCCAGACCCAAAAGGCTAAAGAGGCCGCGGCAGGGAAGCCTTCCTTCTAATCTCACCCCTCACCCTCACCTGTTTTCTGAGCGTGAGGGTGAGGGTTACCCGAGGGTTACCCTAGAAAACTAATTCCCTAAGTACCCAATAGGGGTTACGTTTACCCTATGTCTTCGGAGAGAAATGACAAAAATGGGGTACGAGCACCCCTGATTTTTCTCACCCTACTTATTTTTATTGGAGCAGTTGGTCAACAAACTGCATTTGCTGGAGCAACACAAGGGGGGTTAACCCTTAACCCAAAACCACCAGTTGTTGCACCAAAACCACCAGTTGTTGCACCAAAACCACCAACGTTGATTACTAATCCGACTCCACCAGCACCGGTAGCTGGAGATCCAATTGTTCCACCAACGATTACTCAAACTCACTCTGTTGTTGCTGTTGCACCAGTACCTGTGATTGCAGATTCAGGATCGGCTCTCAAAGCAACTGTTGTTGTTGATGCGTGTACCAAAGCGGGCGCAACAAAAATTGATGCAGAAACAGCTGAGACACTTACTTGCGTTCTCTACACAAAATTAGGTGCTCTCAAAGGTTCAAAAATAGAAACTCGCTGGGCCAATGTTTATGCAAACAGTAAAGTGATTCATAAAATACTTACCGATGCCCTTGTTGCCTACCATCGTTCTTTCCCGACCGAGGATCAACAGTTGGCTTATGAAAAACTAGTTGTGAATAGTTTAGAGTTCGGTGCTTTCGTGGACTTACTAGTTGTTATGGATAAGAAAACATTCCCTGGTTTCGCCGATTATCTTTCACGCGATACCTCACTCGCTGACGCGATATCACCATGGGCACAAATGCTTGCACAACAACGCGAACTTCCATTAGATACTTTTAATACCAATGGTGAGGCCTTTCTTACCGTACTAGGCAATAGTTCAGTCACTGTTACCCAGGAAGTATTCGACAAGTTGTTCTTGAAATCAGAAACACTACGTGTTTACGCCGATTCCATAGATGAGGCTTACTGGCTGAACTTCCCAAATCCAACTCTTGCTCAGATTGCACTGCGTTTTGGCTATATCGACTCACTACTAACCCTTTCTACAGAGCAAGCCAAAAGCACATACCTAAAGAAGATCCAAACTAACGCCAATAACCTGTATCCAAAATTTGCCTCAGTAATGGCCCGAGGAAGCACAATGGCCACAATCATGACTCCATGGGTTTCCTATTTCGCAGCGAAACTCGAGCTCTATCAGTCTGAGACTGTTCCAATCGGAGAAAGAACTTTGCTTAAAGTTGCAATGTCACCTCCATCAACATTGGCTGAATTTGATGCGATAATTGCTCTAGATGCGCGCTGGCCGCTCACAACAACTGCCAAAGCGCTCGCCGCCGGAAAACCTTCCTTCTAGTTTTTTCAATTAAGGCTTCAATCTTCAGTCACAAATCCTGACTGTGCGAACAAATTACTAAGTCCGTCTACATTCAATTGATAATCAGCGTTTTAATGAGGTCTTTCCTAGGTCAAAACCCCTGATAGGATTCAGTTTCTCAAAGAACGCGCCCGTAGCTCAACGGATAGAGCATCTGACTACGGATCAGAAGGTT
>QYPT01000096.1 GCA_007280125.1 Streptomycetaceae bacterium | reverse complement strand
CCTATCGCATGCGGCAATCCAGCCACAATGCCTGAGAAAATAATAATTGAGATACCGTTACCAATACCTCTTTCAGTAATTTGCTCACCCAACCACATAAGGAACATCGTTCCACTCACTAAAGTAACAACTGTGGTAAGTCGAAAAGCCAATCCAGGATCAAGTACCAATCCAGGTTGAGACTCAAGCGCTATAGAAATACCTAACGCCTGAAATGCGGCCAAAAGCACTGTGCCATATCTCGTGTACTTTGTTATTAATCTTCTGCCTGCTTCGCCATCTTTTTTTAACTGCTCAAGTTGCGGCGATACTACAGTTAATAATTGCATGATGATCGATGCTGAAATATAAGGCATGATCCCTAATGCAAATAATGTAAATCTTTTTAATGCGCCTCCAGAGAACATATTAAACATTCCCAAGATGCCACCACTTTGAGAGTCAAATAATTTTTTAAGTACAAGTGGGTCAATTCCAGGGACTGGAATATGCGCACCAAGTCTATAAACAACGATAGCTCCCAAACAAAACAAAATGCGACTTTTTAATTCGCTTGTCTTACCGAAAGCACCTAATAGATTGTCTTGAGCCAAAATTAAATTCTCAAACTTCTACTACTTTTCCGCCTGCCGCTTCAATCGCAGCTCGAGCGCCCTTAGTTAGCAATAAACCTTGGATTGTTAATTTTCTTTTCACTTCGCCAGACAAATATACTTTTGCCGTCTTTGCATTATCAGAAATTAATTTTGCCGCTTTTAATACGAGCAAATCAATATTGTCTGACTCAACTAAATTGAGTTCGTTTGTTCTAACGCGTGCAGTAAGTTTTTGCGTTAATGACTTGAATCCACGTTTTGGAAGGCGTCTTTGAATTGGCATTTGACCACCTTCAAAACCGACTTTATGGAACCCGCCCGCTCTAGATTTTTGACCCTTATGGCCACGTCCAGCTGTTTTTCCAAGACCAGAACCAATACCTCGGCCAACACGTCTTGCTACTTTTTTAGAACCAGCTGCTGGTTTTAATGTATTTAGTTTCATAATTTCTCTTTATATCTTTTCGACTTTAAGTAAATAGTTCACTGCATTAATCATGCCTCGAATCGCCGGAGTGTCCTGCAACTCAACGGTATGACGAATTCTTCTTAGGCCTAATCCTTTAACAGTTGCACGATGTGGCTCAGTTCTACCAATTAAACTTTTAATTAGTGTGACTTTTAGTCCAGCTGTAACTTCTTTTTTTGTTTTTGCCATTTAATTAGCCTCTGATTTCTTCTACTGATTTACCGCGTTTAGCAGCAATTTCAGCCGGTGTGTTCATAGACTCAAGTCCGTTTAATGTTGCTCTTACAACATTGTAAGGATTAGTTGAGCCAATACATTTTGCTAAAACATTCGTGATACCCATTACTTCGAAAATCGCTCTCATAGCGCCACCAGCAATAATGCCGGTACCTTCTGAAGCGGGTTGAATGAATACTTTTGCAGCACCATGCTCACCCATCACAGCATGTTGCAATGTTCCATTATTTAATTTTACTTTCAGCATGCCTCTTCTTGCTTCGTCCATTGCTTTTTGAACAGCCACAGGCACTTCTCTTGCCTTGCCTTTTCCCATACCAACTGAACCATCTCCGTCACCCACAACAGTTAACGCAGCAAAACTCATAATACGGCCACCTTTAACTACTTTAGTAACGCGGTTAACAGCAATCATCTTTTCTCTTAAACCGTCTGTTTGCGTTTGTTGATTTTCTAAATCTTTTGCCATGTTTTGACCTATTTAAATTGTTGGGTTAGAAAGACAAGCCATTTTCTCTAGCAGCATCTGCTAAAGCTTTAACTCTGCCGTGATAGCGATAACCTGATCTATCAAATGCTACATTTGTAATTCCGATTTTTTTAGCTTTTTCAGCGATGCGTTTGCCAATTTGAGCTGCCGCTTCAATATTGCCGCCATTCTTTAAAGTTTTTTTAATATCAGCTTCGAGCGATGAAGCACTCACTAAAACTTTATTCTCACCAGCACTTATAATTTGGGCATAAATGTTTGTGTTAGTTCTATGAACACTTAGTCTTGTCACTTGAAGCTCAGCAATTTTTGCTCGGGTTTTTTTGGCGCGACGTAAACGGGGATTCGAATTATACATATCTCAACCTTTATTTTTTCTTAGTTTCTTTGATAATGACGGTCTCATCTGCATAACGAACGCCCTTACCTTTGTATGGTTCTGGTGGTCGGTATGCTCTAATTTGAGCAGCAACTTGACCTATTAATTGCTTATCAGAACCTTTTAAAATAATTTCAGTTTGACTTGGTGTTTCAACTTTAATGCCTTCAGGCATTTTATAATTTACTGGATGAGAAAAACCTAAATCAAGATTAAGGTTTGCACCTTGTGCTTGTGCTTTATATCCAACACCATTTAGAGTTAATTTTCTAACAAATCCTTCAGAAACACCTTTCATCATGTTCGCAACAATTGCTCGCATAGTGCCAGCCATCGCATTTGCTTGCTGAGATTCATCAGCTGCTGCAAATGTAATTACTTGACCATCGTTATTTAATTTAACATTTGGTGTAATGAATTGATTTAATTTGCCCATCGGTCCACTGATAGAAATATTCAATTCATTAATTGAAACTTCTACCTTAGGAGGAATGGTTACGGGTGCTTTAGCTATACGTGACATATATTTTCTCCTTAAGCCACATAGCAAAGCACTTCGCCGCCAATACCCGCAGCTTTTGCTTTTCTATCTGTCATGACTCCCTTAGATGTCGACACGATTGCAACACCAAGACCATTCATCACCTCTGGAATGCTCTGGCTTGCTTTATAAACACGTAAACCTGGTTTACTTACTCTTTCGATTTTTTCAATAACAGGTCTGCCGGCATAATATTTCAATTCAATATTTAATACTGGTTTACCTTGAACATCCTGTTCAGCAAAATTCTCAATATAGCCTTCGTCTTTTAAAACATGTGCGATAGATTTTTTTAATTTAGATGCAGGCATGGTGATAGATACTTTATTAGAACTTTGACCATTCCTAATTCTGGTTAACATATCGGCAACTGGATCGCTCATACTCATATTATTTTTCTCCTATTACCAACTTGCTTTAATCACGCCAGGCACTTCGCCTCGCATCATTAAATCTCTTAATTTACTTCGACCGATCCCGAACTTGCTGTATACGCCTCTTGGACGACCTGTTAGAGAACAACGATTTCTTAATCTAACTGGGCTTGAATTGCGGGGTAAACTTTGTAATTTCTGTCTCGCTTCTTGTTTTTGTTCTGAAGATGCGTTTATATCAGAAATGATTTCATTTAAAGTAGCGCGTTTGGTTTTAAATTTTTCAACCATATTGCGTCGTTTTAATTCACGTTCTGTCATGCACATTTTAGCCATAGTCTAAACCTATTTTCTAAATGGAAAACTGAACGCAGATAACAATGCTTTTGCTTCTTCGTCAGTTTTAGCTGTCGTTGTAATTGTGATATTCATCCCTCTTAATGCATCGATTTTATCGTATTCAATCTCAGGAAAAATAATCTGCTCTTTAACACCCATATTATAATTTCCACGACCATCAAATGATCTAGCAGAATTACCTCTAAAGTCTCTAATTCGCGGAATAGCAACTGTAACGAGTCGATCTAGAAATTCATACATACGATTTCTTCGAAGAGTCACTTTGCAACCTACTGGATAATCGTCACGAATCTTAAATGCTGCCACTGATTTTTTAGCTTTTGTAACAATAGCTTTTTGACCAGCAATTTTTTCCATGTCGCCCACAGCATGCTCCATGATCTTTTTATCAGCCACTGCTTCACCTACGCCCATATTCAAAGTAATCTTTTCAATTCTAGGGACTTGCATTGGTGATGAATAACCAAATTGTTCAGTCATTTTTTTGATGACCTCTGTTTTATAAAATTCTTTTAATCGAGCCATTTCTTTTCCTATGCGTCAACTGCTTCGTTGTTTGATTTGAAAACACGGATTTTCTTACCATCATCTAATTTTTTAATTCCGACTCTGTCCGCTTTTTGAGTCAAATTATTAAGTAAAGCAACGTTAGAGATATTTAGTGGCATTTCTTTACTTACAATTCCACCTTGAATATTTTTTGCAGGGTTTGGTTTGGTATGTTTTTTTACCATATTCAAACCTTCAACCACAACATGGCCTGTTTTAAGAACATTTAAAACAACGCCTTGTTTGCCTTTGTCTTTACCTGTATTTAAAATGACTTTGTCACCTTTACGAATTTTATTCATCCGTATACTCCTATAAAACTTCTGGTGCTAATGAAACAATCTTCATGAACCGTTCTGTTCTCAATTCACGAGTCACGGGTCCAAAAATACGTGTTCCAATAGGTTCTAATTTAGCGTTTAAAAGAACGGCTGCATTAGCATCAAATTTAATTAAAGAGCCATCTGGTCTTCTAACGCCTTTTGCTGTTCTTACAACAACTGCGGTATAAACCTCTCCTTTTTTTACTCTGCCTCTAGGAGCTGCGTCTTTAATACTTACCTTGATAATGTCACCAATACTTGCGTAACGTCGTTTTGAGCCGCCCAATACCTTAATGCACATTACTGAACGTGCGCCAGTATTGTCAGCAATTTCTAATCTTGACTGCATTTGAATCATGAATTTATCTCCAACTTAATCCGTTATTACGAAAGCCAGCTTTTTAATTAGCCGATATACTACGGTCAGTATTGGGGGGTTAGCTTATAAACTTATAGTTTATGAACCCCAAAAAAGTCTCGCATTATATGCTATTTACTTCTTATTCTCAACCTCTTAGAACTAAACTTGAACTGCCTTTGTAACTATTTTACTAACTACCCATGATTTAGTTTTTGAAATAGGGCGATTTTCTGTAATAACAACCAAGTCACCTTCCTTACTTTCATTTTTTTCATCATGTGCATGAAATTTATTTGACTTAACAATTACCTTGCCAATCAAAGGATGCTTAACTTTTCTTTCAACCAATACCGTAACTGTCTTGTCCATCTTGTCGCTAACGACTCTGCCGGTGAAGGTTCTAACAACTTTTTTTGTTTCAGTCATATTTAAGCCTGTTTAACTTTCTCGCCAAGAACTGTTTTCACTCTTGCGATATCACGTTTAATTTTCGCAATTTGATCAACCTTGTTTAATTGTTGGGTTGCCAATTGCATTTTTAATGAGAACTGAGCTCTTCTTAACTCCAATAACTCTGTACCTAATTCTTCAGTTGTCTTTTTTCTTAAATCAGCTGTTTTCATATTAGCCTCCGATATGACGAGTAATAAAGGTTGTTTCGATTGGAAGCTTAGCTGCTGCTAATTTAAATGCTTCTCTCGCTAATGCTTCTGTTACTCCGTCCATTTCATACAACATTTTTCCAGGCTGAATTTGAGCTACGTAGTATTCGGT
>QYPT01000046.1 GCA_007280125.1 Streptomycetaceae bacterium | reverse complement strand
ATGCTGTCGGCAGTTGTGCCGTGTGTAATCCAAGAATCTGCCGTCTCGGTAATTGGCCATCCACCTGATTTGCCTTTTATGAGATCCACTTTAATGATTGCGGTTCCACCAATTTCGACACCGGTACCAGAAATTTCACCATCACCCATCGAGGCGTGCATATCACCAATTGCTAATTGTCCACCGGGCTGGAAAACAGGAAGGTGAATCGTCGCTCCGATTCCATTCATGTTGTCATCCATATTTCCGCCGTGGCGGTTAGCCTCAAATGTAGGAATTGATCCGCTGGCTGGTGCAACACCAATAACGCCAAACATTGGACGCATCGGCCACGACACTTTGTCGTTCATATGAATGATTCCATCTTCAACTCTAAAGATTCGAGTCGTTGGTGACTTCACTGTGTGAATGAGTTGACCCCATTCTGGAATACACATTCCTGCACCTTGGCGATTTGGACGAATATCAATCAGAGTTACAGAGAGTGAATCCCCTGGCTGAGCACCATTAACAGCGATTGGACCCGTTGCGCTATTGATGCGAGAAAGATCCAACTTCTCAACAGTGTCGCTTTCACTTTGCACTTGGCCCGTAAAGCAATCCCATGTTTCGATTTCGATAACGGTGCCTGGATCAACGCTAACTACCGGAGCCATGTCTGCGCTATACGCCCAAATATGCTGCTCTTTGCTGATTTTAACGATTGGTTGGACCATGAGATGGCTCCTTAGTTTTGGTTAGTTCTCCGGAAAATGACAAGCAACTTGTCGGTTGCCCACTTGCAGAAGTGCGGGACTTTCGGTTTTACATTTCTCTTGGACTTTTGGACAACGCGGATTGAAGACGCATCCATCAGGGCGGTTGATTGGATTAGGAATATCTCCCTTAAGAATAATTCGTTCCCTGGTATCACCTTCGCCCATTCGAGGATTAGCCGACAGAAGAGCCTTTGTATATGGGTGCGCAGGCGAATCGTAGAGCGCATCCGCTGGTGCCAGTTCAACGAGTTTGCCTAAATACATCACAGCAATTCGGTCAGAAACGTGGCGCACTACACCGAGATCGTGAGCGATAAAGACGTAGGTTAAGTTAAATTCCTTTTGAAGGTCTTTAAAAAGATTTAAAACTTGAGCTTGAATTGATACATCCAAGGCCGAGACAGGTTCATCGGCAACAACGAGGCGAGGGTTAAGTGCAAGAGCGCGCGCAATAACTACACGTTGGCGTTGTCCACCAGAGAACTCGTGTGGGTACTTCTCGTAGGCATCCAAATCCAAACCAACTCGACGAAGTAGATCTTTAGCGATCTTTTCGCGCTCATCTTTACCCATGCCATGGATGCGCAATGGTTCTTCAACAATCTTGCCGATTTGGCGGCGAGGGTTGAGAGAAGCGTAAGGGTCTTGGAAAATCATCTGGAATCGCTTGCGTCTTTCGCGTAACTCTCTAGTGGAAAGCTTAGAAAGATCATCACCTTCAAAAATGATTTCACCGGTAGTTGGTTCTTCAAGCCTGACAATCATTCTGCCAAGGGTTGATTTGCCACAGCCAGACTCTCCTACTATTCCAAGAGTCTCGCCTTCAACGATTTCAAGATTAATATCTTCAACCGCATGGACAACATCTTTGCCGCGGAAAAAGGCAGATCCCAACTCATAATTTTTGGACAGTGAGCTGACCGAAAGAATCACTTCGCGAGAAGTCATGATCGATCACCCACTAAGAAGCATGCACTTCCGTGACCAGTTGAATTCGCCATGAAGACAGGCACTTCAGAGCATGCGCTATGTACCTTTGAGCATCTATTAGAGAAGGCACACCCGACAGGTAAATGCAATAAAGAAGCGGGTTGTCCGGGAATGGCATCCAAATGGGCAGAACGTGGGCGATCAACGCGTGGCACTGAATTCATTAATCCTTGGGTGTAAGGGTGTTGAGGATTAGCGAAAAGAGATTGTTTAGTGGCTCTCTCAACTGGACGTCCTGCATACATAACAAGAACTTCATCGGCAATCTCTGAAACAACTCCCATGTCATGAGTAATAATAATGATTGAAGAATTATGTTGTTTCTGCAGTTGCTTGAGGAGATCCAAGATTTGCGCCTGAATTGTTACATCTAACGCGGTCGTTGGTTCATCAGCAATCAAAAGCGCTGGGTTTAGTGCCAGCGCCATAGCAATAATCGCGCGCTGACGCATTCCTCCAGAAAACTCATGAGGAAATTGATTGACTCGCCTTGCAGCATCTGGAATTCCAACTTCATCAAGAATTTCAATGGCGCGCTTATGTGCTTCTTTCTTTGTGAGCTGCGTGTGAAGACGAATCTGTTCAACAATATGCCAGCCAACCGAATAGACGGGAGTTAGTGCTGTCATTGGATCTTGAAAAACCATTGCAATCTCTTTGCCACGTATTGATCGCATCGTCTCATCATTTTGCTTCAGCAGATCCTGGTCATTAAAGAACACTTCGCCTGAAATCTTTACATTGGAATCTCTTAATAGCCCCATTACGGCATTCATGGAAACAGATTTTCCGGAACCAGATTCGCCTACGATCCCTAGCGTTTC
Source organism: Streptomycetaceae bacterium (assembly GCA_007280125.1). Taxonomy (GTDB): domain Bacteria; phylum Actinomycetota; class Actinomycetes; order Nanopelagicales; family Nanopelagicaceae; genus QYPT01. The sequence continues at coordinate 13,534 of QYPT01000046.1, read as the reverse complement.
ACCTTTGCCCAGTGAGAAAGAAAGGTCATTGACGGCGCGGACGTCGCCTCTGCGAGTTTCAAAAGTGACGTGAAGATTCTTAACATCTAATAACTTTTCAGACACGACGCACCCGCGGATCCAGAACTGCATAGAGCACATCAACTAATGCGTTCATGAAGACAACAAAGAAAGATGAATACATGACCGTGGCCATAATTACCGGAAGGTCAAAGTTTTGCAGGGAATCAAAAGTAAGTTTTCCGACCCCTTGAATGCCAAAGACGACCTCGGTTAAGAGCGCATATCCACCAACCAGCGCACCAAAATCTAAGCCAAATAAAGACACGATGGTCATCAAGCTCATCCTCGTAGCGTGCTTATAGAGGATGCGCTTTTCGCTAGCGCCCTTGGCACGTTCAGTTTTTATGTAATCCTCGCCCATTACGACCATGATTTCGTTTCGCAGGACACGAACATAAATACCTGCGTAGAGAACTGCGAGAGTCAACCAAGGGAAAAATAGGTGCAAGAACCATTGCCATGGGCTTTCAGAGATACCGACATACCCCAGAGGCGGAACCCAGCGAAAGACCGAGTTGTGAAGTTTGGACTGCGTGATGAGGTTTACAACTTCACCGAGCCAATAAACAGGCAGAGAAATGCCCACGATGCCCAAGAATGAGATTGTTGGATCTATCCACTTTCTTCGCGAACTTGCCGCCATGATTCCAAAGAAGATTCCAGCAAAGAGCCAGAGGATAGCGGCGCCAATCACCAGCGAAAACGTTGCAGGAATTGCTTGTGATAGTTGTGGAATAACTTTCGCACCGCGATTGACGTATGAAGTGAGGTCGCGATCTATGAAGAGATGGCGCATCATAGAGAGGTACCGAAATGGCATTGGCTTATCTAGTTCGAATGAATGCCGTACCTGCATAAGAGTTTGTTGATCGGCGTTGCGACCTGCGATACGCGCTGCAGGGTCAACTCCTGGAGTCGCGAAAAAGATAAAGAATACAAGAATGGAAATCGACACAAGCACAAAGACCATTGCGGAGAGACGACGAAGAATGAAAGCAAACATTAATCGCCTCTCGCTCTCGTCTTAGGATCGAGTGCATCGCGAACTGCGTCACCGTAAAGATTCAATGCGGCAGCCGTAAAAACAATCATGAGCCCCGGAGCCAAACCAACTATTGGTCGCGTATAAAGCAGAGCCAATCCATCGTTAATAATCGTTCCCCATGATGCCGCTGGCGGTTGCACTCCAATAGATAAGAATGACAGTGCCGATTCAGTGAGCATTGAAAGTGAAACGATGATTGGGATAAAGACAATCACACTGGGCATCACATTTGGCAAAATCTCACGGAAAATAATTGTTGAGTGCTTTGCACCTGTTCCAACGGCGGCGCGTACGAATTCGCGCTCACGCAGAGCAAGAACCTGTGCGCGAATCGGGCGTGCAACGTAGGGAATATAAACAACACCAATAATCACAATTGGCAGCGCAAAAGACCCCGGACCTAAGTGAATGAACCCGATCGACAATCCTGAGGTGAGAAGTACAACCGAGAGGCTGATAGCTAAGAGGTAGACCGGGAATGCCCAAATGATGTCCAGGATTCGGGAAAGAACAGCGTCAATCCACCCTCTGCGATAGCCGGCGATGATTCCGATAAGTAATGAAAAGAAGATGCATAAAAGCCCCGCTGTTGTACCGATGATGAGCGTGCTTCGGCCCCCATAGAGCAAGCGCGCCATCACATCACGACCTTGGCCGTCGGCACCTAAGAAGTAACTTCTAATATTCCACGTTGGCCCAATTGGGGTTACGCCTAGTCCAAGTCCGGTGGTGGATGCTTCCAAAACCGGCTTCTCAGCGCCATGAACAATTATTGTTGCATTCAGACTTGATTCAAAGGGATTGGTATCGGCTACGTAATGTGAAAAAACAGGAGCCATAAAGGACAAGAAGATAATCACTCCAAGAATTGAAAGTGAAATTATCGAACGTTTATCTTTGGCAAGGATGCGCAAAGCGATCTTCCCCGGTGATTCGGAGAAGATCGCTTCGCTACTATCTTTTAAGCTCACGTACTTATTTACCTGATTTCTATTGTGCTACTTAACCTGAAGTTGTGAGACGAACATCTTGTACTGAAGAGAGAAGATGTAATTCTTCGTTCCAGATGAGATGAAGTCAAGTTGCTTAGGTGTGAAGACTACGGCCACTGGAGCATCTGCCATAACTTCTTGGTCAATCTGACCCCACATCTTATTTGCTGCTACAGGATCGGTAAGGCCCAAAGTCTTTGCCTTAGCCATTTTGGCATCTAGTGCCTTGTTGCAGTAACCAGACATGTTGATTGATGAATCGGAATTTGGAGTAAATGATGCGCACCCAAGAAGAACATCTAAGAAGTCAGAGGCTGCAGGATAATCCTGATACCACTGAGAAACTGAGATCTGAACCTTGTTGCTGGTGTTCTGGATATATGTAAATTGAATATTTCCAGAGATTGGCTTCACTGTTGCCTTATACCCGATCGAAGTTAGAACAGATTGAAGATAAACGCCCATCTGCTTATTAACATCATCATCAGAGACAACGATTCCAACTTCTTGTCCGGCTGTACCTGAATCTTTAACAAGTTGCTTTGCAAGTTCTAAATCCGGTGCAGTCCATGCCTTTGCTGGCTTGGCTGGAGTTGCGCCCTTGGTATAACCGCAGTAATCAACGTGGCCAGGGAAGTTAGGTGGCAAGAACGAACAAACAGGTCCAGCTAATTGAGTGCCACCAAAGATTTTTACCATGGCTGCACGGTCAATTGCGTAGTTCACTGCTTGACGAGCTTTAACATTATTAAACGGTGCAATGTTGACGTTCATTGGCAAATACCACATAGCTGTCAATGGGTTCACGTGTACCTGGGATGCATACTTCGTGCCGATTTCATTGAGGCGATCTGCCGGAATTGGATCGTATGCCCAGTTAGCTTGGTTATTTTCAACTGCCGTAACTTGGGCAGTAGGTGTGATTCCAAACTTGAACAAGATCTGATCTGGGTACCCCTGAGGCTGAGCAGCATGTGACCATTCCTTGTAGTAAGGGTTGCGAACCATTACTAGGGATTTATTTGGGTTATATGACTTAAACATATAAGCACCAGTTGTAGGAATAATCGTTGTGCCAGCATCCTTGGAAGGAGCTGATGCTGGGTTGATAACTGCGTGTGGGACAGCGAGCTTTGAAAGGATTGTTTCGTCAGCTGCAACAAGATTCATCACGATCGTGTTCTTTGCAGCATTTACAACAATGCCTTTATCTAACTTGCACGTTGCTGGAGTCTTGAGGCACGCAGCCGCTCCAACGATTCCATTATAGAAAGAACCTGCAGTTGGGGATGAAACTTTAAAGATTCGCTCAAATGAAGCCTTAACATCGGCAACAGTTACTGGCTTGCCGTTTGAAAACTTTATTCCGCTGCGAAGCTTGAACGTTAAAGTTTTTCCACCATTGCTGGAAACTGGAAGTGCTTCTGCTAAGTCAGGGACAACAACAAATGTTGTCGCTCCACTTCCGTAGCTAAATGTAAGCAATCCATCGTATGTAGCCTGGTATAGCTGCCAAAATTGAGCGGTGTAGTTAACTTTGGGATCAAGCGTTCCTGCTGCTGCTTGAGCCACCAATGTAACTGTGCCACCTGCATGCTTGGCATCGTAGGGAGCAAGCGGTCCTGCCGCTGCTGCAGATGCCGATGAAGTTCCGACAACTGCCGAAACAATAAGAGCTGCGATTCCTGCGAATGAACTAAGAACCTTAATGTGACGATGCACTGAACACCTCCGAATGGTGATTATTTTGGCTAGCAATACCTACTGAGATTGCTGATTAATGGCTTATGCTCTCACCATAATCAAGTTTTAGCACTAGGAAGCCAGGGTGAATTAGTGATCAAGCTCGGACGTAATAAAGCCTCATTCAAGGATGCCGACCACTACCTGTCACGAGATCATCACTTCTTCTCATTTAACTCTGAGCATGCACCCGCTCTGACTGTCTCACCTGGAGATCTCATCCACGTACAAACCTGGGATTGCTACATGGGCGCAATTACCAATGCAGAGAATGCACTCTTGCCAATTCCGGATTCACAAATTAATCCCGCAACTGGCCCCATTTTTATTACTGGAGCAGAACCAGGTGACACTTTGTCGGTAACCATTCTTGATATCCAACCGGGAGTGCGTGGAGTTGCACGCACCTATCCAGGCAATGGCCAACTCCAGCATCTGATTAAAGAACAATATGCACGATTCTTTGATGTAAAGAATGGCATCGTGACTATGAATGAGAATGTCTCATTTCCTGCATCACCCATGCTCGGAGTCATAGGTCTTGCGCCTGAATCTGGGGATATCTCCACACTTCCCGCTGGCAAGCACGGCGGGAACCTTGATAACAATATGAACAAAATTGGTTCCACTATTCACTTGCCTGTGAAGCATCTAGGTGGATTGCTTTCTATGGGAGATATGCATGCATCCATGGGAGATGGCGAAATTTGCGGCACGGGAATTGAAATTGCAGGCGATGTTCTGATTCGAGTCAATCTTATAAAAGGAATTGGTACTGAATATCCAGTGACTGAAACTGAGACTTCGTGGATTACCCATGGAGTTGCCATCGAAGATATTCCAGGGGCTATGCAGATTGCGTGCGAGGAAGCAGCCAATCTCTTGGTCAAACATTGGGGATTCACCATTGAAGATGCCTTTATCTTTCTCTCAGTTCAAGGAAATCTGGGAATCGCTCAAGCAGTGCATCCCAGTACCGGAACAGTCATAGCGAAAATGAGCGTTCCAAAGATTGCGGCTTGTCCAAAACCTTTTAAGATTGAATAACTGAACAACTTTGAAATGGGGATACCGATGAAAGAGTCTGTAATGAAATGGCAGCATGGGCAGACTTGGTATCGAGTATTAGGAGATCTGAATTCAGGCAAGACGCCTGTAGTCCTTCTCCATGGCGGACCTGGCGTTGGCCACAACTATTTGGAGGCAGCTGCCGATCTGATTCTCATGAGCGGGCGTCCTTGTGTGCTTTACGATCAATTGGGTTGCGGAAATTCAACGCTTATCCCAAATGCGCCAAAAGAATTCTGGACTCCAGAACTTTTTATGGAAGAACTTTCGCTATTAACGAAAGAACTCGGAATAGATAAGAACTACGCCATTCTTGGTCAATCATGGGGTGGAATGTTGGGAATGCAGTACGCAATTGGCAGACCATCGGGCTTAGCTGCTCTAGTCATTGCTGATTCCCCATCAAGCATGGCTGTATGGGTAAGCGAAGCAAATAAACTTCGCGCGCAATTGCCGCCAGAGAATCAAGCGATACTGCTTAAGCACGAAGAAGCAGGAACAACGGATGACCCTGCCTATGAAGAAGCCATGCAAATCTTCTACTCCCGCCACGTATGTCGCGTACCTATGCCACCAAGTGTTGTTGCCTCGTTTGATTTACTTAAGGTTGACCCCACTGTGTATTACACGATGAATGGGCCGAGTGAATTTCACACAATCGGTTCTTTGAAAACGTGGGACATCACAGATCGACTTGCAGAGATAAATGTTCCTACTCTCCTGGTTTCGGGACAATACGATGAGGCCACGCCTTATATGGTGGGGGAAATACAGAAACGTATCCCTGGGGCTCAATGGCACCTATTCCCTGAGTCATCACATATGCCTCACATTGAAGAGCCTGCACTATTTAAGCGCGTAGTCTGCGATTTCTTGGATGCTGCAACGGCTTAATTAAAAAGCCTTGCAGGTGCTTCGTTAGACTCAGCAAATGCTTCTGAAATGGACGAGGGCTGTTGTACGCAATCGAATCCCTGTGGTGGGGATATGGGTTGTTGTCTCGTTATTTGGTCTAGCCGCTGGACTCAATCTCAATAGCCACCTGACTACGTCAGTAACAATTCCTGGAAGCGCATCCCAAGAAGCTGACCAGCTACTAGCTAAACACTTCAACGAAAACACCGAAGGCACATTTACCGTTCTCATGAAATTTAAGAAAACCACTGACGCTCAAGTTCAAATCTATAAAGAGAAAGTGGTAGCCGCCTCACTCGTTATACCTACTTCGCACATATTTCAGCAACGGGCATTAGCTGGCGTCCTCTTCACAAGCATTGGCACATCATTCTCACTCATTGATGCGGCGCAATATACCGAGCGCTTTCGGCAAGCACTCGATGATCAAGGTTTACCGGATGCGCTTGTAACAGGCCCTCCCGCCATCGAGCACGATGTCGCACCTGTCTTGGATTCTGATTTGCGATGGGGACAGATTCTGGCGATTGTGCTTGCGCTGCTTTTACTGCTCTTAGTGCTTGGCGCCTGTTTGGCAATGTTTGTTCCATTGGTTTTTGCCGCAGCGACAATCTCGCTGGCACTTGGGATTATCTACATCATGGCCCATAAAATGTTGATGGTTCTTTATATTCCAAACATCATCGAACTTATTGGGCTTGGCTTAGCAATTGATTACTCCTTACTTATTGTGCACCGATTCCGCAGAGAACTCATGGATGATGAGGTTATTTCGGTAGATGAAGCTATAGCTAAAACAATGACGACTTCTGGACGCACTGTAATTCTCTCCGGCCTAAGCGTCTCCATTGGCATTGCGACTCTCCTATTAGTTCCGGTTCCCTTTGTGCATTCCTTGGGCGCCGCTGGAATCGTAATTCCAATTGTCTCCGTGCTGGCCGCACTAACACTTCAACCAGCAATGCTTTCAATACTTGGTCGTCGCGGTGTAACGCCATATAGATTCCAAGGATTAATGGCACGTAAAGACTTGATGTCTGGCATGTGGGCGCGCATCGGCAGATTCGTTATTCGCAGGCCAATTTCAGTACTTCTGGCCGCCCTTGCTGCACTTGCACTGATGGCATCTTCGGTCTTGTGGCTCCATGTAACTCCAAGTTCGCTTACTGCAATACCGCAAAACCTCGAATCAGCACAGGCTCTGAAGATAGTTACTGAGAGAGCCGGACACGGAATAATCACGCCTAATGAGATAGTCATTGATCTTGGCGCGCCCCACCTTGCAAGAACTCCAGAAGTAAGTCGAGCACGACTTGCATTCTCCGATCTGATTCAGAAAAGCCATGAAGTTCTATTGGTTTCTACAGATGAAACTGCAACATACATTGACCCAACTGAACAATATATTCGGATGTTCGTCGTAGGGCGCCATGACTTTGGGGCAGCAGAGTCTCAGAACTTGGTGCATCAAATTCGTGAAAACTTTATTCCTAGAGCAAATTTCCCGGGTGATGCAAAGATTTACTTAGGTGGCGCACCGGCACAAGGTGTTGACCTTGTAAGTCATCTCTTGAAATCTTTCCCCTGGATCGTTTTGCTGGCCCTCGGTATGGCCTACATCGTTTTACTTCGTGCATTCCGCTCTGTCTTCTTGCCGCTCAAGGCCATCTTGATGGACCTCACATCAATCGCAGTTGCCTACGGAGCACTTGTATTGGTCTTTAGGTTTGGCATGGGCTCGTCGATTCTTGGTACCTACCGTTTAGATCAAATCGAAGCATGGGTCCTTGTATTCCTATTTCCTGTTCTCTTTGGGTTATCTATGGATTATGAAGTATTTATCGTCTCTCGAATGCGCGAGGCAAAACTTCATGGCGCGACAAATAATGAGGCAATTGTTGAAGGCTTGGCTCACACCGGTGGCGTTGTAACCGCCGCCGCAATTATTTTGGTGGGCGCCCTCGGAGGGCTTGTGAATGGTCACTTCGCTGGATTGCAAGAAATCGGAATCGGCCTCGCATTTGGAATCTTGATTGATGCCACAATCATTCGTGGGCTTTTATTACCTAGCACCATGGTGTTACTGGGCCGTTGGAATTGGTGGTTACCTGCGGGATTAGCTCGAATTGTAAACGTTAAAGCCTCGCCTCTGGAGGATAGAGAGACGAGGCCTTAACGCTACTAATCAGTTACTTTTTATATACCCGCTTTATTTAGTAACTGTGATGGAGAATTGATAGGACGGGATTTGATATCCGAGTGCTAGTGCTGGGAAGTCACGATCAGAGGTCAACACAGGCATCATGCCATAAGGCGTGTTAGCAAATGAAGGTTGATTCGTGTACATCACAGGATGGAGATCAATGATGTGAGTTCCTGGGGCACCTGTTGCCCGTAGGTGAATCACAACATATCCGTTGGAGTTAAATCCGCAGCCATAACCGACGAAGCTATTGTCATATGTAACGGCTTGCGTATTATCGAATTGAGTCCAGCCCACACCCTTAAGGCTGATAGTAAATTCTTCTCCAGACTTGAACTTGTTTGTAGGTGCTCCAGATTGACCGCGTGCGATTACGTCAGGAGCGGTGGAAAGGTCGGACTTTGCAATTCCCATACCAATAACTTTTCCAGCCTTATCTAGGAATGGCATGATGCTTTGCTTAAGGTAGAAAGGAATCTGTGCCTCGATGAGGTCACCTTTCTTAACCTGAAGTACGTGCCATCCACCTAGGTTGTCGGGAACTGTTAGCTCTTTAGTGAATGAAGTTCCTGTGACATCAACGGTTGCAACTGGAAGGGCGTCATATGCCCAGCAAACGCCTGTGCAGTTAACACGGTTACCAACAACTGTTGCCCACACGATTTGGTGAGTACCTGTTGTAGATAGCCCTGTGACGCTCATAGTTGTCTTTGTATTAATAGTGCCACTGGATACTGAAAGTTTTGCTTCAGCCTTTGAGTTTGGATCTAGACCTGTTGTTGAAAGCATTGTGCGTGCAGCAACGGTTGGCTCCATAATCGCAGGATAAATAATCTTTGCAGGAAGTAATCCATTATCTTTCGTTACTTTAAAGATTCCAGTTCCGCCATTTGTATAAGGGATTGGAGATTGAATGACGTTGAGGTAGGCGGTCTGCAGTGCGTTCTTAACTTCGAGAACGTGATTGCCTACAGCCCCTGATGCGCGAAGAACAATTTTTGCTGTTCCACGAGTCCACATTGATTGCATTTCACCAGCAAAATTGTTATCCCAATACGCTGCTGCACCTGCTGTATAAAGGCTTCCGCCCATACCCGTGTATGTAACGGTGATTGGTGTGCCAATTGGTCCGCTCTTAGGTGACATCGTGAAACCGCGGCCCATCTGGAATCCGCCGTGTGCTATCGCAACTCCAGCCTGGAGTGCGTAAATATCATGAATTCCACCAAAATCTTCTGGGATTGTGGATTTGAAAGTAAAAGCGCCAGTTGCATCCGTTGTTACAGTCGTCATTTTCACGCTGAACTTATCTGCAAATGAATAACCCATGTAGTTAACTGTGTTTGGCTGAATATCGGCCACCCATGTTGGGCTCAAAGTAGACCATGTGAGATCCAATGTTGCGTTAGCAGCTAGCCCTGTTCCAGATACAACAACTGCATCGCTAACATACCCTGTACTTGGAGATACAAGTAAATTAGGCATTGTGGTTGATGTAGTGAATTTTGCAACTTTCACTCCAGTAAATGGGAGAGGTGCAACGTTAGGAATTGCAGTTGGAGCTATTAAGTTGATTGGTGCGGGTGGAAGGCTATCTGCACCCACTGCCGGTGTAACCATCGCTGCAGTAAAGACTGAGGCAACGGCAAATCTTAGAACTAATGACTTCTTGCTTCGCGGAACAAAGTTGATTCTCATTACTTATTTCTCTCCATTTCAATTGTAAAAAGTGACTGCTTGTTGCCCGAGCTGGAAATGATTAACACTTCCAGCTCGGACTCCGAGCGATTAATTTATGCAGTTGGTACTGCGTAGAGTGTTACAAGCGAGTTTGCTGTGAAGTTTGACTGCCATGTTCCGACTGCACCCTTAAGTGCAGGAGTTACCTTGACTGTCTTGTAAGCAGGAACGCGCTCATATACATACTGACCATCAACCTTTACAGGTACTCCATTAACAGCCTTACGTGTCAACTTTGTAGAAAGAACCTTGATGGAGTCTTGATCCTTGGCAATCATTGTGACCTTGTAGCTGATGACACCTAGGGTGTTATACAAGCCAGTAGCTGTTCCGGTTTTCAAAACAGCAGTCCAGAATGCGACACCACTGTGGTTGCCGTATGTAAGAGGAAGTGGATCTTTTACGCCAGCAACTTCGATGTAACCCTTAACGGTGTTGGACGAATCCATAACAGCGCCACCGAGGGTTTCGTTGTTGCCATAGACGCGCCAAACAATTGTCTGGCCAACGATAAATTGGCTAGTAATTGCGCAGCTAACCCCAAAGCGAGCAGCTAGGACGCCAGTTGATCCACTTGCAAGAACTGTGTCTACATACAAGTGAATTGGTGAGATAACGCCCTGAACTGGAACGCCGACCTTAACTGTAAAGGCTCCGGCTTCAGCGGTTGTAAAGGTTGCTGCATCTGTAGGTGTGAATGTTGCACCAAGCAGTGTTGAACCAGATGCTTTTGGTACCCAAGAGCACTTAGCAACAAATGGTGTAACAGTTGTGGTTGCAACGCTTTCGCAACCAACAATTACGGCACCTAATGCTTTAAAGGCAACAGTACCTGCGCTACTAGCTGTGGCGGTGATAATCGCTGGATCTAGTCCAAGGACTCCGCTGCCGCCGGTGAGAACAACTGTTGAAGTAGTCGCTGCAAATGCAGGAGTTTCTCCAATGACCGCTCCGCCAACTACTGCAAGGGCGCTAATCACAACGCCCGAGATGAATCTTTTCATATTCTTTTCTCCTTATTGTTTAAGCGGGTTTATTGAGATCTATTTTGTGTTGATCGTGCCTGAGATTGTTGCTGTGAAATCGCTCTTGAAAGTTGAACCTTCAGTTACAGATTTCAATACAAAAGAACCTGAAACTTTCAGAGTTCCAGTTGCGCCTGCATATTTACCGGTACCGCCGCTGATAATCGCGTCTCCAGTTAGCACCATCTTGTCACCGGCTCCTGCGTCACCGCATGCCTTAGAAGTTGACTTGAGTTCGAACTTCAAGACGTTTGGTGCAGAACCAAGGGTTGCGGAATCTGAAAATGAATCGCAACCAGCTGCCGAACCAGCACCGGTTAATTGAGTCAAACCAAATACGTTACCCGTACCATCGCCATCAACTGAAACCTGAAGATCTGATGCCGTGACCGTACCTGTTACGACTCCCTTGTATGTTCCAGAAAGTGCAATCGCGCCTGATGCAGCTGGCTTAGTTGCAACCGGAGTTGCAGTCTTAGTGGCCACTGGCTTTGCAACTGGTTTCTTTGTTGAATAACCAGTTGGGCACTTTGCCGTCGTCACTTTCTTGACAGTCGTTCCTTTGTAGCACGTGATCGTTTTTGTTGCAGCATTTGCGATGTTGCTATTAGCTGTTAAGACGCCAAGGGCTGTGACAAGAACTATCGCCTTGATCAACTGAGTTTTGCTTGTAGGTTTCACTGTATTCCCCACTCTCCATGAGTTTTTGCTAGTTGTTTATGTGTGAATCCTTTCATCGCCTCTGTTTTTTGTGGCTTTTTAATTGAGGGCTAGTCCTAACTGCTCTATTCCCTTAATCACATTGGTTAAGGTATAAGAATCGCTCTATTGGCTAGGTCACATTTTTTGCAAGAGGGGTGTTTGCCCCCGAGAAAATGTGTCTTACTACTCACTTAAAATGAGAGCGTCATCATTGATTTATTTCGAATATTGCGAATATTTTGAACAGATCTCATTGATGAAATTCGGCATATTCCGCTGTGAACTCTCATAGAGATTACTAAAAATAGGTAATCGAGCGCGATATGCCAGAAATGTTAGGTATGGGAGACGCAATCGGGTTCCCGTTATGTTTTCATCGCCTAACATATTCCAATGAACAACCAGGTCCGCGTCGTATGTGCGATAGTCATTGCGACATCCCTCATTATTCCTGAGGCAAGAGCTGCCGTTAAACCTGGTGCGAAATGTGTAAAGCAGGGCGCGACTACAACATCTAAATCCAAAAAATATACTTGCATAAAGAACGGCAAGAAGTTGGTCTGGAATAAGGGTGTCATCGTCAAGAGGCCAGCGAGTGGTTCAATTGACACTAGTGTTTCAGTAACCCCCGATCCACTTCCAACTTTGACGGATCCTTTAAGTGCCGATGTTGTGAGTGCGCTAATTGGCATGACAGAAAAGAATGCTAAGGCTTATGCGCTGTCAAAAGGTTGGGGCTTCCGAGTTGGGGAAAGAAACGGTGAAATGTTTCCTGTAACGATGGATTACAGACCCGATCGAGTAACAATCTTGATTAAGAATGATTTAGTTTATCAAGTGATGGTTGGTTAGTTCTTTAGAAATCTCTTCATTGAGCATCTCGAATCATGTGTAAGTAGAACTTTCCAGGGTGCCTGTCACTGGGTTTCATTGGACCAGTTTTGGAAAACCCTAAGGATTCATATGCGGCTATCGCTCTGAGATTATCCGCCCAGACGCCAAGTCCTTGTCTTTGCCAACCGTGTTCACGTGCATGTGAATCAACATAACTAATCATTGCCCGAAGTACGCCACGTCCGCGATAGTTCGAATCAGTCCAACAACCACCTACCCAACACGTTGCGCCATGGTCTCCCTCGAGAACCTCCACTGACATAAGACCTACATCGAATCCATCAATAGAAGCTGCAAGATAATCAACCGCCTCAAACTTTGCGCGCCACTCATCTTCAGTAAGGAGTTCTTCTACTTCGAAAACACCGCCGAAGGCTTCGGGGTTTTCTTTTAAAGAATGCAGGCGTAGATCTCTGAGTCGCTTCCAATCATCAGCCTCTAGCAGCGTTACATCAACTGTTTCATTCATAAATGATGGTCTAATTCTTCAGAGGTAATGGAATCCGGTACTGAACTTTGCCAGATTCCAAGCAATACGTGTCATAGAGTTTGCGTGCGGTTTCATTGGAAGCATCTGTATTCCAATATAAGCGGCTAGATCCTGCTTCAAGGGCAAGTTCTTGCACGGCATCAATAAGCAGTCGGCCTAGCCCTTGACCGCGGCTATCTGGATTCACAAAAAGATCTTCTAAGTAGCAGTAATTCTTTGGAGCCCACGAGGAGATCTGAAAGGAGTAATGGGTTATGCCCATTAACTCTCCATCAACTTCTACAGCAAGCGCGTACAGATTGAAGTCCTCATCCAAGATTCGATTCCATGTGAGGTTATCTTGCCCCGCCGGTACTTGGGATTTATAGAACTCTAAGTATCCGTGCCACAAGGGCAACCAGGCGCTCTTATCTTCTGCTTTCAAAGTCCGTATCAAGGTCATGCGCGAAATATAGCGTGAGGTTGATGCAGGGCTCTAATTTGCGGTACATAGCTAGAAGGTAGAATCGCCTTATGAACGAGTACGAAAACGAGGTTCAGGAGCGTTGGGGCGATACCGATGCCTATCGCCAATCTAAGGCGCGAACTTCGAAATACACCCATGAAGATTTTGCCGCAGCAAAAGTAGATCAAGAAGGCGCTACCGAACTATTT
>QYPT01000028.1 GCA_007280125.1 Streptomycetaceae bacterium | reverse complement strand
TCGTTGTTTTCATCAACGGATAAGTCCGGATCACTCCCGGCAGTAAATTGTTCCTCAAATTTCTCTACGAAGTCTAGGTAGGAATTATGAATATCTTTCGCATGCATCCGAGTTATTGGCGCAGAATCAGAAGGAAATAACATTGGAACAAGTTGAATAAATTCAGGTATGTTCATCCGATTCGGATCATCTGCGCTCGGGTCCTCTTTCACGGGAGATCGTGTCAGTAGAGCATTTTTTGATTCTAAGAACTCCGTCAATATTGAGAGAACGAGATATTCCTTATCTTCGGGAATTTCATTCGGATCGAACCCATTAGTCCAGCCTAGATCACGATCACCGGTGTCAATTGCTTGATACCGCGCTAAAAGTTGCTCAACGGATATTTCTAGGATTCCATAAGTTTTTTCATAATTTCCGATTTCATATTTTTCCTCGGGGTATGAGCTAGTAATTTCAGAAATCTGAGGATTGTGAAGAATAAATCCCTCGTATGCGGACATTTTGAATTCAGCACCGTGAGCTATTGCTTGAATAATCTGAGTTTTGCCAGCTCCATTTCGCCCGTACAACACGTTGATGCCAGGAGACAACGGGATGAAATTTCCATTATCACTCCTTAACCTTGGGAACCAACGTTGTAGATAACCTTCGTAACTAGTTGCAAGCCACAAGCCGCGGATAGAATCTTCCACGTTAATTTTCATTTGTCACACAAGTTTCTACTATTTTTGGTAGGCAAGAAGATTCTTCACTTTTAGTATCCACGATTTCTGAAGGTTAGTCGACCCGTCTGACGATTATGCGCACTCGCCACCTAGGTTTTAGTAATCATTGGTTATGCGTAGTATTTCCCTAGGATCGGCAAAGAATTGTGGGCAGCTTGTCGTGGAATGTCGGCTTCTCCCGCTAAGCTTCCCTTTATGTCCTTCACTTTCGCAGACCTTTTTGCTGGAATTGGGGGCTTCCATGCTGCCTTGAGCCCTCTTGGGGGTGAATGTGTATTTGTTTCAGAGTGGGATAAGTACGCGGCAGAAACATATACGGCTCACTGGCTCCAAGATTCCGATGTCGAAGTTAGCGGTGATATTCGCACGCTTACTGAGGGTGACGTAGTTGCGGTGCCCAAACACGATGTTTTGACGGGTGGTTTCCCTTGTCAGCCATTTTCAAAATCAGGCAATCAGCTTGGGGTTAGTGAAACTCGAGGAACTCTCTTCTACAACATTTTACGAATTATTGAGGTTAGAAAACCAAAAATTGTCCTACTTGAGAATGTTAGAAATTTAGTTGGCCCAAAGCACCACTCAGATTACTTGATCATGATTCGGCTGCTCCGTGAATTGGGATACGCAGTAAGTGAGATACCTACAATTCTGTCTCCCCACGAAATCCCAAAAAAGTTTGGAGGGTCTCCTCAACATAGACAAAGGGTTTTCATAGGAGGAGTGCGAGTTGGGAAGAAAAGAGCTCTTGAATTAGACGGTATTGCGCCGTTGTTACGACGAAAACCATTTCAGGATTTTCCAGAAACTATTTGGGATATTAAGACTGAACTTTCTAGCTTTAAAACACAGGAAGTTCCATCGAAGTCCAAATTGAAAATTAGTTCGGACCAGCGCGATGCAGTCCGGATGTGGGAAGAATTTTTGATTCAATATCGTAGAGCTAATGATGCGAATCCGCCAGGCTTACCCATGTGGACAGAGTTTTGGAAATCACGAAGTGAAATTCGGATTTCGCGTGATGTTCCTGACTGGAAGAGACGCTTTATTGAAAGGAACAGTGATTTCTATCAAGATAACTACAAATGGATTGATAAATGGAGAAAACTTCATGAACTCGAAAACCTAATTCCATCGCATAGAAAATTTGAATGGCAGGGAAGAGATTCAATGTCTATTTATGATTGCCTCCTCCAATTCAGGCCAAGCGGCATAAGAGTTAAGGAAGCAACGTATGTCCCTGCTTTTGTTGCGTTAGCTCAAACTCCCGTATTGGGTTGGGAAATGCGTGAACTTTCAGAGTATGAAGCTTCTAGAATTCAAGGATTTCCGAGTGATTTTTCTTTTGGAGATCAAAGGCGAGGGCTATCACTGAAGCAGATTGGTAATGCAGTGCACCCGGGCTCGGCAACTCTTGTGTTCCATGCACTTGTCGAACGGGCCAAAGAGCTCGGATTAGATTGGGCTGAAGACATGGTCTCGCCATCCAGAAAGGTGCCATCATTTCCTCTGAATTTAACCTCCTTGTATGGAAATGACTAGTGCCGTAGCCATTATTCCCTTAGAACAATCCCTATTTGTCACTGTCCCCAAATACACTTTGACTTCAACCAAAGGGGAGTTTTATGGCTCAAGAATCTTTTAAGATCGATATCCGGCCAGACGTTGCTGCCCTCAGAATTTTTCGAAGCATGTCATTTACTCATTACTATGCACTTGGTGAATTTGTTGATAATTCCATCACTAGTGCATTAAAGAATCTGGACGCTCTGAAAAAGCTTAACGGTCCAGATTATGAGTTAACTGTTCGCATAAATTTTCAGAAGGAAGATAATTCCTTAACGGTTATTGATAATGCTGCTGGAATTTCACGAGATGAAATTGAGAGAGCTTTGCGAACTGGTATCCCACCAGCAGATACTTCAATAGGTTTAAGTAGGCATGGCGTAGGTATGAAGGCTGGTGGTTTGTGGTGGGGAAATACCATAATCGTTGAAACCTATCCTCTTGGGGACGTAAATGGATGGCGAGCAATTATCGATATCTCTGAGGACGGGGATTTAGATAACATGATTTCTGTTGATCCGATACCAATGAGGTCGTTTCCGGGCACAAAAATCACCGTAACTGGATTATGGCAAAAGACTCCACAAGCAAAAACAGTCACAACAATTCGTTCTTATCTTCCCTCCATTTATCGAAATTACTTGAAAACTGAAGGACTGAGAGACGGGCTCCGTTGCAAAATTTTCTATGAGGATAAAGCGCTCGAATTTCAGCCGCCTAAGCTTCTCAATGCCCCTTACTGGCCGGACAAGTCAGGTCCCCTAAAGAATGCGCCCGATCTTGAGTGGTTAGAAAACGTCGATATTGAACTAAGTACTGGTGCACATATTGCGGGCTGGGTTGGAATATTAGCTAAAACGAGTCGCGACTACAGCGGTTTCTTTCTTCATTACCGGGGGAAAGGTATCTCGGGTGTAGTCCCATTGAATATTGATAAGTCAGAGGATATGCGAGAAGCGAAAGATGCAATCTCTCGCTCAGCATACAAACCAAGAAAAATATTTGGTACTCCGGGTCAATACCCGGATATCTCATATATTGGTGAATTTGATATCACGGCTTTTGGCAAAACTATTAGTACTGACTCGCCACTTTGGAGTCCAGTAGATGAACAAGAGTTCATCGAAAAACTATATGAGATTATGGAAAATCCTGACAAGAATTTTATTGCTATGGCTAAGAATTATCGCCGTAATCAGGTGAAGGATAAATATGATGAAGCAGAAGACAAATTATCCGATGAAGAACAAATCGCTAAAATCCAAGAAGGTCTGGATGGACGAATTGATCATTCCAATCCAAATAATGAACTTCCAAACAATGTTATAACCAACCTAGTTGATGACTCAGATGGAGTCGATGATGCGCTCAACATCGCTTTGCACGATAAAGAAGGACATATTCACAATTTTAATGTTCGAATCATAAAAGATAGATCTCAAGATTTCTTGACGATAGAAGAGGACGACTCTCAAAGATCTCACCAAATTCGTATCAACCAGTTCCACCCCAGCCTCGATGATGTTTACCCAAATACTGAAGTTCGTAAGACTTTGCAAATTCTTGGATTAGGAATGGCAGCTTCCGAAGTCTTTTTAACGGACGGCCGGAAATCCTTAATTCGAAAGAAAATGAATGAGGTGCTCGCTATGTTTGATCTGAAAAATAAGAAAGATGTCTGAGAAAACAACGCTGGTTTTAAGTGGTCAAAACCAAGACAGTAAAAATTGCCTTGGTTTATATTTGCTAGCTGATAAGAAGAGAACGAAAGTAAATCTCCCGGGGAATCTTGCCGACGAAGATTCGACGGTTTTCGAGGCGTCCCTTGAAAAGCTTCAATCGAAATTACGACTTTTTCTAAATTCTACTGACAAGCAAAGATCAATTCTAGTTCTGGGAAAGATTCAATCTGGAAAAACTGCGCACATGCTTGGCACTTTAGCTTGGGCTGTCAATCAAAAAATTATGTTTGCTGTTGTCTTTACCGGGATTAACGGAGACTTAAACGATCAAACACAGGCAAGATTGAAAAGCAATTTGGTAAAGCTCGGTGACAATTTCATTAAGCTCTTTGAAGTACCAACTTCATCTGAGGGAGATGCTTACAACCAACTTAAAGCTGAGATCATAGATCGAATTCATGCCAGAGCGGCAGGCAGTACTGAATTGCCAGTTCTTGTGACTATGAAGAATAAATACAGAATTAGCACTATCGAGGCTCTGGCTGGCGACATTGCTCGAGAGTGTGGTGAATCAACAGTGGCGCTCTACATCGATGACGAAGCTGACCAAGCATCGCAAAACTCAGGAGCCCAAAAGAGAACAGTTTCCGTGACCTACGAATCATTCACACAAGTTCGGAAGGTTTCAATTAGAAATATCTGGATATCGTATACAGCAACACCACAAGCTGTTTTGCTCACTGAAAAACATGGCCTAATCCGTCCTGACCTAACCGTGGTTGCTCCCCCTAGGCTTGGGTACTTTGGGTTGAGTGATGCCGTATCACCAGAATATGAAAATCAAAGAATTGTCGTTGAGGATTGGCCTCACGGGGTAAAAGAGGTTTCTTTGTGTCCTCAGTCTTTAAAAGACGCAATACATGACTTTTTCTTTACTGCGCTAATTAGGTTCAAATTTAACCAGTTTTTTTATTCTCACGGTGACTATCAAGTGAGTGATGTTTCAAGCAAGCTAAAGAGTGTTCAGATGATGATTCATACTTCGAATACAACTGCATCTCACAAAAGCACATTTAGGCTTGTGTCCTCTGAGATCGAATCTTGGAAAGAAGAACTTTTAATTTTCCAATCGTCCAGACTTTCCGGAAAGGCTCACTCAGATATCGAGAGCGATTTACTGAAATCAATTTCTGGAGTGCTGTCCCGCCTGGACTCCGAAGCCCCGTTTGAGGCAGATGATTTGATTTCTGAAAGCGCGATAACAGAATTGATTGAACTTCTTGAGAATAATTTACTGATGGTTGTGAATGCTGCTTCAAATCGCCCAAATAAGCACATTACCTTCCCCAATGAAACTGATGAGTGGGAAGATTCAAAAACCTGGATCGCGATTGGTGGGGACATCCTTGGCCGTGGATTGACGCTCCCCCAGCTAATCACAACATATTTTATGCGTACTGCTAAAGCTCCAAACTTCGACACTGTCTCGCAGCAAATGCGATTCTGCGGCTACCGTAATGCCTACGCAAAAATCACCACTATCTGGGCTCCAGAACAAACCTTTGATTCCTTCTATTACATGTCCCAGATAGAGAATGTCGTATGGAACCGGGCAGTCCAATGGGATTCATCTAATTTGAACATTGGTAAGAATCTTCCTGCAGTTATGTACGCCGCTCCATTATCTTCGAGGATTGAACCAACTCGTAAGGCAGTTCGAGATCCAGATTTGATTGATAGCAAAATTAGTGGGGAACTAATCTTCTCTACTCGCCGATTCATGAATCCCCGTTTTTTAAAGAGGAACACCTCACTAGTTAAGAAATGGCTTTCAAGTAATATAGGTTCAGTCGAAGTCCTAAATGAGTGGTTGTATGTAGAAAACCCTCCAATAGATCAAGTCTTGGAACTCATACAGAATTGGTCTGCGCGAGAAAGTGAAGAGTCACTCCTGAGAGGCGTGGCAGAACTTTTTGGTGACGATATGCAGAGTCTAGGATTATCGGAAATCCCTATTTCAGTTTTTATCACTGAAAAAATAACTAGTGTTGATCTTGGGTCTCCAAAAAATTTAGAGAAATTCAATGCAAGTGTAAAATTCGGCCGTTCTGTCGCTGGTGAATCCACGAATTTAAGTCTTGATATTTGGAAAAAAGCTGCCCTGGATGACGACTCGATTGGAAAACATTTTGATGACCTGGCTGTAACTCATGTCGGTGGCAGCCAACGAAAATTGCGTGATCACTTGAATTATGATGCTTCGATTTTAATCATCGAGTACATGAACGGTTACAAAATTATCAACGGATTGAAAACCCAAATATCTACAGGATTGGCTATGTCTATCTTGTCGCCAGGTGAGTATGATGTAAGAGTGATTGGGCATTCAACATGATTTCCGTTGCTGAAATTATCAAGTTCCTCCGGTTTGAAGGTGAAACCGGCTCATTGAGTACTGGAAAACTTGATATGAAGTATTTTAGTAAAGAACCGCTTGTTGGAATCGGTAGAGATCCCGAGGGGCGCATAGTTCTAGTTCTTCCCGCACAAGATGACGTTTCTGGGTTTGAGACTGAATATGCAGAATTTGACCCATCCTGCAAGGTTTTCATCGAAGAGACTGATGAACTTCTACCTTCTGTATCAACTTTAAGGTGTGCAATTGATAGGCAGAACGAAGAGAAGTTACAAGCATTAGCAGCCATCATCAAGGGGATCGCTGAGTTACAAGAAGATTACGGCCGCTGTGGCAAGGCTATACATGAGATGAAAGATTTTTTCAATAATAATTTTCAGACCGAGATTCCACCATCAAAAATTGTTGGGTTAATTGGTGAGTTACTTGTAATTGCTAAGAGTCCAGACAAAAATTTGTTTGTTGGGTTGTGGCACTCAAGTGCTGATGCATCTTTTGATTTCTCCTCCGGGAATAATCGTGTTGAAGTTAAAACAACTAGGAGTCTAAACAGAATTCATCAGTTTTCTTCAAATCAAATTTCGGAGGGATTGCAAGCTAAGGTTTTTGTAGCGTCCGTTTCGCTTCAGATTGTTGAAAAAGGAATGTCATTCGCTGATTTAGTTAAACACATACTTACGGACTTGAACTCAAACATGAGGGTGAAGTTCATGGATTGTGTTATTGAGACTCTAGGTTTAGTACCAGAATTAGTGAGTGGGATAGAAATTGATTTCGATTCTTCGATAGAGAGTATTTGGCTAATCCCATCAGAATCTATTCCGAGTCCCAAAGCTAGAGAGGGTGTTCTGTCAATGGAGTGGCGGGCGTCCATCGGAGAGAATCTAAAGACTGACGTTTCACTGTACGAAGTATTTTTAGAACAGTAGATATACACATTTGCTTTCAGTTTTAATCCCTTTCCTAACACATTTCAGCAGACCCGTTACTACCCCCGCCTGCGGGTAACTAAATACTGCAATCTCTCGCTCAAAATTACTATCTCCGTTCC
>QYPT01000061.1 GCA_007280125.1 Streptomycetaceae bacterium | reverse complement strand
GTGAAACCTCCGAATAAGTTAAGTGGAGGTCGCATAGTCACGTATCGCTCTGACAGACGGGCTATCGAATATTTGCATGGTGTGGATAAAATTAGGAATCTACATCTTTGGTCTTGCTCCTGCTCCTACATTTCCATAACGATGATTTGTAATTGAGAGGCTCTGTTCCAGTAACCACCGTGGCATCTCAATCTCACCGAGTGCAGCTAAGGGGCCGATATCGACAGTTAGTGTGATTCTCGTTTAAGGATCAAGAATGCAGGCCATTCTAGCTACCGCGGATTCCATGAACGGTATTTCCAACGGTGGGGCATCAGATAACTAAACCCAGGTTTCTGAGTAAAAATTAACTAGCGACCGGAAAAAATATCGGCAAAGCGAGCAATCGATGCCGAATTAGCCGATGTTCGATTGGATTCAATTCGATCGGCTCGCCGATAGGCACCATAAATAGCCTGCACACCCAGCCATCGAAATGGTTCAGGCTCCCAGTCGCGGTTTCGTCGATCGATCCATGGCAGCGCAGTTAAAGCGGTGGAGCGCAATAAAACTAAATCGGCGATGGTTCTACCTGCAAGATTGGATGCAGCAACTCCCTGTCCTGTGTAACCACCTGCCCATCCCAACCCACTAGTTTTGTCGTAGCTAACTCCTGCGCACCAATCCCTTGGTACTGCCAGAACTCCTGACCACGCAAAAGGAATTGCCACTGCTTGGGTGGCGGGAAAGAAGCGATGTAAAGCTAACTTCAGTGAAGTGATCGTCTCCTCTGATGTAGAGCCTCGCGCATCAAAGCTATTTGCAAATGCATAAGGATTACCGCGGCCGCCAATTAAGATCCGCCCATCGATTGTTCGTTGAATATAAGTATAGGCATGAGCATAATCCGAGAGCGTCTCAGCATTATCCCATCCAATCTCTCGCCAAATTTCTGGGCTTAACGGTTCGGTCGCAATCATTGAACTATTCATGGGTAACCAGCGTCGAGTTTGTTTTGGTAATCGACAAGTAAAGCCTTCGGTTGCGCGAATAATAGATTTCGCTTGTAATCGATGGTGAGCAGTGTCTACAAATCCAACACCATACTTTACAACCGGAGATTTTTCGAAAATCTTTACACCTAACTTTTCAACTGCCTGCGCAAGCCCGATAACTAATTTTGCGGGGTTAATGCGCGCGCAATCGGGGGTGTATGCACCGGCAACAACGTTGGGAATCTTGATTCGCTCTGAAATCTCCGGCACACTCTCCATGCGCCATCCATTCGAGCTGACCTCCCACATCTGTTCGACGGCAACATCTGCCTTTAATCTCACAGCCTGCGCCTTACTAGTAGCGATTCGGATGCAGCCCGATTTAATGGCATCGATATCTATCTCTAACCCCTGCGCTACGTGAAGCACTTCATCGACTGTTGCAATCATCGCTTTAACTAATTCAAATACAGCCGAACGTCCACCATGTTTTTCATAAAGCGATAGCGAACCAGGAACTGAGGCCGCTAGCCAGCCACCATTTCGACCGGAGGCACCAAAACCCACAAACTCCGACTCTAGAACTGCGATTTTTAATGAAGGGGCTAATGTGGCCAAATAATATGCACTCCACAGTCCGGTGTAGCCAGCTCCTATTATCACAACATCAAAGCTGGCATCATTTTCTAAGGCGGCTCGCGTAGCTACTCCATCGATACCTGAAGTACCCCACCATAAAACCTCGCGCGCGGTACTCATAAGCTGGGTGGAGAGATTACAAACAACACTCTAGCTGGATTCATACCGATATTTGTTACCGAGTGTGACGAAGAGCTTCGATACTCAATAGAGTCCCCCACCTTTAAATCATGTGACTGACCATCGATAACAATTATCAGGTCCCCCTCCAGAACTATCAATAGCTCTTGCGAATCTCCATGTTTATGGGATGGTCCACCAGTTGAAGCCTGCGGTTCGTACGCACACTCTAGAACCTCAAGGCTCTGCAACGGTTTACGAGTCACCATATATTTTCTTACTCCCGGAACATGGATCATCGGCCTATCGTTGGCATGAACTACGCGATAACCGGAGTTATTGCCTTCATTAAAGAGATCGGCGACTGTTAAACCGAGTGCACCGGCAATCGTATGCAGAATCGAGATACTTACGCCACTGGCCCCGCGCTCTACCTGGCTAAGAAAACTTTCACTAACACCGGCCTGAAACGCCACTTGGCGCAACGTTAATTTTCTTCCCTTTCGAAAACTGCGCAACCGTTCGCCTAAGACTTTTTCGGGCTGATTGTTAACTTTCTTTTCAAGCACGGTTGTTACCCCCATACTCTCCGGTTAGTGTTTTAGTAATATTCCGTGCATTGGATCCGCTTTGGCGCAGTACTAGCGCAACAACTCCTACTGCAAAGAGAGTAAGCAAAAACATTACCGTAGATACCGCCGCAATCTCGGGTCTTAAAACAGTGCGTACTGCACTAAATACATACACGGGCCAGGGTGTACTCCCAGCGACACTAACGAATGTTGAAATAATTGTGTCATCTAAACTCAGGCTAAATGAGAGAAGTAGTCCAGCTAGAACGGCAGGAAACATTAAAGGTAAAGTGACTTGGCGAAATCGGCGAAATGGTGGTGCATATAAATCTGCAGCGGCCTCTTCTAAAGATTCATCGATACCTGACATTCGTGCACGTATTATTAGGGTGACAACGGCAGTAGAAAAAAGTGAGTGACCAATCCATAATCTTATTAATCCATTCGTAAAAAACGACCAACTCTCGCCGAGCCGAACATCCCAAATAAGCAAAGCAATTGCACTCACAATTTCAGGCGTAACGAGTACCAGTGCAAGTAGGGCAACAAAAAAAATCTGCCATTTTCCTGGCCTACGAGCAAGTACAATCCCAGCTAGAGATCCAAATAGCGTTGCAATAATTGCAGATCCGATAGCTGCATATATAGAGGTACGAATAGCTGAATGTAATACCCCATTAGAGAGAAAAGAAACATAGGCAGATAGTCCGGCACCATCCCAAATTTCTAGGGAGCGGCCAGAATTAAATGAAAAAACAACAATAGCTACAATTGGTGCAAATAAGAAAAGGAAGACAGCTATCGCCCACATCCCAAATAAAGGTCGAACCCAATCTCTCATAGGGCAATCGCCAATTCAACTCGACGTCGATACCTAATAATGTGTCGGCCAATAATTGCAATTGAGCCAAAAAATAGAACAACCGCTGCAATGAGAAGAATGAGTACAACGGCCATTGCCGAACCCAAGGCCCAGTTTTGTGCAATGAGGAATTGGTCGTAAATCATTCTGCCTGCCATATTGCCTTTAGCCCCGCCTAAAACCGTGGCGGTAATAAAATCTCCGCTAAGCGGAATAAAAACTAGTAATAGACCCGCAATAATTCCAGGTGAGACAAGTGGAATCGTAACTTTAAAAAGCGTACGCACGCGTCCTGCCCCTAAATCCTTACTCGCCTCACGAAGGCCAGGATCTAATCGATCCAAGGCGACATAGAGCGGCAATATCATCAATGGCAGATAGTTATAGACCACTCCTAGTTGTACCGCGCCTCTCGTATCCAGAACCTCTAATGCAGTTGAATGCAAACCTAGAAAGTGTAAAACACCGGCAAATATGCCAGAGGGTGCCAGCAAGATTCGCCACCCAATGGTGCGTACGAGAAAATTTGTCCAGAATGGAATCAAGATCAGTGCAAGAAATATCGGTCTGCGCGAAGGAGGAACACGTACTGATAACCAGTATGCAAATGGGAATCCAATTAAAAAACATAGTGCAGTACCAGTGAGGGAAATTCGTAAAGTACCCATAAATGTTTGAAAGAACGTATTGCTTGCTGCTAACTTATATTGCCCAAGGCTCAGTCGATCAGTGGCGATGGAGTGATAGAGATCTGGTTTGTAGCCAAAACTATAGAAAAGAATCCACAGCACAGGAACTGCAAAGAAAAAGGCAAACCAAAACCACGCTGGTAGAGCCAGCGCGCTTCTGGGAAGCTTCAGTGCAATTTTACTTATCCCGCCTTAGCTTTAGTCTTGCTATACATCTCAACCAATCGCGATTGAGCGCTATTAATTTCACCGGTATCCATAGTGGCAATTTGCGCAGGTGTGAAGAAGATCAAATCCAGATACTCAAGCTTCGCCGTTTTAGCTTTTTCTTCATTTCCCATGCTGCCAGTGTTGTAACCGGTGTACTGCATATCAGTGAAGGCATTTACTGGATCGAGAATAAAATTAATCCAGGCATGTGCGGCAACGGGGTTCTTAGCACCAGCGGCGATAGCCCAGTTATCCATCCACAACTCTGTTCTTGGAGTTGGAAGTACCCACTTGTAGCGTTCTGGATTCTTACTGGCTAATAGACCTTGGCGGGCATCTCCATTCCAGAGTTCAGAGAGCGCATAACCACCTTGCGCTAATTTAATTCCAGGGTATGAATCAAATGCTTTGATGTGAGAGGCAAAATCATTTACCAAAAATTTCTCTGCCGCATCGAGCTCGGCTTGAACTTCAGTTGCCCAATAAAAGCCTTTAGCCCAGAAATAAATTGCGGCAACTTCGGGCGGTGAATCTAAGACTGATACTTTTCCGCTGGCCTCGTGTTGGGCAGCATCGATAAAATCTTGCCAAGTCAGCATTGGTCGCTTAATTACTTTGGTGTCATACATATATCCCGTAGTGCCCCAGTCTTTACAAATACTGTAATCATTTGTGGGATCCCAGGAGCGTCCTAGCAAAGCGAGTTCGACTTTGGCCAGATTGGGAAGTTGCGTTTTATCAAATTTTTCAAGTAAGCCATTCTTAATCATCTGCGGGATATATGTGCCCGAAGGAATGACTAGGTCATATCCTGAGGTACCTTTCGCGGCGGAGAGTTTTGCGATCATCTCTTCATTCGAGCTATAAACATCGATTTGAACGGCGGGACCAAAGGCGCTGGTGAAAGCGGTAACTAGATTTGGATCATCATACTGCGCCCAGTTGTACATATTTAGCTTACTTTCAATAGGAGATGGCTTTGGCGCTGCACTACTTAGCTCTCCAGCCTTAGGAGATTTGGATGTGCTGCATCCAGCTAGTAATAGCCCGCCGGAGATAACACCGACCGCTGATCCCAAAAGAATCGTTCGTCTACTAAATCGATGAGTAAATTCTTCACTTGCCAATATGCGCGTGATTTTCGGAGCTTCCTTCATTTCTCTTACCTTTCGTTAGTGGATGTTGGATATACATGGACGTCAAGATCAGACCACGAACAAGAAACCGTGGTCCCAATTCCTATATTTGGCGCGTCAGAGCGGCTGTATTTGCAAATAATTTCACTACGACCTGCAACTCTGATAATTAATTGAACCGAATCGCCGAGGTGGGCGATACTTGATAATTCCCCTTCAATTCGATTTAACGAAACTTCAGGAGTAGCTGCACTATCTGCAACTTGTAAGGAAATAGTTTCAGGTCGAACAGATGCGAGTACGTTTGATTTATTTGCAATGATCTGTAAATGTTTCCTAGATGAACTCAGGTGTACCAATTCACTTGTCACAACACGACCTTGCTCATGGGCAACTCCATTAAAAAAATTCTGTTGCCCAATAAAACCTGCCACAAAGGCAGAGTTCGGATCCTCATAAATTGTATCGGGCGTATCCAACTGCACGATCTCTCCCTCGTTCATAACCGCTACTCGATCACTCATCGATAGCGCCTCTTCCTGATCGTGAGTAACAAAGATAAAAGTAATCCCTAACTGGCTTTGCAATAGTTTTAATTCAATCTGCATTTCTTCGCGTAGTTTTCGATCCAGCGCACCTAACGGTTCATCTAAAAGCAGGACGCTAGGCTCATTAACTAAAGCCCGCGCAAGGGCTACCCGTTGTTGCTGTCCACCTGAAAGTTGCTTGGGTGATCGCTTGGCAAAGTTCAGCATGCGCACCATATCCAAGGCCTCGCCAACCCGCCGATTGATTTCGTCCCTTGCCACACGTTTTTGCATCAGGCCATAGGAAACATTTTCTGCAACCGACATATGCGGAAATAACGAATAGGCCTGAAAAACCGTATTGACATCTCTTTTGTAAGGTGGCAACCCTGCAACAGATTTTCCAGAAATTAATATCTCGCCGGTATCTGGGGTTTCAAAGCCAGAGAGCATCCGCAAAGTTGTTGTTTTGCCACAGCCACTTGGCCCTAATAACGAGAGAAACTCTCCCGACCGGACCTGCAAATTTAAGGATCTGACGGCGAAGGTTTGATCAAAGCGTTTGGAAACGTCGACGAGTCGAACTGCGCCCCGCTCTGTATGGTCAGAATCTTTCACCTTAGGCCAGCCCCCCCCACAGCAAAGAAGAACTGAACTCCTTCTTCATTTGCTCTGAAGTGTAACGCTATCCCCCGAGACCACCTTTAGCAAGGACTTTTT
>QYPT01000026.1 GCA_007280125.1 Streptomycetaceae bacterium | reverse complement strand
TTTCAATTCTGCGGATTTGGAATTTTCTGGTCTTCTCACGTCATGTGGGTTTCGTTGATAACACTGCTCATGGTTGGAATTGGCGTCTCCATGCAATTTGCCCTTAACTCGATGCGATTGATTGGACTCAGCGGAGGACGCCTGGACTTAGCTATCGGAAGAAGCTCGCTTGCTGCTGGCATTGCAATAGCTGCATCACCATTTCTTCTCGGTGTCTTCGGAGATCAATTTGGAATTTCTCGCGCCTACTTGATGGTTCCTGTATTAATTCTTATTGGTTTAGGTACCATCATCACTATTCCTACACACTCAACGGATAAGGAGCTAAGCCGATGAACGCCAAGACGCGACGTATCGTCACGCTAATCACTCTCTTTGGTCTATTAGCTCTTATTATCGTAAGTGGGCGGTAGAACTACATCGATTGAAAAATCTTTCGGAACTCCAACCCGGTTTCGAAAGCGACTCCACACAAAGACGGCAGCGAGAATTGCAATCGAAGCGCAGCCAGCCATCGTTTGTCTGACTCCAACTTTCTCGGCCAAATAGCCAATCATCGGTGAACCAATTGGAGTACCACCTAAGAAAACTAAAAGGTAAATGCCCATCACTCGTCCACGCAATACTGGATCTGTATTTATTTGTACAAGTGAATTAGCGGTAATCAGGGTTGAAAGGGCAGTGAATCCACATAACGGCAGAATCATTGAATACGTCTCATATGTAGGCATGCAGACCAGGATTAACTCGCAGGTCCCAAATACCATCGCGCCATAGATAACGAACATAGGTTTTCTAAACCGTTCGGTTCTTGCTGAAGTCAATGATCCACTTAGGGAGCCAATGGCTACGAAGGTTCCGAGTAATCCAAATGAACCCGGACCGCGATGAAAGACTGTGGTGGCCATTAGCGCATTGAAGATTTGGAAATTGAGTCCGAAGGTAGCCATAAAAAAGACAACGATCATGATTGCGTAAATATCAGGCCGCGCTCTTACATATCGAATGCCCTCACGAATACTGGCCGCACTATTACTGCGTGGTTGAAGGTAAAATTCACTCTTGCGCAGATTCGTTAGCGAAATTATGACCAGTATGTAGGAGAAGGCATTTAGTAAGAATGAAGGGCCCGTGCCAAAGAGCGCGATAGACGCTCCTGATACGGCAGGTCCGATTAATCTTCCAGCATTAAAATTTGCAGAGTTTAGGCTCACGGCATTGGCGACATCAGGGCGACCAACAACTTCAGTTGTAAATGCTTGTCTTACTGGTGCGTCGATAGCGTTTGCTATTCCTAGAGTGCAAGCAAGTGCAAAAACATGCCACAGTTGCACTTGATGAATAACAACTAACAGGCCGAGAATTCCGGCAGAGAGTCCGCCTCCGATATTGGTCCCGATTAAAACTTTTCTCTTATCAAAACGATCAGCAAGTGCGCCGCCATGGAGACTAAAAAATAGAACTGGCGTGAATTGCAGCGCCGTGACAAGTCCTAAATAGGTACCGCTGTTATGTGTGAGTTGGAGCGTTAGCCAGTCCTGGGCAATTCTTTGTCCCCATGTTCCAATATTAGAAACAGCGTTGGCAGCAAATAAAATACGGAAATTACGATGGCGAAATGCACGCCAACTGCCATTCTCATTAATCTGCACCTCTGGGCCCCCGTTAAGTACCTTACTCCCGAAGTCAGTTTGAGGGTCTATTATCGGGGCATGGCTCAAAATGTGAGATACGTAGTGCTGCTTATTACTCTTGGGACAATCGCTTGGCTTGTAGCAGGCGTAGTTGCGGTAGCGATGTCTGCTGATGCCAAAGTTATTTGGACATGCGTGATGGGTGCAGGACTAGGTCTTACTGGAATTCGATACACAATCCGGCGCGCACGCCGAAGCGGTATTTAAGCTTCTAGTTGACCCGCGATTCCGCGTAAGACTTTTCCAAGGCGTTCAGTCTCTACTGGAGTTGGACGACGGCCATGACGCAATCCGTTTCCAACTTTGTCCAAGATCTTGATGGTGTCTTCAATCATCGCGGCTAAGTCATCAGCATTAACGTGATTGTTTTCAACCAATGATGGTGGTGCATCAATGATGCGCACAGAAAGTGCTTGAGGACCACGGCGACCATCGGCCACGCCGAATTCCAACTTCGTACCTGGCTTTACAGTGGTAACACCTTCTGGAAGTGAAGTCGCTGCGAGGTAAACATCTTCGCCCTCATCTGATGCGATAAAGCCGAAACCCTTTTCCAAGCTAAACCATTTGACGCGGCCACTAGGCATGGGGTTTCTCCTTCGTATTGTCTTTCAGTACTCGTGTAGGCCGCGGTTGCGGGCAGGGGATGAGTTTATCTCACCAGAGCCAAAACTTGTACAGCAATATCGGACTCAATTGAGCGTAATAAACGAAATGGAAGGATTGTGCACTTTCTTTTCAATCCCGAATTCGTTATTAAGCGAAGGGGGTTGACGCTCTAGTGACCTACAGCGTGGCCTCAGAGTGTGCGCCGCAGCCATGGTCTACAGAAACTACACGCGCGTCTTCAGGTGAGATTGCATTTGCGCATACTCCGAATGAGCCACGAAGTGAGCCCGAAATAGGTACAAAGAACCCACATGAAACACATGGATTCGGAGCCATCTTTGCAATTGCAGAATCAGGTCCGCGGTCACCCGTGTACCAACGCTTACTTGCTTGATCGCGACCTTCGATGGACATCACACGAGGACGTCCTAATCCAAGTTCCCATATTTGCATTGCATCTAAATCTTCATCTCCAGGTAGCGCAGCAAATCCTGGAACCAATCGCGCATCATCAGGATTCGAAGGCAAAATATCTCCAACGCCAATGTCGCCTGGTTGAATGCGATCAATGTATGGAATCCACTCAGGTGCTAGCAAAGCATCGGGTCCAGGCAAAACTACAACATCACATACTGTCGCATCTGAATCTGAATCTATCTTTGCAACTGTAACAACCCAGCGCCAGCCTTTATATCCTTGCAAGAATGCTTCGAACATGTAACTTGCAATGCGATCTTCATCATCGAAATCTACAGAGATGAACTCTCCGACAAGTGCGCTATCACCTGCATCGGCGAGAACTGCGGTACGTGCTAACTCCAGAGCATCAAAAGCCTGTGGGTCTTTCGTCTTCGTAGATTTCTTGAAAAGTGCCATGGGGTAAGGGTAAAGCAGAAAGGACTCCCGAGGTAATCGGGAGTCCTTTCTCGCGTAACTACTTCTAAATTAGAAGTCCATATCTCCGCCGCCAGGGCCAGCAGGCATTGCTTGCTTCTTCTCTGGCTTGTCAGCGATAACGGCTTCTGTTGTGATGAAGAGTGCTGCAATAGATGCGGCATTCTGTAGCGCTGAACGTGTGACCTTAGCTGGGTCAATAATGCCAGCCTTAATCATGTCTACGTATTCGCCAGTTGCAGCATTGAGTCCGAAACCAGCTTCGAGGTGGCGAACTTTCTCAACCACAACTCCGCCTTCAAGGCCCGCGTTGATAGCAATCTGCTTAAGCGGTGCTTCAACTGATAGCTCAACAATCTTGGCTCCCGTTGCTTCGTCGCCTTCAAGCTTCAACTTCGAGAATGCAATCTTTGAAGCCTGCAATAGCGCAACGCCACCACCGGCAACGATGCCTTCTTCGACTGCAGCTTTTGCGTTGCGCACTGCATCTTCAATGCGGTGCTTGCGCTCTTTGAGTTCTACCTCAGTTGCTGCTCCGGCCTTGATAACTGCAACTCCGCCAGCCAACTTAGCGAGGCGCTCTTGCAATTTTTCACGGTCGTAATCAGAATCGCTGTTTTCGATTTCTGCGCGGATTTGTGTAACGCGTCCCTTGATCTGGTCAGCATCTCCGCCGCCTTCAACAATGGTGGTTTCATCCTTGCTCATTACAACTTTGCGAGCATGTCCTAGAAGTTCGATTCCAGCTTGATCCAACTTCAGACCAACTTCTTCAGATACAACAGTTGCGCCAGTAAGGATCGCAATATCCTGCAACATCGCCTTACGACGATCTCCAAAACCAGGTGCCTTAACCGCAGCAGAGCGGAAGGTTCCGCGGATCTTGTTAACTACCAACGTTGCAAGTGCTTCGCCTTCGATATCTTCAGCGATGATTGCAAGTGGCTTACCTGACTGCATTACCTTTTCGAGTATTGGCAGGAGATCCTTGATGTTGGTGATCTTTGAATTAGCGATCAAAATGTAAGCATCTTCAAGAACAACTTCCATGCGATCTGAATCGGTCACGAAGTATGGAGAGATGTAACCCTTATCAAAGCGCATACCTTCGGTGAGCTCGAGTTCGAGACCAAATGTATTTGACTCTTCAACGGTGATAACGCCCTCTTTGCCGACCTTATCCATTGCTTCAGCAATCATCTCGCCGATAGTTGCATCTGCTGCTGAAATTGATGCAGTTGCCGCAATCTGCTCTTTTGTTTCCACGTTCTTTGCCATGGCAACGAGTTCTTTGATTACTGCATCTACAGCTTTTTCAATTCCGCGCTTAAGCGCCATTGGATTTGAACCAGCGGCTACGTTGCGAAGACCTTCGCGAACGAGAGCTTGAGCCAAGACTGTTGCAGTGGTGGTTCCATCGC
This sequence comes from Streptomycetaceae bacterium, assembly GCA_007280125.1. Classification (GTDB taxonomy): domain Bacteria; phylum Actinomycetota; class Actinomycetes; order Nanopelagicales; family Nanopelagicaceae; genus QYPT01. The sequence continues at coordinate 18,316 of QYPT01000026.1, read as the reverse complement.
CAGCAACATCATCGGTCTTCTTCGCTACTTCTTTAACCAGCTCTGCGCCGATTTTTTCCCATGGATCTTCAAGATCAATTTCTTTTGCAATTGAAACACCATCGTTGGTGATTGTGGGAGCTCCCCACTTCTTCTCCAAGACAACGTTACGTCCGCGGGGCCCGAGGGTTACTTTGACCGCATCGGCAAGAATATTCATGCCGCGCTCTAATCCACGGCGGGCTTCTTCATTAAAGGCAATCTGCTTTGCCATAGTTGCTTTACTCCTAATTAGTTATCGTGGGTGGATTATCACTCACACCCCTAGAGTGCTAATGCTAAATCTAGAGCAGCAGGCAGCCCTCGGCAAACTGAGGTTAGCGGGCGGAGCGGGCGCTGGTACGAGCTTGGCGAAGGCGACGAAGGCGCTTCACGAGCATGGGAGAGGCCAATAAGGCATCCTCCCGATCAATCAAATCATTGAGTAATTGGTAATACCGAGGCGGGGTAAGGTCGAAAAGCTCCTTAATCGAGCTCTCTTTGGCTCCCGCGTAGCGCCACCAACTGCGCTCGAACTCAAGAATTCTTTGCTCGAGGTCGCTCAAGGTTGAGCCATCCAGGGAAACATCCCCCGCAGTATTTTCGTTCATATCTGCAAGCCTAAACCACTGGCTCTATTTTTTGTGGGATTTACCGAGATTTAAAAGGTTTCCAAAATAGCTTCAATATCACTGACTTTGGTCCAGGGATTCACGATCGCAAAACGCAATATCGGCTCACCTTTATGAGATGAAGCCGGAATGAAACCAATTTGGTCATCCAATAACTTATCGGACCAGTTTTTGTAATCTGCTTTGTCCCAACCCGGACGAGTAAATGCAACAACGGATAATTCTGGATCGCGCATTAATTCCAGGCGCGGATGTTCGCGAATCTTTTGCGCAGCAATCTGTGCCATCGTCAATGTTTTTTCCATAGCAGTGGCATAGGCATCTGTTCCATTTGCAGCAAGTGAAAACCAAAATGGCAAACCGCGAGTTCTGCGAGTCAAGTTAATTGCATAGTCCGATGGATTCCATGAGCCACCTTCGTGCAGTGCATCAAGGTATGAGGCTTTCTGGGAATGAACAGCACGAGCCAGCGCGGGATTGCGATAAATAAGGGCGCATGCATCGAAGGGGGCAAATAACCATTTATGTGGATCAACAATAAGTGAATCAGCGTTTTCTATACCGTTAAATTTCGCTCTGGCTGATGGCGCACATAGAGCTGCTAACCCATACGCACCATCAACATGAAACCATAAATTGCGCTCCTTGGCCGCGGCACCGATGCTGTTCAAATCATCAATGATTCCAAGATTTGTTGTTCCTGCTGTAGCAACAACTGCAAACACATGAGTTGTACCTTTCGCATGAAAAGCATCTATCTCACGAGCAACATCTGATCCGATTAGTCTTCCTGTGGAATCTGGCTCTACAAGAAGAACATCTACATCCATGACACTTGCTGCGGAAGAAATTGATGAGTGAGCTTCCCCGCTGCAAGCAACTGCCCATCGAGTAACCTCCGGCCAACGTTTGCGTGCTTCTGCGCGAGCAACAACAAGGGCAGAAAGATTTCCGACAGTTCCGCCTTGAGCAAAAACCCCTCCGGCACTTTCTGGCATGCCAGCCAAATCAGCGATCCAACGCAACGCTTGGTTTTCAGCGAATACTGCGCCAGCACCTTCTTGCCAGGATCCCCCGTAGAGGGCACTTGCTCCAACAACAAGATCAAAAAGATTTGCATGCTCACTTGGCGCTGATGGAATGTAAGCCAAGTTACGTGGATGGTCAGTAGAAATGCACGCTCGAGCTAAGACATCAGTAAATACATTAAGTGCCGCATCACCACCCAAACCTTGAGGTGTAATGGTCTGCCCTACCTCGGCAAAAAGATCGGCTTCTGACCGCGGACCATCCAAAGGTGGATCATCTTTTAACCGATCAAGACTGTAGGCAAGGGCCTTGGCCGCTAACTCTTCTAACTCCGAAGTGAACTCATGCATGTGTGCCAGTCTGCCCTAATTTGGAAGAAAGTTCACTCTCCGCTTTTGCGCGTAGTTAACTACTATAAATGAATGGAAACGAGTACCAGCCCTCGCGTTTTAGTAACCGGAGCAGCCGGTTACATCGGTGGACGTCTCGTACCTCAACTTCTCGAAAAAGGTTACCGCGTTCGAGTTATGGCTCGCACCCCTCGTCACTTAGAGGATCGCGAATGGATCCACGATGTTGAGGTGGTTCAAGGTGATGCGGCAAATAGCGAAAGCTTAATCACGGCGCTTAAAGATGTTGATGTTGCCTACTACCTAATTCACGCATTAGGTGCAGGGGTTGAATTTGAAACACTTGATAGGACTAACGCTGAAAACTTTGCAGCGGCGGCAAAACTATGCATTATAAAAAGAATCATCTACTTAGGCGGTTTGCATCCTGACTCCGAAGATTTGAGTCCACATTTAAATTCGCGCAAAGAAGTTGGTGACATCTTCCTAAGCAGCGGTGTGCCGACAACTGTTTTGAAGGCAGCAATCATTCTTGGATCTGGTTCGCTCTCTTTTGAAATGCTCCGCTACCTCACTGAGCGACTTCCTGTCATGGTGACACCACGCTGGATTGATACCCAAATTCAACCGATAGCTATTCGCGATGTTCTACGTTACTTAGTGGAATCTGCGAGCATGCCAAGTGATGTCAACCGCGCGTTCGACATCGGTGGCCCCGATGTATTGAGTTACCGCCAGATGATGGGCGGCTACGCAAAAATCCGTGGGCTTAAACCTAGAAAAATTCTTTCTTTGCCACTTATGACTCCATCACTATCGAGTCATTGGGTTGGTCTAATCAGCCCGGTCCCTAAAAACATTGCCTTTCCTCTGCTTGAAAGTCTCGTCAATGAAGTTATTTGCAAAGAGCACGACATCGCTCAATACATTCCTGATCCACCCGAAGGTCTCATAAATTATTACCATGCTGTCGAATTGGCGCTGCAGCGAATCCAAGACCATCGTGTGACAACATCCTGGTCTTCAGCCACTTATGCAGGTGCGCCCAGTGACCCATTGCCCAGTGACCCTGATTGGGCTGGTGGTTCTCTCTACGTTGATGAACATGTTCAAATTGTGAATGCCACGCCTGAAAAATTATGGTTCATCATCAAAGGCATCGGTGGCGAACATGGATGGTATTCATGGCGACTCGGATGGTGGACGCGAGGAATCCTGGATCGATTTATAGGCGGACCTGGTCTACGACGTGGTCGTCGTGATCCCTACGATTTAGTTATCGGTGATGCACTTGATTGGTGGCGAGTAGAAGAAGTTGAAGAAGAACGCTTGCTTCGCCTGCGCGCTGAAATGCGCTTGCCTGGATTAGCCTGGCTAGAACTCATTATTGATGCAGATGAGCAAGGGCGGACTTTGCTGCGACTTCGCGCGCTATTTAGTCCTAGAGGTTTACCCGGGACTTTGTACTGGAACGCTATCAAACCATTTCACAGTTTAGTCTTTGGCGGAATGCGAAGAAATATTTCCAAAGCCGCTGAGCGACTCAACATCATCGATTAAGTATTTACCTAGACAACTCAACTAACGCGCGTTCTTAATTCTTTCATCATGTAATTGAGTGAAGATAGGCGCATCTATCTGATTTAGTACTCCGACCTTACGAGCGAGAATCCAATCCGCTAATTCTGGATTACGAGCGAATGCGGGGCCATGCATATATGTTGCAACAATTTGGTCTGTCACAACTCCATCAATCTTCGATTCAAGTCCATTCCCAACTCCGTGAGTTACATTTCCTAGAGCTTGCACATCTTCAAGAAGGCGAGTTTGTCCGCCGTGGTTTTCAAAACCGGTCAATGTCGTAATATCAATAGTTGGCGTGCTGATGAGTTCACCTACAGAACGCGGCGATGCAGCAATTGTCTCAACAGGAAGTATCCCTAGACCTTCAATTGTTCGTCCTCCAGAAGCCGGGAAAGAGGCACCAAGTAATTGAAATCCTGCACACACTGCGAAAAAATGTGCGCCGTTGTTATGAGCCTTACGCAGAGAACCACCTCGATTAAGAATATTTACGGCAGCGATTTGTGCGTCGTCTTCTCCGCCGCCAAGTAAATAGAGGTCACCGTTTGTCGGCACTTTATCTTGAGAATGTACGACAAGAATCTCATGGTCGATTCCACGCTTGCGCAAACGCCAACTAAGAATTTCCACATTACCTTGATCACCGTAAGTGCCAAGCAACTCCGGCAACAAATGCACAATCTTCAGGCTCATCGTTTAACTCCTTTAGCCAAGCGATGAAAAGCCGTGTACGAGGCAATCAAATCTGCATCGTTATTTCCTATAATTTTTGCTGCGGATGATTCGTTCTCAGTAATCTGATGATCGATTTCTGCAACTGTTAACCGAGCCGATACATCAAGTCGACGATCGCCCGTGACAAATACGGTGCGACCTTTTAGTGGTGAAAAGTCCACGTCCCAGAGCCACGATGTGTCTTTACCATCTTGTGTTTGTGCATTGACCACAAGCAAGAGCGATTGCGGTCCGCTGGCACTTGTTGCCAGAGTCTCGCGCCAGCTGGCGGGGTTCTTAGAAAGTAGTAATCGGAAATTCGTAAGGCTAATCTTTAACAGACCAAAGCGCCCGTCAACACTAGAGACCTTAGAAATTACTGCGGATGAATCGGCTAAGGAGACTCCAAAGAGAGAGGCAGTAATTACAGCTCTAGCCGCATTCGACAGAGCTGCCTTGCCAGGGATTGCGCTGACTATTGAAGCCTTTTGGTTATTTGGTCCCGTCAAAACATTCTCGCGCAAAATCCATTCTGGACTGGGTTTTCTAAATCCGCATTCACATGAGTACGTTGATTTATCAGCACTCCAATTAAGAACCACTCCGCATTCAGGGCATGTTGAAGCGTCCATGTGCCCAGTAGTTCCACTCGTAAACCAAATTACATTCACGAGATCTCGAGCGGCCCATGTAACAAATGGGTCATCGGCATCAGCTAATACCTTGCACGCAGGTGACAAGGTTGCGAGCGCCGATTTCCATTTTGCTGCGACAACACGCACCTCTGAAAGTCGGTCAAGCTGATCACGACCTAGATTCAATAACACAATGACTTTCGGTTGCGTCTGTTGGATTGCCCAAGGTAAAACCATTTCATCAACTTCAAGTGCGGCAAACTCGGCTTTGCGATTATCAATTAACGCGGTTGCTATGCCAGCAAAAAGATTTGCTCCCGTGTAATTACTAACTGTTGGTTTCTTTGTAGAGAGTGATTTATAGATTAACGCCGTGGTTGTGCTCTTTCCGTTAGTTCCAGAAATAAGAACAACAGATTTTCCCTGTGAAAGTTTTGAAACAGCGTGTGGAACTATCTTTAAAATGATTCGACCGCTCACCATCACGCCACTGCCACGTTTTGTCAGGCGTGAAAGAAATCCGCCGAATTTACCAAGGGCTGTTGCAAAGGAAAGGAGCATTGTTAGCAATCCAACGGTTCAAGGACTCCCGATGAAACGTTGTAAATAGCACCTCCAACAACTACTCCTGTTCGGAGCAGAGGGTATGAACGGATACGAGTGACATCGGTAATTAGTGCACCGCGCTGATCAGAAACAGTTCGAAATTCTAAACTTCGTGTGTCGACGCCAAACTGTTCCAAAATGGTTTCATGAATATCTGACTCTTCGCTTTGCGCCATTCTGCAATCGGTATGAGGCATCACCAGAATTCGATTAACGCCCAATAGGTAAGTTGCCAAGACCAATGTGCGCAGTACGTCTTCTGTAACGCGAGCTCCAGCATTACGAAGGATTTTGGCATCACCTGATTGCATTCCGACTACGGCAAGGGGGCTAATGCGCGAATCCATGCAGGTCACGATTGCCAAGCCTTTGGCGGCGCTTCCCGTCAGGTTGCTTCCCTGAAAGCTTGTGGCGAATCCAGCATTTGCGCTCAATAGATCGGCGAACTCGGCAGAGGGAAAGCGGCTAGGCGTCTTAGGCATGGGCGAAAGTCTAACCCCAGAAGAAATCTGGATTTGGCTGTAACGCTGAAGCCTTCTCGGGCGTTCTTATGCCAAGAACCACCCTAGTCCCAGAACCGAACTCAAAAGAAAGCCACCCAGGAGGATTAACGTCATGAGGAATCGAATTGTTGCCATTATTGTCGGCAGCCTTGTTCTTGCCAGCTTCGGGGCCGCGTCGGCTCAGGCCGAATTGCACAAGCGTGCCAAGAAGGGTGCAGCGGTGACCCCACTGGTCCTCCCATCCAGTTTTGATACTCGCACGGTTGTCCTGCACATGGACACGCAATCTGTCGGAATCCATTTCGACACCAGTTCGGCGCTCACTCACCATGCAGAAGACGCAGATGATGATGGCGAAGACCGAGATGATGATGGCGAAGACCACTTCAAGTCCTTCAATACACCCGCTTCAATCAATGGCGATCACCATTCAAAGAATCAGAAATTTAACAAAAAATCTCCAAGGAAAAACAAAGGTTGATTGACTAGTGTTCCACTCCAGAGGGAAGCAATCGCTCCCCTACGAATTGGAACAAGGTTGGGATAGATGGCAATGCACGTGCCGGATCATGAGGCAGCAGGTGGAACAGACACCTCAGTTCATGTCGACGCGCATCCATTTGATTACCTTGTTCAACAAGCCATCACGGGAGATGACGCGGCATTCACTTCATTGTGGAGGCACTTTAACCCGCGAATGGTGCGGTATTTGCGGATGTTTACCAATGAACCGGAAGATCTTTGTTCGGAAGTGTGGATCAAGATTGCTGGGAGCATCAAAGGTTTTGAAGGTGATGCTTCAGCATTCAAAGGATGGATTTACACAATTGCACGAAATGCAGCAACTGATTTAGCTCGAAAGAAAAAGAGAGTGGGCACAACGCTCGAACTCAACGATACGGATTGGACTGGAGAAAACTCGACAATGATTGAAGTCATGGATCTCATCAAGAGATTGCCAAAAGATTACGCAGAAGTAATTCTTCTACGAGTTGTGGCAGATCTCGATGTAAATGATGTGGCTTCCATAGTCGGGAAAGAACCAGGCAATGTAAGAGTTCTCACGCACCGAGGACTCAAACAACTACATGAGATGTTGACGAATGGCGGTGACCAAGAATGAAAGAAGATGATTTCTTTTCGATTGAGCAGAGTGAAGAGCTAATTGCCAGCCTTAAGAATGGTACGCAATCCGAGTTCTCGCATTTACAAAGCTCCCTCAAGGTACTGGCACACGTTGAAGATCTCCCTAAAGGTGCAACTCCACCAGTGCTTCCATCTAGCATTAAAGAAATTCTCTATAAGATGCCAGTGGAATTCTCAAAGCGCCGCACTGCCGTTGTCTCACTTATTGCGGCAAGCCTCGTTGCATCTGCAACACTCACTGCGGCTGCCGTAACTAATTCTGGGCCGGCACCGCTTGTAAAGGTCGCGCATCAAACCGCTAAATTTGTGAAGGAAATTGCCGGCACAGTAACAAAAGCGGTTACAGGAAGAGCGAAAGATCTAAATGAAACTCCGTCTGCACCTGCGTCAGCACCTGCATCAGCAACTCCGACTGCACCTGCATCAGCAACTCCGACTGCGCCTGCGTCAGCAACTCCGACTGCACCGGCTCCGGTTGTCGTGGCTCCAACAAAACCTGCCAAGAAGGAATCTGAAAAACAGAAGAATCCGGAGAGCTCTAAGGGCAATGACGAATCAAAGAGTCCATCTACAGGCTTAACTCCACCGCCAGTTACAGGTGGAGGGGATGAATCAAATGATCATGGAACCACAAGTGATGACTCCTTTGATGACGAAGGAGATCACTCTCCTGGTTCATCGCATGACTCAGAAGACGATGATTCAGAAGAAGAAGACGATTAGCCTTAAAAACTAACTACTTATCTTTTCCTTTTTTCTCTTGCTTCTTTGCGCGCTTTTCTTTGAGGGAAAGCTTTGGTTCCTTCTTCTGGTTTGCATTGCTCTTTTGCTCTTTGTTAGCCATGGTGATCCTTTCCTAGGACTTAATATTAATGGAGCCCCCCGTCAGGATTGAACTGACGACCTGCGCATTACAAGTGCGCTGCTCTACCACTGAGCTAGGGAGGCCTACTGCGCCAGACTACGGCACCGACGTAGTATGCCAGCGCGCGCGCAAATCATGAAATTAGAGAGAAGTCAGCGTGTAAGTTTCACTTATGCGACTCGGCGTTCTGGATGTGGGCTCTAATACCATCCACCTTCAGGTGGTAGATGCCCACCCTGGTGCAAGGCCAAGTCCGACCACAAATCACAAGGTAGAACTTCGCCTCACCGAATTCCTTGATTCCAGAGGCTCAATTAACGCTCACGGAATCGAACTTCTCATGCAAGGCATTAATGATGCCGTAACGCATGCTCATAAATTCCAGACAGAGGAGATCTTGGCCTTTGCTACTTCTGCATTGCGTGAGGCCAAGAATGGCCCCGCAATCATTAAAGATATTAATTCACGCTATGAGATTGATCTGCAAATGCTCTCAGGGGATGAGGAAGCTCGACTTACTTTTCTCGCAGTTCGCAGATGGTTAGGTTGGTCTAGCGGAAAACTCCTGGTTTTAGATATTGGCGGAGGTTCCCTGGAGCTTGCAACAGGTATCGATGAAAATCCTGAAGCAGTTCTGTCTTTACCACTCGGAGCTGCTCGACTCACACGTGAATTTCTTTCCGGAGATCCCTTTTCAGGAAAAAGTTTGACTAGTCTCGAAACTCATGTTGCCAATCTCTTGAAAACTAAAATGCCAGCAAAATTGCAAAACCACAACGCTGATCATTTTGTGGCAACGAGTAAAACTTTTAGAACGTTGGCTCGTATTGCAAATCATTGGTATGGCGACAAAGTTGGTTACTTAGAAGCAAACGCTTTGGTAGGGATCATTCCGCGCTTGTCGGACATGACATCTGCTGACAGAGCGAAATTGCCGGGAGTTTCAGTTGCACGAGCAGAACAAATACTCTCGGGCGCAATTGTTGCCCAGGCTGCCATGGAAAGACTCTCAATCACCGAATTGGAGATTTGTCCGTGGGCGTTAAGAGAGGGCGTTATTTTGAAATGGCTCGATTGGAATGAACGTTAACTAGCTGGTGCCTCTACCCAGTCAACGGCAACAATTTCTCCATCACGATGATGTAATACCCATGCATCGCCCGGTGATATTTTTTCATCGAGCTGCTTAAAATTCTTTTTCCCTAATATCTTCTTTACAAGTTTTGGAATGACAGGGTTGTGACTGCAAATAATGGCCGACACATTGCTCTCAAATAACTCTTGGACATAGATTAGTGAGAGTTCTTTATCAAGGGCATATCCATATTCACTGAGGTCTTTAGAGGTGACAGTTTTGATCTTGAGGGCGCGAGCAAAAGGTTGCACTGTTTCTAAACACCTCATCGCGTCAGAGGTATGAATTTCTTTAATGTCGTAGGGTAAATAAAGAGGCAGCAACCGCTTGGCTTGACGTTGTCCTGTTACATCTAACGGCCGGTCTCCATCATCGCCATCCCAGTCCTCACGCCGAACGGCTTTGGCGTGCCGAAGTAAAACAAGTGGCGTCGTATGTGGACCAAAATCCAAAAAGAAATCGACTAGTTTTTGATCATCTTTGAGTGTTAACTTTTTCTTGGCCACTTCAGGGCTCAACCAGATAACTTCATCGATTTCAGTTGGGTCAGGCTTACCCAAAGGGGCATCACTGGCCATAGCAGCCCAATACCTAACTACTTTTTCTCCTTCGGGAACGTGATACACCGCCTGCCCTAGTTCGGGCCCAAAAATTGGCGTCACTCCAGTCTCTTCTAAGACTTCACGATATGCGCATGCAATATGTGATTCACCGTCTTCTACTTTGCCTTTAGGCAGTGACCAATCGTCATAGCGTGGTCGATGCACCAAAGCAATTTCAATCTCTTTTGTGCCACTTCGCCAAAGAACTGCACCGGCAGCGTGAATTATTTCTTTCTGAGGCTTCACCTACGTTACCTAACTTTCCTATGATGTTGAATCATGATTTCGTGCAAGTCAGCCAAGCGCTCTCCGTTTGGGGAAAGAGTCACGCGGTTCCATTGAGAACCTTCGAGATGCCAACTAGTCACTTGATCTGAAAGTTCTAGATCAATAATGCGCTGCAACTCTTTTTCATGTTGAGGTTGATCAACTCGAACCAAACTTTCAACGCGACGATCTAAATTCCTGTGCATAATGTCCGCACTGCCAATCCAGTACTCTTCTCTTCCTGCATCAGAAAAATGAAAAATACGAGAGTGTTCCAGGAATCGACCAAGGATTGATCTGACTCTAATGTTCTCAGATAACTCCGGAAGCCCCGTCTGCAAGGAACAAATTCCTCTGATTAGTAAATCAACTGGCACTCCGTGTTTGGATGCACGATATAGAGCATCAACAAAATCTTCATCCAGAAAAGAATTCAATTTGAATTGAATTCCCGAGGGCAGGCCAGCCTTGTGATTAGAAATCTCTTGTTCAATCTTTTCTAGGAGGCCCGTGCGCAACGTGCGTGGGGCTACTAGTAAACGTGAGTACTCAGATTGTGGAGCAAAGCCAGATAGCTGGTTGAAAAGTTTCGTAAGATCCTCGGTGAGGACTGGATCTGCACTGAGTAAACCAATGTCTTCATAAAATCTTGCCGTTTTAGGATTGTAATTTCCGGTTCCGATGTGGCAATAACGACGCAGGCCATCGGGCTCATCTCTGACAACGAGTGAGAGTTTCGCATGAGTTTTCAAGCCCATCAATCCATAAACAACGTGAGCACCCGCTGCTTCAAGTTTTCTTGCCCAGCGAACATTTGCTTGTTCATCAAATCGGGCTCGAATCTCCACCACGGCCAAGACCTGCTTACCTGCCTCGGCTGCTTCGATCAGTGCATCGACAATCGGTGAATCACCAGATGTTCGATAAAGCGTTTGTTTAATGGCTAAAACCGTAGGGTCTTGTGCCGCATTCTCAAGGAACTGTACAACTGAATTTGTGAATGAGTCATATGGGTGATGGAGAAAAATCTCACCATGGCGCATCGCAGCAAAGAAAGAATCCGGTGTCTCTGGGTCAACGCTCTCCAATTCCACAGCAGTATGCGACCTAAATGGAGGATATTTCAAATCAGGGAAGTTTAAATCTGCAATGCGAGTAAGACCAGTCAGATCCAGTGGTCTTTCCGAAGAGATGATTCCTTCTGGATCGATTCCAAGCTCGGATGCTAAACGTTGAAGTAGTTCAGGATTGATTCCTGATTCAATTTCAAGACGCACTGGCGGCCCAAATCGGCGACGCAATAACTCTTGCTCCAATGATGACAATAAATCTTCAGACTCATCTTCATCTAACTCGAGATCTTGATTACGTGTGACACGGAAGGTGTAATGATCTTCGATGACCATTCCAGGAAACAGGCTACTTAAATGAGCGCCAATTAAATCTTCCAATGGAATAAAGCGATTGATTCCGTTGCGATTTGTTTCAACAAAACGTGGAAGAACGGGTGGAACTTTAACTCGTGCAAAAAACTCCTCGCCTGTCACGGCATTCTTTACTATGACTGCAAGGTTGAGCGAAAGGCCCGATATGTATGGGAATGGGTGTGATGGATCAACTGCAAGTGGTGTGAGTACCGGAAAAATCCGCTCACTAAATAATGTGGACGTATAGGCGCGCTCAACTTCGTCTAACTCTCCCCAGGAAACAAGTGAAATTCCTTGTTCTGACAAGGCAGGCAAAATTGATTTGTGCAAACACGCTGCTTGCCGATCCACGAGTTCTCGAACTTGTTGTGACAATTTAGACATGAGCTCAGTCGGAGTAAATCCTGCCGAGTTGCGTATTTTAATTTCAGCATCAATTTTTGTCTTTAGCGTTGCAACGCGAACCATAAAAAATTCGTCCAAGTTTGATGCGAAAATTGATAAGAAACGCACACGCTCTAGGAGTGGAATTTCTGAATCTTCGGCCATCTCCAACACACGCTGATTAAATGAGAGCCAACTTAACTCTCTATCAGTGAGGTGTTCGCTGTGGACCATGGTGTAAGACTCTAGGACAAAGATGAACGAGACATGTCGGGAGGCCGACTAATGGACCAAGAAATGGGAGTTGGGTACTTGGCGCTGCGGCCATCCCCTGATGACTTTCCACGAATTCGGCGCCACATCCATGGAATAAGGAATCTGATAAACCATCGTGCGTAATTGAGGCTCCTGCGCAGGAAAGGAATGGCAGGTGCTGGTGGAAGCGGTGTTCGCCATTGCGGAGCAAACGGCAAACCAAGAACTTCTAAGACGCCCTGCGCGACTCGATCGTGACCCATTGGATTCAGATGCAATCTATCCGAAGCCAAGAATCTCAGGTCGCTCATAAAGCTATCCTCGTTTGCGTCGGCGACTACTGCGCCAACTTCTTCTGCAATAGCTCGAACATTCTTATTGAATTCACTAAAACGTACAGCCCAAATATCTGCCGTCTTGCCTGTATTTCCGGTCCGTTCTAAAACTGTGAATAGCAAGACAGTTGCACCTGATGCAGCAAGATCTCTCACCGCTTGGGCATAAAGTGGAAGCACGATCTCTTGCTTGTAATTTGGACGCAGCACATCATTTGCGCCGGCATGAAAAGAAACTACCGTTTCTTTTCCAGTAACAAAAGTGATTGCAACTGGTACCTGATCAGATACAACTTGGCGAACCAATTTCCCGCGGATTGCGAGATTGGCATATGTAAATTCAGGTGAACCCGAAGCTAAAATATCGGCCACTCGATCAGCCCAACCTCGATACTTACTAGCAACAAGCTCATCGGTCATACCTTCAGTGAAGGAATCTCCGCAAGCAATGAAACGTGTGTAGATCATTATTTACGGCGTTGCTCATCCACCCAAAAGAGTGCAATGGATGTCGCCACGCTGGCGTTAAGGGATTCAGTAGATGCACGCATCGGAATAGAGATAACCAGGTCGCACTTCTCACGAACAAGTCGAGAAAGTCCTTTACCTTCGCTGCCAACAACAATCATGATTGATTCCTTGGCTAATTTCATTTCGCCAAGAGTCTGATCAGAATCACCATCTAAGCCGATAACAAAACATCCGTCTTTCTTGGCGGCATCGATGGTCCGAGCAAGATTGGTTACTTGCGCTACCTGCAAACGTGAGGCTGCTCCAGCCGAACTCTTCCATGCTGATGCCGTCATTGCAGCCGCGCGACGTTCGGTCATAACAACACCATCTGCACCAAATGCTGCGGCGCTTCGAATGACTGCTCCAAGATTTCGGGGATCAGTCACGCCATCGAGTGCAACAATCAACTTAGGTTCAGATGCACGCAACATAATTTCTTCAAAACTTGAATACTGGTATGGCTTAATTGCAAGAAGGATTCCTTGACTACTGCCAGAGAGACCTTCTACTTCAGCGCGATGTACTTCGCGAATAGGCAAGTGTTGAGAGAGAGCAAGTTGCAAAGATTCGGTAATGCGATCATCTACATCAATACTGCGAGCAACGATGAGTTCGATGGATGGAACACCCGCACGAAGCGCCTCAACAACTGCGTTACGACCAGCAACTAATTCGCCTCCGCCTTTGGGACGTTCGCTCTTTACTCGAGGAGTACGAGGGCGGGTATCTTTGGCAGCAGCTTTCTTGCGCTTGGCTGCAGCGTGATATGGGCGATCTTCGGCTTTAGGAGTTGGCCCTTTTCCTGCAAGGCGATTCTTGTTATTGCCACCACTTCCAGTGGATGAACCCTTTTTTGATGTGCGAACTGCGCCCTTGCGTGATGAATTACCAGCCATATCAACTACCGCTCTTCTGTTCGTGAAATCGACCACCGTGGTCCTTGCGGCGTATCTTCAATTGTAATTCCCAAGGCCGCCAGGCCATCACGAATCTCATCAGATGCAGCAAAATCTTTTCTATCTCGTGCGGCCGTACGTTGTGCCAGCGCCAGCTGGATTACGCCGTCGAGGGCGCCAGATTCGGCTGAAGTTGTGGCTCCAGCAAAGGCGCTATCAAATGGATCACAACCAAGAACTTCAAGCGCACCGCGTATTTCATTTGCACTTGTAGCGATTGCTTTCATATCTCCTGCAGTGATGGCGCTATTACCAATTCGCAACGACTCAGAAATTGTTGCAAGGGCAGTAGGCACTGCTAAATCATCATTCATGGCATCAATAAAACCTTGAGACAGCGATGGAGTTGCTTGGGTGCCTAGAATTTCAACTGCTCGGAAAAGGAAACTTTCGATTCGTCGAAATCCTGTTGCAGATTCATTGAGCGCTTCGGCTGAAAATTCCAACATTGATCGGTAATGCGCGCTACCTAGATACCAGCGCAATTCAATTCCGCGCACTTGCTTGAGAAGTTCTTTTACCAACAACGAATTTCCCAGGGACTTACTCATCTTTTCGCCGGCAGTTGTTACCCAGGCATTGTGCATCCAAATATTTGCAAAGGCATACCCAGCCGCTTCTGACTGAGCGATTTCGTTTTCATGGTGAGGGAAAATTAGATCGAGCCCACCACCGTGGATATCAAATGCTTCGCCTAGGTATGCGTGTGCCATTGCAGAACATTCCAAGTGCCAACCAGGGCGTCCATCGCCCCACGGAGTCGGCCATGACGGTTCTCCTGGTTTGGCGCCCTTCCACAGTGCAAAATCACGTGGATCTTTCTTGAAGCTACCTGCGGCATCGTCGGCTGAAAGGAGGTCATCCAGTTTCTGCCGAGATAAAGTGAGATAGGAATCCAATGAACGGACGCTGAGGTAAATATCACCGTTACCTGGGGCATATGCCGCACCGCGTTCAATCAAGATAGACATGAGTTGAATCATTTGAGTGATGTGGCCAGTAGCCCGTGGCTCATAGGTGGGCGGCAATACATTTACTGCTGCATAAGCGTCTGAGAACTCTCGTTCGTATTTCATCGCAACAGCCCACCAAGGTGCTTTTTCTGTAACCGCTTTTTGTAAGATTTTGTCGTCGATATCAGTCACGTTGCGGATAAAAGTTACTTCATATCCACTCTTTGTAAGCCAGCGATTTAGGATGTCAAAGTTCAAGCCACTTCGAATATGACCAATGTGCGGAGAACCTTGAACTGTCGCACCACACAAATACACAGAGACTTGACCGGCTTTTATTGGAGTGAAGGGTCGCGAGGTTCGCGTCAACGTGTCATATAACGCAAGCGAACTCATTGGGGAAGTCTACCCGCCAAGGTCTAAATGCTTAAAAGTAAGCCTCTAGAGTCTTAATTAGCCTTATAAATTAAGGCCGATGCGACTGCGGCAAGCCCTTTGCCTTCACCGGTGAAGCCAAGTCCATCAGTTGTAGTGGCAGTAAGGGATACATCTGCTCCGCCCAATGCACTAGAGAGAGCCGTGACTGCCTCTGCACGACGTGCGCCCAACTTTGGTCGGTTGCCAATTATTTGCACCGAAACATTTGCAATCTTAAAGCCCGCATTTGTTATGAGTACAAGTGCCTCGGCAAGAAGTTGCGCACCAGATGCTTGCGCATACTCTGGTCGGCTCGTGCCAAAGTTTGTACCGAGATCACCTAAGCCAGCTGCTGCAAAGAGCGCATCGCAGATTGCGTGCGCTGCAACATCTCCGTCCGAATGTGCCTCAACACCGATCTCATCGGGCCAGTGCAAACCGGCAAGCCACATAGGACGATCGCGTTCGAGTGAAAAGGCATGGGCATCAACCCCAATACCTGTCTTGTACATGGAAGTGGTTAGCCTCTCCAACAATTAGGAAGCAAGAACCTCATCGAGAATAATTCCAGCTTTTTCTTCATCTGTGCGCTCTGCAAGAGCTAGTTCAGAGACAAGAATCTGCTTTGCTTTAGAAAGCATGCGCTTTTCTCCGGCAGAAAGGCCACGGTCTAGGTCGCGACGGTAAAGATCGCGAACAACTTCGGCCACTTTAATGACATCGCCAGAGGCCAACTTCTCAAGGTTCGCCTTGTAGCGGCGGGACCAGTTCGTTGGTTCTTCTGTATATGGCTGGCGCAAGACGTTAAATACGCGGTCAAGACCGGCGCTATCTACGACATCGCGAACACCAACAAGGTCGATGTTTTCAGATGGAACTCGAACAGTGAGATCGCCCTGTGCAATCTTGAGAACGAGGTAGGTCTTTTCTTCGCCTTTGATCACTCGAGTCTCGATCGCTTCGATCAGAGCCGCTCCGTGATGGGGATAAACAACGGTTTCGCCGACCTCAAACGACATGTAAAGCCCTTCGTTAGGGGCTAAGAATACCAGCCATTGGCACATGCGGTCACCCCCCTAATTTGGGCGTAAAACAAGGCTTTCTGGCATATCCCCCAATGCATGCGATAATTCCGCGACCGCAAAGAATCGGTCGCCCATTACTTGAGAGGTTCCAATGCGCAAAGCAATCATCGCGAGTTTTTCACTCTCCCTTGCCTTAACGCTTTCTGCATGTGGCGCTGGTCAAGATGCCGCAACACGTATGACAAAACAGGTTACTGATGGCGTTGAATCATCAATCACTGTTGGTGGAAACAACATCAAGGTCAGTGGACTTCTGCTCGTTGCCCAACCAGATGGTTCTGTTGTATTAGTCGCGAGCATGGTTAATAACGGAACTGAGGATGATGCACTCTTGGCTGTTTCAATAGCCGGAAGAAATTCAACACTTTCTGAGAAATCAATTCCCATGAGAGTAAATGCACCGCTTAACTTTGCTGGCGATTCTGCTAATGCCTCTGTAGTGCTACCTGATCTAAATGCGAAACCAGGAACCCGCGTTCCGGTTTACATATTCTTCGGTCGTGCAGGTGAAATGAAACTTGATGCAATCGTTCGCGATAAGTCCGGAGAATACGCTGGGGTTGGTGCGTAAGTTTCTTAAGCGTCCATCTTGTAACCAAGACCACGTATGGTCTGAATATGAACCGGATTCGCAGGATCTGATTCAATTTTCGCCCGAAGCCTCTTGATGTGAACATCCAAAGTCTTTGTATCACCAACGTAATCATTGCCCCACACGCGATCAATTAATTGTATGCGAGTTAATACGCGACCCGAATTGCGCATTAGGAATTCTAGTAATTCAAATTCCTTCAATGGAAGATTTACCGTCGATGAGTTAATTGAAACGATATGTCGATCGGTATCCATGCGAACTGGTCCAGCGGCTAGAACGTGTCCCTCTCCATCATTAATCGATTCATCACCATTTCGACGAAGCACGGCGCGGATACGAGCCACTAATTCTCGTGATGAATAAGGCTTCGTAACGTAGTCATCTGCGCCAAGCTCGAGTCCAACTACTTTATCTACTTCGGCATCTTTTGCCGTCAACATAATAATTGGAACATTTGAGCGAGATCGGAGTTGACGGCACACTTCGGTCCCTGAAAGTCCAGGCAACATTAAATCAAGTAAAACTAAGTCTGCGCCATTGCGGTCAAACTCTTCTATTGCTTTAGGCCCTGTATCGGCAATACCAACTTCAAATCCCTCGCGGCCAAGTAGATAGGCGAGCGCTTCGGAGAAAGATTCTTCATCTTCCACAACGAGAATTCGTGTCATTGGGTTGCCTCCACATTATGTAAGGGGAATCGAACGGTGAATGTGCTTCCTGCACCTTCGACGCTCCACACTGAAATATCTCCACCATGATTGGTGACGACATGCTTGACGATTGATAGCCCTAAACCTGTCCCGCCTGTTGCGCGGGAGCGAGCAGGATCTACACGGTAGAAACGTTCGAAGATTCTCTCTAAATCCTTTTCTGGAATTCCTAAACCTTGATCACTAATTGAAATCTCTGCGAGTCCATCTACTTCTCTGAGTGCAATCGCAACTCGCGTACCATTAGGGCTGTAGTTAATCGCATTCTCTATGAGGTTACTGATTGCCATTTCTACCTGGCTGCGATCTCCCAGAATATGCGTTGATTCCGTTGATGGGAAAGTAATCAAGATATCTCGAGCTTCGGCAGTCAAACGTGAAGAATCAATCGCCTCGTTAATTAAATCCGTGAGATTGAGTACTTTTGCATTCTTTAATGGGTCGTCATCTTGCAAACGTGACAAATTAATAATTTCTTGCACCAAATCTGAAAGTCTCTTGGCCTCAATTTGCATGCGGGATGCAAACTTAACGATCGCCTCAGGATCATCGCTTGCACCAAGAACCGCTTCACTCAGCATGGAAAGAGCCCCAATCGGT
>QYPT01000082.1 GCA_007280125.1 Streptomycetaceae bacterium | reverse complement strand
CAATTGCGAGCAAAGGGCCATGATGTGAGAGCACTTGCTGCTTGGGGACATGGATCGGCAGTGCAGTTAATGCAGGTCTTATCTAATAAGACCTATGCATTTGGTTCAGATCCTCGTTGTGAAGGTCAGGCCTGTGGCATTTAAATTAATGACGAAGGCTTTGGGTCCATTCTTGATATTTCGCGACTTACTCCGGGTGGGCGTTACCCACCACTTTGCTCTTTGGAGTTCGGACTTTCCTCGCTACCTTGCGGTAACGCGGTGACCGGGCGACTCTTCTTGAGACCAACACTACCTATAAGATTTGAAGAGTTCATTTGAGTATCGACAGGAGAAATTGATGCTTATTTCTCTCATTTCCTCAGCTGACCAAGTAAGCGATGCGCGTATGCATCGCCTGTGTGGCGCATTAGTTCGCAGCGGTTGTGAGGTTGAAGTCTGGGCGCTGGGTTCACATAAGGATGCTCCTGCTGGTGTTATTTTTCATCGAGCACCAGGTGGAAAGGGATTTGCTGCGCGCGTTCTTCGCGATTTAGTACTGCCCTTCAAGGCAAAGGGGGAAATTTGGATTGTTGTTGCACCTGATTTACTACCAATGTCTTGGTTATTTGCACGAATTAAAGGTCGTAAATTAGTAGCTGATGTACATGAAAATTACTTTGAATTATTAAAAGATCGCGCGTGGGCAAAAGGATTAATTGGGGAGCTTGCAAAGGTGATTGCACGAGTTGCAACGAAAGTAGCAGCCCATGCCGATTTAACAACGGTAGCAGATGTGCAAGTTCCACCCTTTAAAGCATATAATCGTCTAGTTGTTAGAAACTTTCCTGATTTATCCCTACTAACTCTAAGCGGTGAGCTATCGCCAGAGGCAAGGGCAATTTATATTGGTGATGTACGTAGTTCACGCGGAATCAAAATGCTTTTACACGCCGCTGAGTTATCACCTCTGTGGAGCTTTGATATCGTTGGAAATGTTTCGGCTAATGACGCCGAATTTATTGATAATTGGAAAACAACAAATATAGCTAGTGCCCGTGTCACTTTTCATGGACGACTAACTCCATCTGCTTCATGGAGCTTTGCTAAAGGTGCATGGGTGGGACTTTCACTTTTGGAATTAACTCCTGCATTTAGTGCCGCAGTTCCCAGTAAGTTATATGAGTATATGGCAAGTGGTCTTGCAACTATTTCAACACCTCTCCCTCGCTGCATTGAATTAATCGAAAAAAGTAATAGTGGGGTAATTGCCAAAGATGCAGCTGAAGTTGCCGTAACATTAAATGCATGGGCTACAAATTCAAGTGCGTTAATTGCGATGCGTAAGAATGCAGTTGCGTGGGCCACATCCAATCTGAATTCAGCCGCTGAATATGAGGCTTTTGTGAGCGCAATTAAGGCTCTTATTCCTAGTTCACGATAGGCTTGCACAATGACCACCACAATTGCTTCAACAGCAGATGTAGATGCGAGCGCCACTATTGGTGAAGGTTCAAAGATCTGGCATTTAGCCCAAGTCCGTGATGGAGTTGTGCTTGGTGAAAACTGCATCATTTCTCGTGGTGCATATATTGGCTCTGGTGTGCAAATTGGAAACAACTGCAAGATTCAAAATTACGCATTGGTATACGAGCCAGCGATTTTAGGCCAGGGTGTATTTATCGGACCAGCAGTTGTATTAACAAATGATCATTACCCTCGAGCAATTAATCCCGACATGAGCCTTAAATCAGGCTCCGATTGGGATGCCGTGGGAGTAACTATTGGCGATGGGGCCAGTATTGGCGCCCAATCTGTCTGTATTGCTCCAGTCATGATTGGAGCTTGGGCGTTGGTTGCAGCCGGTTCGGTTGTTACTAAGGATGTACCTGCTTTTGCACTAGTTGCCGGAAGCCCCGCAAAAAGAATTCGTTGGGTGGGTCGTGCAGGGGTACCGCTAGAAGATGTAGGGGATAATTCATTTCGTTGCCCGCAGACTGGTGCGCTATATAAGCAGATGAGTTCAGATAAATTAGTAGAGGTAGAAAAGGGTCGACAATGATTCCAGCAGCCAAACCAATTGTCGGTGACGAGGAACGCGAGGCAGTTGATCGCGTACTTCGCTCTGGCATGTTGGCTCAAGGACCAGAAGTTAAAGCATTTGAAGAAGAGTTCTCGGCACATGTTGGTGGTCGTCATTGTGTAGCGATGAACTCCGGAACATCTGCCCTGCACCTTGGATTTATTGCCGCAGGTATTGAACCAGGTGATGAAGTTATCGTTCCCTCTTTTTCATTTGCAGCAACCGCTAACTCGGTTGTTCTAGCTGGCGGTATTCCGATTTTTGCAGATATCGACCCAAAGACTTTTAACTTAGATCCAGACCATGTTGAAACTCTCATCAACAAGAAAACTAAGGCAATCATGCCGGTACATCTTTATGGTCACATCGCAGCTATGGATCGCTTTCAAGAGATCTCAAGTAAGCACGGCGTTAAGATTATTGAAGATGCAGCACAGGGCCATTTAGCCTCACTTAATGGACTCAATGCTGGTGAATTTGGTGTTGTTGCTTCATTTTCTTTCTATCCAACAAAAAACATGACCGCCGGTGAAGGTGGAATGGTTGTCACAGATTCTGCTGAAGTTGCCCGCACTTTGCGGTTGCTTCGTAATCAGGGCCAAGAGATTCGTTATCAAAATGAAATTATTGGTTTTAATACACGCATGACTGATATTCATGCAGCCATTGGACGTGTGCAATTAGCCAAACTTCCTGGTTGGACTAGAACTCGCCAAGCAAATGCAGCGTATTTGGATGCAAACCTTAAAGGTGTTGTAGTGCCTTACTTACAATCAGGAACTACACATTCATACCACCAGTACACAATCCGTATTCCTGGTGGATCAGCTGAAAAGCGTGATGCGTTTATGGCGGCAATTACAGCCAAAGGTGTGGGCTGTGGTGTTTATTACCCAACGCCCATTCACCGCTTACCATCTTTTAACTTGTCACTAGATCTTCCAGAGACTGAGCTTGTAATTAAAGAGTGCGTCTCGCTTCCGGTACATCCATCACTGAGCCAAGACGACCTAAAAACAATTGTTTCAGTTGTCAATGAAGTCGCGGCTTCACTGTAATCATGGCCGATAAAAAACTGCGCGCAGGCTTAGTTGGTTTAGGCATGATGGGGCGTCACCATGCCCGGATCTTGAGCTCACTTGAAGGTGTTGAACTTGTTGCAGTCTCTGATCCAATGGGTGATCCACACGGAGTTGCCAGTGGGCTCAAATTATTTTCTTCAGTTAAAGAGTTAATTGCCGAGGGTATTGATTACGCCATGGTTGCAGCACCAACTGCTTTCCACGAAGAACTCGCTTTAGAACTAGCCGCCGCAGGCGTACATGCATTAGTTGAAAAGCCATTGGCAGTTGATACACCAGCTGCACAAAAGATTTATGAAGCTTTCCGCGATAATGGTTTGATCGGTGCGGTGGGCCATATTGAGCGTTATAACCCAGCGCTACAGCAGTTGCGTGCCCGACTTGATGCTGGTGAATTAGGCGCTGTTTATCAGATAACTACACGTCGCCAAGGTCCATTTCCTGCACGTATCGCCGATGTTGGGGTAGTTAAAGACTTGGCTACCCACGATATTGATTCAACTGCATGGGTTGCACGTTCGGCCTTCGTTAGCGTCTCGGCCCAAACTGCCCACAAATCAGGGCGTCCGCATGAAGACATGGTGGCAGTTATTGGTCAATTAACAAATGGAATTATTACTAATCACCTTGTTAACTGGTTAACACCATTTAAAGAACGCTTAACAATTGTTACTGGTGAACGCGGTGCCTTAGTTGCAGATACATTAACTGCAGATTTAACTTTCTATGCCAATGCCTCTGTTAATACTGAGTGGGATTCTGTAGCCGCTTTCCGTGGAGTTAGTGAAGGCGATGTCATTCGTTACGCATTTGCAAAGCCCGAACCACTTCGAATCGAACACGAAGCTTTCCGTGATGCTGTCCTTGGTTTATCCGGTGCGCTCGAGAGGATTGTGACTATGGAACAAGGCCTAGCAACCGTTGCAGTTGCTGGTGCAATCCTTGAAAGTGCAGCAACAAAGAAAGTTGTGGTTCTGTGAAAATTGCTGTTGTAGCTCTTGGAAAAATTGGCTTGCCATTAGCAGTGCAATTTGCCAACAAAGGTCACCATGTTATTGGCTGCGATGTAAATCAAAAGGCAGTTGATCTTATAAATGCTGGAACTGAACCATTTCCAGGTGAAGCTAACCTTGATGAATTTCTCAAGAAAACTATTGCATCTGGACACTTGGTAGCAACTACAGATACTAAAGCTGCCGTAGCTCAATGTGACGCTGTAGTTGTTGTGGTACCGCTTTTTGTTGATAACGATGGAGTTCCAGATTTTGGTTGGATGGATGATGCTACAAAAGATATTGCCGAAGGTTTAAAGTCGGGCACTCTCATTTCATACGAGACAACATTACCCGTTGGAACAACTCGTACGCGCTTTGCTCCAATGCTTGAGAAGATCTCTGGTCTAAAAGCCGGCGTTGATTTTCACTTAGTTTTCTCACCTGAACGCGTATTAACGGGCCGAGTATTTGCCGATCTTCGCAAGTATCCAAAACTTGTTGGTGGGGTTGATGCCAGTAGCACACAAGCTGGAATCAATTTTTATAACGCTGTTCTTGATTTTGATGACCGCCCAGATTTAGTTGAACCGAATGGTGTGTGGGATATGGGCTCTACTGAAGCGAGTGAAATGGCAAAGTTGGCTGAAACAACATATCGCGACGTCAATATTGGGCTGGCAAATCAATTCGCAATCTTTGCTGAGATCGCCAATATTGATATCTCTAAAGTCATTTCTGCTTCAAACTCACAACCATTTAGTCACATCCACCAACCAGGAATCGCTGTTGGAGGTCACTGCATTCCGATTTATCCACGCTTTTATTTATGGAATCACCCAGAGGCAACCATTGTTCGTGCAGCACGTGAAGCAAATGCTGCAATGCCAGTCCACGCAGTTAACATGTTAGCTCAATCTTTAATCTCATTGAAAGATAAGAAAGTGGCAGTACTCGGTATTTCCTATCGCGGTGGAGTAAAAGAGAGCGCATTTTCTGGAGTATTTCCAACGGTGACTGCTCTAAAGGCTGCTGGAGCTAGCGTTCTTGTTCATGATCCTATGTATACCGATAAAGAAATTACACACCTTGGATTTACGCCATATGCAATGGGCGGCAGTATTGATGGTGTAATTCTTCAGGCAGACCATGCTGAGTATAAAAAACTTACTTCAACTTCATTCCCTGGAGTAAAAGCAGTGGTCGATGGGCGACGCATAATGAGTGCAGATAACTTCCCTGGAGTTAATTTTAGAGTTATCGGAGCGCCACCTAGGTAATAACTGTAAAAGGCATATGCGTACGTGCAGTTGGTTTAGCATTAGCAATTCGATTATAGATATTCACTAAGTGCTGAGCTTGAAGCTCCCAGCTGCGCTCAAGTAATACTTTTTCGGTGTAAGCGCTCTGATACTTAGCTCTATCAGCTAATACCTTTTTTACCGCTGCTGCGAAATCTGCAACATCTTCAGCGGTGAATACTTCTCCATTACCCAATCGCTTTACTTCAGCTGCCATTGTCCGCACATCGCTGACAACTATGGGAAGATGGGCCTGCATATATTCTCCGAATTTAGTAATCAAGGAAATCTCGTGATTGAGTTTGTGGTGAATTGGGATAAGTCCGATGTCCCCTGCTGAAAGATAAGACACTAGCTCCGAGTTTGGAACATAGGCAAGCACGTGGAATCTATCTTGCAATTGTAAATATTGAGATTGAAGATCTAAGACAGTTTGATTCTTCGGGTTAGCAATCAAGGCTAAATGCACCCCTTGTAGATCCTTCAGTGCTTCTAAAACTGTAGATAATCCCCGCTGAGGTGCCACGGCACCTGAATAAACGAGTAATGGTGTTGTGGTATCAATTTTACAATCCTGACGCAAATTTCTTGGGCATGGTTGTTGACCTTCAAATAATGGATCGTTAGCTACGAGTTCTGGGCGATTGCTTAACTCCAGATGTGGAATTAACAGGTCAGACATTCCCTCACTGACCGATAAAACAGTGGCAGCTACGGCGCTATATCGTTTTTCTTCACGGATATAAACCTTCTTCAGTGGAGCCGTTAGATGTGAGACTCCAGGGACGTACTCGTGGGCATCATAAATTAACTGTGCGGTGTGCCCTTGCGTAGCTAAGTATTCAATTAAGGCACCAGCTACAGGTAATGCGGTGTAATCATGGGCATGAATCACATCCGGCTTGAACTCTAAGGCAATTGGTTTAAGAGTTAATTTCGAACGTAGCAAGTTTGGAATTGCTGGTGGAACGGATGGCAAGAACTTTGCTTGGAATTTGCGCTTGTAATATCGCAGAGCTCGTAAAATGAAAGCAAAAGTGTTTTGTTTCACGACAACTTTTAAATGAACACGATCGATAATTGCATAACCGATTTTTAATTGGTCATCATGATGGGTTGGCCTAGCTCCACATACCAAGACATTCCAGCCCGCATTTGCCAATGACCAAGCACATTTAAGAACGCGTGAATCCTCAGCAACGTCATTGAGGACAATGTGCATCGTGCGTGGCAAATAGTTCATGTTCAGAATCTATACGGTGTGACGCTTCTAAGCCAGATTGAACACTGATTATTTGCGAATACTGTTAACCCATTCCTTAAATTTTGGAGAGAGTTCGTCTACCAAAGCAATTTCTTCAACCTTGCTACGCTCCCCGTTTTTTGCTGCATATATATCTGCGATTGTGATTAAATGCTTTGGGCGTGAAATAACTTCGATGCTTTCTCCTGCACTGATTTCACCTTCTTGAATAATCCGAAGATAGGTTCCTGGTTTACCTGCTCTCATAAACTCTTTGATTAAAGTTGGTCGTTCCCAAAACCCTGCAAAAGTCCGACATGGAATTCGTGGCTGCGAAACCTCTAGTATCACTGAGCCGATTTTCCAGCGCTCACCTATTACAGCTTCGCTTACATCTACCCCTTGCGTGGTTAAGTTTTCACCGAAGCGACCATTATCGATTGTGAGGGCGATTTCCTGCTCCCACCAATCGGCATCTTCGCGAGCATATGCATAGACTGCTTGGTCATATCCGCCATGAGCGTTTTTGTCACCAATTACATCGCCATGAACCTGCTCATTCTCAAATCTAACTGCTCCGAAAATTGGGCGCTTATCTATCCCCGTCTGGGCTTGGGAGCCAATCCACTCTCCCTCAAGAATAGTCGCGGTGATATTGACCGATAGAACTTTCATGAATTAAAGCTCCGGGAAGTGGCAGGCAACTTGCGAACTACCAATTTGGAGTAGCTCAGGTACGTCGGTGCGACACTTCTCGGTCGCTTTCCAGCAGCGGGTGTTGAAAACGCAGCCAGATGGTGGATTAACTGGGCTCGGTAAGTCGCCAGATAAAATAATTCGCTCACGAGTTTTCTCTTTGCGCGGATCTGGTTGAGGCACAGCCGATAACAGAGCCTTTGTATATGGGTGGTGTGGCGCGGAATAAAGTGCGTTAGTCTCACCAATCTCCATGATTTTGCCTAGATACATAACTGCAACGCGATCGGAGATATGTTGCACAACCGATAAGTTGTGGGCGATAAAGACCATGCTTATTCCATCTTGCTCTTGAAGATCTTCAAGTAAGTTGATTACTTGAGCTTGAATAGAGACATCGAGTGCGCTCACAGGCTCATCTGCGATGATAAAACGTGGCCTTAATGCAATAGCTCGGGCGATACCGATGCGTTGGCGCTGTCCGCCAGAGAACTCATGTGGATAGCGGTTGTAGTGCTCAGGGTTTAACCCTACGCGCTCCATTAAATCCTGGACAGCGATCTTCAGAGGGAATTTAGGATCAATGCCTTGTATCTCAAAGGGGGCTGAAATAATCTTGCCAATTGTTTGACGGGGATTGAGCGCCGAATATGGATCTTGGAAAATAATCTGCATCTGGGATCGAAGTGGACGCATTTTACCGGGTTTAAAACTAGTGATGTCTTGACCTTCGAAGATTAACTTGCCAGATGTAGGCTCATTGAGTTTTAAAATCGTACGACCTGCCGTTGTCTTACCGCAGCCGGATTCACCTACTAAGCCAAGAGTCTCACCGGCCCGCAGCTCGAAAGAGATTCCATCGACAGCCTTTACAACTTGGTGCTTGCGCCTGCCACCTACCGGAAAGTGCTTAGTGAGGTTTTCAACTTTTAAGATAACATCGCTACTCATGAGCGCACCTCTTTAAGCCCTTTGACAAAGAGGCTATCTCGTGTGGCCTCTGCTACATGGCAACGAGAAAGATGAGTTGGATTAGTACCAAGGAGCTCTGGTCGCTTCGTTTCACATATATCGCCAGCGGCATGGGATACGAATTCACATCGAGCTGCAAATGCACAACCTGGCGGCAAGTTAATAAGTGATGGTGGCTGTCCAGGAATCGCCTTGAGGCGCTCTGATCCATGCGTAGTGATGCGTGGAACAGATTTAAGAAGACCCAATGTGTATGGAGCTTTTGGCTTATAGAAAACATCATCTGCCGAGCCCTGTTCAACGATGCGACCGGCATACATAACAGAGACTTTGTCGGCAACTTGTGCGACAACGCCAAGATCGTGAGTGATTAGCAGAATGCCCATATTGAACTCTTTTTG
>QYPT01000079.1 GCA_007280125.1 Streptomycetaceae bacterium | reverse complement strand
GTAAATATCCGTATAAGAGTCCAACGACAACGGCACTCTGGGTGTACAACAAATCCAAAGGCGTGTGAATAATATTGAATTTCATTAATGCGTGGTTCAGAAGTCCTTCGCGATTGAATAGCATGATCCACGAATAGGTTCGGATCAGAAAATTAGTCCAAAATGGCATCACAACAAGCACTAGAGCAATGGAGCGCCATTTCTTAGGCAACTTTGCAATCGCATATGCAGTTGGATACCCAATAACAATCGCCAGGGCCGTTGTGATTCCCGCAATTTTGATTGAATCGACCAAGACTCCTAAATAGACAGGGTCAAAGGCGCGAGTGAAATTTTCGGTTGTGGCGTTATAGACGATTCCGCCGAATCTTCCACGCTGAAATATTGAGTAAATCGCCACCAAGGTAATCGGTATAGCCATAAATATGATGATGAAGAGAAGGCCTGGGCCTTGTAAAACCATTCGCTCGAGTAAGTCGCGACGCTTTTCAGAATCACGACTTACTCGAGGGCGAATAGTTAAAGTCACTTAGAAGATGTGACCTCTGTAGCGATTTTCGTGTACATAGGACCCGATGTGCCTAGGTCATTCAAGCCTTCACCCTTTAGCAGTTCAGCAGGTGTCATCAACATATTTGGATAAGTCTCGCCTAATTTAGCCGCAGTGAGTTCCATTGCAGCCTTGTCAGGAGTCTTGTAAAGAACGTTTGAAATTACCCATGAATTAACTGCTGGATCCAAGATGTAGTTAATAAATGCATGAGCTGCTTCTTTGTTCTTTGAAGTCTTCAAGATCACCATAGTGTCAACCCAGAGGTCGCTACCTTCTTTTGGAATCACAAATTTAATGTTCTTGTTATCAGTGATTCCGTAGTTGCACCAACCATCCCAGGCTTCAACCATTGAAGCTTCGCCTGAGACAAGGCGGGTGTAGAAAGTGGTGTCATCGTAGGCAAGAAGAGTCTTCTTGGTTGCGATGAGTTGCGCTTTAACTTTTGCCATTTCTGCTGCATCAGTTGAGTTAGCAGAAATGCCAAGTAGTTTCTGGGCTGGAAGCATTAACCAGCGCTCAGTAGCAAGCATTGTGGTCTTGCCTTTGACG
The DNA here is from genome assembly GCA_007280125.1 of Streptomycetaceae bacterium. GTDB lineage: Bacteria > Actinomycetota > Actinomycetes > Nanopelagicales > Nanopelagicaceae > QYPT01. Next base: position 10,707 of record QYPT01000079.1, on the reverse strand, counting down.
TTTGCTGCAGGATTGAGAAGATCGTTCCAACTTGTTGGATCAAAGCCGGTTAGGTCTTTACGGTAGCAAATTCCAGTCGTTCCCCATGTGTAAGGAACCGAGTATTTATTTCCAATGTCATAAGCAAGTTTTGATGCTTCTGGATACAGGTTGCTGAGATTTGGAATTAGCGCTGTATCAATTGGCTCAAGGAGTCCCTGGGCAGCAAGTGCTTGTGCGTATTGTCCAGATACAAATGCAACGTCAATTCCAGAATCAGCACCGGAGGTTAACTTCGCCATGATTTCTTCATTAGTAGCATGGTTAGTGATAGTCATTTTTGCGCCGATAGCTTTTTCAAAGGTAGCTGCCAAATCAGGTGGGTTGTACGCGGCCCAGTTTGAAACAACCAAAGATTGCTTTGTGAGATCAGCATTAGGGTCAAGGGCGCCTGATGCATCCTTAGATGAACTTGAACAGGCGCTCACAAGCAAGAGCAAGCCAGCCGCCATAGAACTAATTACGATCTTTCTTCCGCGATTACTAAAAACGCTGTGCATCTATTCCTCCGTATCTAGACCAGCCAAAGACCTGGAATTACCTGCGGGCCTATTGACTCGAGGTTTGGTGAATTCTGACCCCAAATCCAGTTTTTAGCAAGGGAAATCTCCCTTAAATTCAAGGTATTTTCAATATTTCTGAATTGCGATTCAATCTTCCAATATGGCCTTCAGTGATGTAGCGTAAGCAACCAGGCGCAAATCCCGCATGGCAAGCGTTGGAAAGGGTGGTCGTGGCAAGTCCGAGCAAAGAACGGCGCGATCGATTGCTGCTGGCAGCGCAAAGCGCGATGGCTGAGCATGGCACTGCCGTGCGCCTCAATCAGGTTGCAGATAAAGCTGGCTTAACTTCTGGAGCCATTCTCTATCACTATCCAGATTTGCAAGATTTGCTCATCGACGCAACCCGCGCAGTTTCAGAGCGTTTTTATGAAGAACGCCTTCGCGCAATTGAAGGTATTGAGGATCCAGCCGAAAGACTTGTCCGCACCATTCGAAGCGGCGTTCCTTTCGACGACAACGATGATGGGGTCAAGCTTCTCTGCGCCCTCGGTGGCGCAGCGCCAAGACATACTGTCTATGCAATATTGCTGACCGCCCTTTATGATCGACAGGTCACTTTGTATCAATCTATTTTGGAAACGGGAAGTGCGCTTTCTGTCTTCAGTCTTAAATCTTCTTCGTTGGATTTAAGCCGAAATCTCGTGGCGCTTGAAGACGCTTATGGCTATCGAATTATGGCGGGCCATCCAACGCTGACGTATGAAGTCGCAGTCGAGCTCATACTTGAATATGCACGATTGGGTACAGGACATAAACTTAACCTCGACAATAAAAGGGAGTCAGTGTGAGCGCTCAGAAATTAACAATTCTCTTTATGCCCGAATCGGCATACGGTCCTACCAATCAATGTGTTGGCTTAGGTAGCGCACTACTCAAACGCGGACACCGAGTCGTCTTTGCCGCTGAAGCTTCGTGGAAAGGCAAGTTGACGGGATTTGGATTTGAAGAAGATCTAGTCGACTTAGCGACTCCTTCGGATTCTGGAGATCAAGACCCTGGGCAATTCTGGAAAGATTTTATCCGCGATACATCCCCTGAATTTCGCAAACCCACCATTGATCAATTGGAAACCTTTATTAAACCTACGTGGCAGGCACTTATCGATGGTTCGATGTACTGCGAACCTCAACTGCGAGAGATTATTGCTCGCGTAAAACCTGATGTCATTGTTGAAGATAATGTATTAACTTTCCCAGCACTCCTCACCTCAGGGGCCCCTTTCGTACGAATAGTCTCGTGCAATCCTCTCGAAATGAAAGGTGAGGGCGTTCCTCCCACATTCTCTGGGTTGCCTTGTGATGATCAGAGCCAATGGGGTGACTTCAAAAAGAAATACAGCACCACACATCGCGCTATGTGGGAATCCTTCAACGCTTGGGTCATAGAGCAAGGTGCGCCACCCCTGCCTGATATGGAATTTATTCATACATCAGAGCACGCAAACCTCTATGTCTATCCTCAAGAAATTGATTACACAGATCAGCGCCCGCTAGATCAGACATGGCATCGAATGGATTCAAGTGTTCGCGATACTGACGGAGACTTTGAACTCCCAGAGTCAATGAAGAATCGCCCTGAAGGCAGCGCTTTGATTTATCTTTCACTGGGGTCACTCGGAAGCGCTGACGCAGATCTCATGCGTCGCCTTGTTTCGATCCTTGGAAAGACTCGGCACCGCTTTATTGTGAGCAAGGGTCCTCAGCACGCCTCATATGAGTTGGCTGAAAATATGTACGGGGCAGAATTCTTAGCGCAGATAAAGATTATTCCGCAGGTAGACCTTGTGATCACTCACGGTGGAAATAACACAGTTGTAGAATCTATGCACTTTGGTAAACCAATGATTGTTCTGCCGCTCTTCTGGGATCAATATGACAACGCGCAGCGAATCGACGAGACAGGTTTCGGTGTACGTCTGGCAACATATGACTTTGAGGATGCAGAAATGGTCGATGCCATTGATCGATTGCTCAATGATCATAAATTGCAGGATTTACTCCGCGAAACCAAGGCTCGCATCCAAGGAAATAGTGGCGTGAAAGTCGGAGCAGATGTGATTGAAAGTGTTGGACGCAAGTACAGAGAAACTCAACAATCTCTATAATATGCTGCACAAGCAATGGGACGAGGCTTTAGCCAAAGCTGATCCATCATCACTATTGCCCAGGCGCACCGGCGCTCACTCCTATTCAATCACTGGTCCCCTTATATTGCTTGACTCCTTGCACGTGGGCGGCGACCTCTATTTATGTATTATTAAAGATAATACTGAAACACTTTTTTCCATTCCACTAGTTTTCACAGTTGATGGAGTTCGGCGTGCAGTTGCTGGCGATGGACTATCTCAAGCACTTTCGCAGCTACCCAAAGAGGAAAGTACCAAAGGAAATTTCACCATCAATAATTGGTATGTGGGAGCAAAGTCAGGTGAAAGATCTATTGGAGTAGACCAGACTGAAGAGTCAGTTGTTGTGGGCGAAGAAGTAATCATCAAATATTTCTCACAGATCTCCGAAAGTTCCTTAACTTCACTTCCAAAGATTGAGGCGCTCAGTGCTGCTGGGTTTATGGACATGCCCTCATTGCTTGCCACAATTCAGTGGACTCACGAAGGCAACCAACACCTTTTAGCCTTAATGACTGCATATATTCCAGGTTCTGATGATGGCTGGACCTGGGCAGTAGATATAGCTCAATCTTTTCTCACTGGTGAGAGCTCCATTGGGGATTCGACGCAGTTTGGTTCTGAACTTGGTGAGATTCTTGCGAGAATGCATATGGGTTTCTTGACTCATTCCCGCCACAAATCTGATTTAACTGCACAGTCAGGGTGGGTTTCCTCTGCTCTGTCAGATTTAGAAATCGCTCTAACACTCCTACCTGGTGAAGAGGGAACGCTGCTCCGTGATCTTGAATCAACGATTAGGTCAGAATTCGATGATGTGAAGACCATCGGCAGCCAGGATTTGTCTTTCACTCATGGAGATTTTCACGTAGGACAAATCCTCAAAACCTTAGAAGGTAGATATTTGGTCATAGATTTTGATGGAAATCCAGTGGCCAGTCAGCAACTCCTTTCCACGCATCAGCCTCTCATTCAAGATTTAGCGTCACTTCTGCAATCTATAGATCATGTTGCACGCGTGGTTGATAAACGATCTGGTTTCTCCCGAACCGCGGACTTAGAAAATTGGATAGAGAATGCCCAAGATAATGTCCTGCATGCCTACGAAGCCGGGATGTCTCTCACTGTCGATCGGGGGCTTTTAAGATTATTTCAAATTCAACAAGAGTTTAGAGAATTTATTTACGCCCAAAGACATTTACCCGTGTGGCTCTACGTCCCGCAAGCCGCAATCGCCTCTCTCGTAAGGAAGAATTGATTCATGGATGCCAATCTCTTTTTGCAAGACCTTCGCCGCAAACCTGCATCCCTTGACGCACTTGCCTCACAGTTAGCGCAAGAGAATCCTTGGAGACACGAGAAGTTAACTCAAGAGAATGATTTCCTCTTTATCGGTATGGGTTCATCTCTTTATGCATCGGGTGTAGCTGCCGCTCGTCTTCGTTCATTAGGAGTCCGTGCCAGCGCCGAACTTGCAAGCAACTCACTTCTTCCTAAGCTCACTGCAAAATCGGTAATCATCGCTGTTTCGGCAAGTGGTAAATCTGAAGAAACCAACTCTGTTATTAAAGACCTAGCCTCTCACCATAGGGTCATTGCAATAACTAATGATCTTGATGCACCGTTAGCTCAGATGTCGGCACGTGCAGTAGCGATGCATGCGGGCGTTGAAGCTGGTGGCGTTGTCTGCCGGACCTACACGCATACATTGGCTCTTGAGCGCTCACTTGAAGATGCAATCCTTGGTAAACCTTCCTCTCTTCCAGGTGACCTCACTGCTTCATCACGCGCAATGGAGCATTTGTTTGAAACTAGCGACGCATGGTTGCCTCGTTTTCGCCAGATGATGACCACCGGAGATGGCTCGTACTTTGTTGCACCAGCCGAACGACTAACCAATGCTCAACAATCTGCGCTCATGATGCGCGAAGGTCCCAGGCTTACTGCAGTGGGTTGCGAAACTGGAGATTGGTCCCATGTTGATGTGTATCTAACTAAAACCACGGATTACCGAATGGCTCTCTTTGCAGGTTCCAAATGGGAATCCAACCTCATAAATTGGTGCAACCAACGCAACTCAACTGTCGTTGCTGTGGGCGGCGAAATAGAAGGTGCAACATACTCACTGCGCTACTCAGGTGATGATAATAAAGAGGTTCGATTCTTTACCGAATCATTTATTTCCGAGCTACTAGCTGCCGATTGCTGGATTAATCCTTAAGCTTCCTACTCAGCAGCTTCGGAGAATTGACTGGCGTAGAGATCGAAGTAAAAACCCTTTTGAGCCATTAACTGTGTATGTGTTCCCTGTTCGATGAGGTGACCTTTATCCATCACCAAAATAGTGTCAGCGTCACGAATAGTCGAAAGTCTGTGCGCAATCACGAAACTTGTACGGCCCTTGCGTAACTTAGCCATGGCTTGCTGAACAAGCACTTCAGTACGTGTATCAACCGAACTTGTCGCCTCATCCAGAATTAAGATTGCAGGATCTGCCATAAATGCTCGCGCGATGGTCAGCAACTGGCGTTCGCCGTTTGAAACGGTGGCGTTGTCATCGGTCAGCATCGAATCATAACCTTGGGGTAGAGAGCGCAAGAAGTGATCAATATTGGCTGCTTTTGCCGCTTCAACGACATGTTCATGTGTGGGGTCAAGACTTCCAAAAGCAATGTTCTCGCGCATAGTCCCGGTGAATAACCACGTATCTTGCAAAACCATTCCGAATTGTCGGCGCAGGTCATCGCGAGTCAGAGTGCGAATGTCGATTCCATCAAGAGTAATTCTTCCTGAATCAATCTCATAGAAACGCATAATCAGATTTACCAAAGTGGTTTTGCCTGCCCCCGTGGGACCAACTATCGCAACGGTCTCACCCGGTTTAACGGTTAAATTAAAGTCATCAATCAATGGTTGATCTGCTGAATACTTAAAAGAAACATTTTCAAAACGGACTTCGCCGATTGCTCGATCCAGTATGACGGCATCCACCGGATCGGCAATTTCCTCTTTTGCGTCCAGTAGCTCGAAGAGGCGTTCTGATGATGCAACGCCGGATTGAATCGTGTTCATCAAACCAGCAATCTGGGCAAGTGGCATTCCAAATTGGCGTGAATACTGAATGAAGGCCTGGACATCACCCAATGACATGCTTCCAGTGGCTACGCGATAGCCACCCAAGACTGCGATTGCAACGTAGATAAGGTTTGAAATCAGCGCTGTTGCAGGTTGAATTAGCCCAGAAACGAACTGCGCCTTGAAACTGGATTCGTAGAGATTCCCGTTAAGTGTTTCAAAATCTGCAATCGCTTGTTCACGTCGACCAAATACCTTAACCAGCGCATGGCCCGTATGCATTTCTTCAACGTGACCATTGAGTTTGCCGGTCCAATCCCATTGCGCAACAAACTGTTTTTGGGAGTATTTAGCAATACGGATAGAGACAAACATGCTCAGAGGAATCGCAATGAGGGAAACAAGTGCCAACTCAGGGCTAATCCAAACCATCATCGCAAGTACGGATAAAACAGTAAGAATGGAGTTAAGAATCTGAGAAAGACCCTGCTGCAAAGAGTTGGAGATGTTATCTATATCGTTGGTAACGCGGCTAAGTAGGTCACCTCGCGATTGAGTATCAAAATAGCTAAGAGGCAAGCGACCTATCTTCTCCTCCGCCAATCGACGAAGGCGATATACAGTTCTCTGTGTTACTCCCGCCATTAAATAGCCTTGAATCCACATGAAAAGTGATGAAAATACATAAAGACCAATTGCTAAGTAGAGAAGTAAGGCAACGGCATGGAAATCAATTCCCTGTCCTGGAATCACCGAACTCTTCTCAAGCATGTCAGCTAAACGATTATCGCCTTTGGCTCGCATGCCCGTGATCGCGTCAGCCTTGCTCACACCTGCCGGCATACGTCGACCAAGGAATCCATAAAAGACATAGTTGGTAGCACGACCAAGGATTTTCGGTCCGAATGAACCGATAATTACGCTGGTGGTTATGAGCGAAAGAACTAGCCCGAGGGTGCGCTTTTCTGGACCTAACTCATTGAGTAATTTACGCAAGGACCTTTTAAAGTCTTTTGATTTAGCCGGAGGGGCGCCAAACATTGCGCCCATAGGTCCGCGACCCATAGGTCCTGGGCGTTGAGTACTCATGCTGCTTCCTCAGGGCTTAACTGCGAAAGCACAATTTCTTTATAAGTCTGACAACTGTCCATCAATTCATGATGTTTACCAATACCTACAATGCGACCTGCATCTAAAACAATAATCTGATCTGCGCCCATAATTGTGCTTACTCTTTGAGCAACGATAAGCACTGTTGCATTCTGTGATTCGCGTGCAAGGGCTGCCCGTAGATTTGAGTCGGTGGTGTAATCCAACGCAGAAAAACTATCATCGAGAATATATAGACGCGGATTCTTAACTATTGCACGTGCAATAGAAAGACGCTGACGCTGTCCTCCAGAGAAATTTGTTCCACCTTGTGCGACTCGAGATTCCAATAGATCGGGCAATTCCTTAACGAAATCAGTTGCTTGAGCAATTTCAAGGGCTGCCCATAATTGTTCATCCGTGGCATGAGCATCTCCGTAGCGAAGGTTTTCAGCAATGGTTCCACCAAATAGAAATGAACGTTGCGGGACAAGGCCAATATCTGACCAAATAGCCTCTAGGGATTGTTCTTGCACTTCGAGTCCGTCGAGATATACAGCGCCACCTGTCACGTCAATAAAGCGCGGAATGAGGTTAAGGAGAGTGCTTTTTCCACTTCCAGTACTTCCGACTATCGCTGTTACTTGCCCTGGATGAGCAGCGAAGGAGATCTCCGATAAAACTGGGTGCTCGGCGCCTGGATAGCGAAATTCAACGTTCTTAAATTCCAAAATTCCCGTGCGCCCTGCAGGAGACTTCGGATTTGGCGAATCAATAACTGATGAAGGTGTGTCTAAAACTTCTTGAATGCGTTCAGCGCTTGCAGCAGCGCGGGGAATCATTAAGGACATCATGACTGCCATCATGACGCTGGAAAGAATCTGCATGATGTAAGCCAAGAATGCCGTCAAGTTACCGATTGGCATTTCACCACTGTCAACAAGTTTGCCGCCAAACCAAATTACTGCAACGCTAGAAAGATTGAGAATCAACATTAAGACGGGAAACATCACAGCGAAAGTTCTTGTGACTCCAAGAGTGGTCTGCATCAAGTCTTCGCTTGTTTCGGCAAAACGGGCTTCTTCAAATCTTGTCTTTACAAATGCACGAATTACGCGCACTCCCCCAATTTGCTCACGTAGAACTAAATTGAGTCGGTCAATCTTTACCTGCATCACGCGAAAGAGCGGAACAATCCTTCGAAGTAGTGACCAGATGAGAACACCCATGATTGGTACCGCGATAAGTAATAAACCTGAAAGTTTGACGTTTGTGCGCAACGCCATAATTACAGCGCCAACGCCAGTAATTGGAGCACCCAACATCATCGTTAAGCCCATAAACAAAACCATCTGCACTTGTTGCACATCGTTGGTGTTACGTGTGATCAATGATGGTGCGCCAAACTGATTGAGTTCTCGGGCAGAAAAAGCTTCAACGGCAGAGAAGACTCCGCCACGAAGGTCTCGTCCGAAGGCCATAGAAACTTTGGAACTCAAATATGCGAGCAACACTGACGCACCCATAATCAGCGCCGAGGCAGCCAACATGATGGCGCCGATCTTCCAGATGTATCCCACATCACCTTTTGCCACGCCATTGTTAATCAAATCAGCGTTAAGTGTTGGTAGATAAAGGTTGGTGATTGATTGAATAAGGAGCAGCACCATAACCATGGCAACATTTTTCCGATACGGACTCAGATAAGTCGTTAATACCTTTATCAGCACTACTTCGGCTCCTATTTTCTTACCGCTAGCCTACTGGTAATCTTCTTGTACGAGATAATTACGGAAGGCATAGCCATTATGAGCGAACAACAATGGAGCGCCACTGGACTTACATGTGGACATTGCTCTCAATCAGTCACAAAGAATCTGTCAGCACTTGCGGGGGTTACTTCCGTCAATATTGATGTGAAGCCTGACGAAGCGAGCCACATCACAACTATTGCCGACCGCGAACTTTCAGCAGATGAAGTCTTTGGTGCACTCCGTGCTTCTGGAAATTACGTTCTAGTTAGATAAGCCTCTTCTAAAGTTTTCGTAAAAGCCTCTAAAGGTTGGGCACCGGAAATACCGAATTTCATATCCATCACGAAAAAGGGCACCCCGGTTATTCCCAATTGAACTGCCAGATTCTGATCGGCCATAACTTCATCCGTAAATTTAGTTGATAGCAAGATATCTTCGACAACATCGGCATCAATATCTACTGATAGTGCCACGCTCACTAAATCAGTATGTGAAAAGAGAGCTTTAGATTTTTCAAAATATGCCGAATACATTGCTTCAAGTAGCTCTTCCTGCTTACCTATCGTTGCCGCCCATAAAAGCAGACGGTGAGCATCAAATGTGTTTCCTGAAAGCGTCTCATCCAGGTCATAGCAAAGGCCCTCGCCATCGGCGATCGCACAGACATTTGTCTGCATCTCCTTAACGGCTGATGGATTTAAATTATATTTTTCAGACAATAGCGCCGAAGTAGGTATCGTCGATTTGATATCTGGCTGAAGTTGAAAGGCGCGATGGCGGATTGTTACTTCATCCTTATGAGCAAAAGTAGAAAGCGCTGCTTCTAGGCGCCGCTTACCAATAAAGCACCAAGGGCAAACAACATCTGACCACACATCAATAATCATGAGTTCAGTTTACCTGCGATTGCCATGGCTTCAGTGGCGCACTCTCGCACCATCTATTCTCGATCCTGCAAGATCGGAGGCCTCAAAAGAGAACACAGCAGAGATTCCCCTCAATTCCCCTGATGGCCCGCTGATTTCGCGCCAGAAGAACTCACACCACTACTTTTAAACGAGCGGATTTAGTTAAGAACTACTCACGCGTTAAGATTGCCAGATGGAACTTCAGAAGGTCATTCTCTATTACGGCTTCACGCCGATTAGTGACCCTGATGCCCTTAAATTGTGGCAGCGCACTCTTTGCGAATCACTCGGCCTTAAAGGTCGCATTCTGATTTCTAAACATGGAATCAACGGAACTCTCGGCGGAGATATTTCTGCGCTACGCACTTATGTACGTGAAACCAAGAAATATCCAGGGTTTAAGAAGATTGATTTCAAGTGGTCCTCGAGCGAAGGAAATGATTTCCCTCGTCTGGCAATACGCATTCGTGACGAGCTCGTTGCCTTTGGTAATCCAGATGAACTTGAAGTGGATATCAATGGCGTAGTTGGTGGCGGTATTCATCTTCGCCCAGAGCAAGTCAACGAACTCGTTGCAGAACGGGGTGATGAGGTTGTGTTCTTTGACGGACGCAATGCCTTTGAGGCCAAGATAGGTAAATTTCGTAATGCCATTGTCCCCGACATTGAGACTTCCCGCGATTTTGTGAGCGAGATTGAAAGCGGAAAATACGATCACCTAAAGTCCAAGCCGATTGTCACCTACTGCACCGGCGGAATTCGCTGCGAGGTTCTCTCCTCCGTAATGATCAAGCGCGGCTTCGAAGAGGTCTACCAAGTCAAAGGCGGCATCGTTCGTTATGGCGATAAATTTGGTGATGAAGGTCTCTGGGAGGGCTCCCTCTTTATTTTCGATGATCGCATGAAAGTGGATTTCAGTAAGAAAGCAAAAGTTATCGGAGAGTGCGAAAAATGCACATCCCCCACAAACCAGTTCTACAACTGCGCCAACAAGGCTTGCCACAAATTGGTCCTTCTCTGTGACGCATGCGCGCAATTAGATGTCAGCAAAGGCTGTGGTCATACACGTACTCGCTACAACAATGCAGAGCTGATCGGTTGATTAAAGAGACGCTAGCCGAACTCGACGTATCAGCAAGTGACTTGGGAACATT
>QYPT01000107.1 GCA_007280125.1 Streptomycetaceae bacterium | reverse complement strand
GTACACCCGGTCACGCACGTAGAAACCAACTTCTAAAGAAAGACAGTAGCCCTCATGTTAAATGAACAACAATTTGGAAAGATTAACCCAAAGAAAATGCAAGGCCCATCTAAGCCAAAGAAACCAAAAGTACCTGGACAAAAAAGTAGTGGAGGATCTGGCGGCTATAAGTTTTTACCTGTAGCGAAAAGCCAGGAAGAGCGGACCTAATTGAGGCAAAAGCTAGGGCAATGAATGCAAGGACCTCACGAATCTTAAATTTTGATGCCTAGTGATAAGAATCTGCTAGTTCTCAATGTCTAGTCATGAAAACACCTATTTTCCAGCAATTCTTAGATAAATCTAGGTGAAGGGTCGCTAGTTGTCAGTCCCACAAGGTAGTTTTACCCTATTAGATCTAGCTGGAAATTATGTGGGGGTAAAGCCGGGTGTTAAAGCCAATCATTGCAACTTGCACACCGAGAGCCGACGTATTGGCAGGCGGCCTGACGGATAACCACTTCGCCGCCCAACTAGACAAAATAGTGCGCGATCCTGGAAATTATCCGGTTTATGGAGATCCTGAACAATTCTTCGCAATTACGCACCCAACAAAGGGTCTTTACTCCTTACTTACCAAAACTTTTGGTCGTGTAACAAAGACAAAAGGCGAACCAGGAGAAAGTGGAGTTCTTCGTCCCACGACTTCTTTTGGTGGAGGTAAAACACACGGACTCACTGCAATTTACCATTTAGCAAAAGGCGCTCGCCCTAAAGATATAGAGACCTTCGTAGATTCTTCAGTTCTGCCAAAGGGGCCTGTACAGGTTGCAGCATTAGTTGGAGATGCACTTGATCCTGTCGCAGGAGTAACTACAAATGGAATCAAGACTTACACGTTATGGGGCGAGATGGCAGCCCAAATCGGTGCAGAAGCATACAAGGTGCTTGAAGCAAATGATCGTGAACGTTCAGCACCAAGTACCCACACAATTCGAGATGCATTTGGTGGCAAGCCAACAGTAATTATTATTGATGAAATTGCCCAGTACCTACGCCAAGTAACGTCCTCGGGAAATGAAGACGTTAGACGCATGGCAGGCGCAATTGTGGTATTTCTAAAAAACCTTTTTGAAGTAGCTGCGGACCCTGATAATCGTGCAATTGCAATTGTGACTTTGGCGGTAGGTACATCAGCATTTGGCACCGAGACCGATGAGATTAACGAATTAATGGATGAATCAAATACGGCGACGAAGAGTGGCTTATCTGAAATTCATGATGTCTTGTCCCGCGACTTGCGTCCTAGCGCAATGATTAATCCAGCGGATGACAATGAAATTGGAGAAATCCTAAAACGGCGTCTATTTGAAAATGTCGACGAAAAAGCAGCTAAAGCTGCCGGGGACGAATTCCAATCTCTATATGAAAATCTAATTCGTAACGAAAGCCTCGCCGGGGGACCAGAAAAACCAGCCACGTATGCGCTTGAAATAGCAAGAAGTTATCCTTTTCATCCTGAGTTGATTCGTGTCTTAGATCGCCGCCTGGGTGCAATTCCTCAGTTCCAAAGAACTCGCGGTGCTCTAAAACTTCTCGCCGAAGTAGTTGCAGATATTTGGGGTAAGAAAAAGGATCTTGGCATCATAAATGTCGCAGATATTGACTACGGAAATCCGTCAATCCTCAATCACCTTACTGTCGGTCTCTCGCGGGCAGAATTTTCTACAGTCGCACAAGCAGATATAGCTGGCTCAACCGCTCACTCTGTTGCACTTGACGCAGAAGTTTTTCCCGAAAGACCGCCATACTCAACTCGCGTGGGAAGAACAGTGTTCGCGCATTCGCTTGAACTCACTGCAAATGCTGGAGCATCCAGGAACGATTGGATCATCGGAACACTTCTTCCAGGAGAAGATGTTAGTCTTATTGAAAAAGCACTGAATGAAGCAGAGAAGCGTTTCTGGCACTTGGTTTATGACGGATCAAAATATCGTTTTACGCCTGAGCCAAATGTAATTGCGATCATCGAAACCGAGAAGCAAAACATAGCCAACACACAAGTATCTGCCCTTGTAGATGAGCTGGTTAAGCGCGCCTTTCCAAATGACGGAAGCGCAAATGTAATTCACTTTGCCACAGGACCAAGTGACGTATCTGATGAAGCGAAGTTACGTTTTGTCGTGATGCACCACTCTGTTCTGTCTGTAAATCCAAAAGAAGCTGAAAGTGCGCCATTAAGAATTGTAGAAATTCTTGATTCAACTGGCTCATCCGGCGCTCCTAGAAAGTTTCGAAATAGTGTTGTTTTCATCATGGCAGACGAATTAAACATTGAAGTTTTGAAGGACCGTGCGCGAGCACAAATTGCTTCTGATATTTTGGCCACAGATTCTGCACGTATGGCTCAATTTAGCGAGGAGATTAGAAAGAAGATCGAGCAGTATCAGAAGGAAGCTCAATTGCAAGGTCGAATAGCCGTGACAAGGTGCTACAAGCATGTCTATTACCCTTCTGGCGAAAAATCTAGCAATTACTTACGGCATCGAGACTTACCAGCACAGCAACAAGGAAACGTGAAGACTACTGGAACTGAGGCAGTCCTTCGTTTACTAAGTGATGAAGGAAAGATTCGTTCAGATCAGCTTTCTGCGAGTTATCTAAAATCAAAAGCTTGGCCCGATGCACAATCATCTGTGAGTACCCAAAGTCTTTCTGATTGGTTCTGGATTGATCATGGCTCCCAAATGATTGTCACTTTGCCACCAATTCGTGAAGCAATAACATCTGGGATTAGAAACGAGGGCTGGGTTTATTTTGACTCATCAGTCGGTAAAGCATGGACTGCAACTTCGATGAGTGACTTGAAAATAGAATTCCGAATCGATACAGAATTGATGTCTGTTTCAGAGGCTACAAAACGAGGCTTGCTAGTCCGTAAACCCACACAGGCTGATTTACTATCTTTAACATTTGACCCATTCTTAAGTGGTGCGCAAATTAGGGGTGCATTAGAAGATAAGTGTGGTGGAGAACCTTCAAAGGGTGACGTTCTTGAGGCAATTTCAACTGCTGTCCAAGCCTATGAATATGGACGCTTAGTTGTAACCGATGTTGAACCGCAAAGTGGAGTTAGAGCACTAACCCCAAGTGAGATTTCCAAGCGTGGATTAGATGGTCTCTTCGTGATGGATCGGGCGCACGCAGATTCGCAAGGAGTTGAAATTCCAACCCGAACTGCAACTGGGAAAACATTCACTGCTAGCGGTGCGGGCGGTCAAGCAATCCAATCAATTACTGACCAGATCAGTGACTTCACACTCAAGACAATCTCGCGACTTGAGCTAAAGTCACTAGCCGATGATCACAAGGGCATAAAAGACCTCGATCTTTTGGTTGCCTGCCTAGGAATGCTTCCATCCCTAAGCCTCATTGCAAATGCCGAGGTTAAAGCTGAATTTCCAAACTGGATGAATGGTGGAATCAAACTGCAAGGATCTGCAGCCAGAGCAGATTTTCAAAAGACCTGGACAAATGTTTCAAAGATTTTTTCTTCTGCTTCAGCAGTTGGTGGAGCAATTACGTTAAGTGTCGATTTCTCACCTTCTATTCCAATAATTAGTTCTGAATATGAACAACTTGCCAAGATTGTAAAAGAAATTGGGATCCAATACATAGAAATTAGAGCTGAGGTTAGTAAGTGAGCGCTAAAAGAGTCATTGGAGAAGATGCGAGAGCCTTCCGTCTGACGATTATTCCTACCTCAAGGGATATGTTTGGCGTAAAACTTGAAGAGACTTATGCTGCAGATGGTCACGCACTCGCAAGTGCGGTCACAAAGGCCTCTGCGCCACAAACTCACAGAATTATTGATACCTTGCTTGCGGCAGCTAAACAAAGCGGTCATCAAGGTTCAGTAATTTCAATAAATAGAAAAGCACCAATAACTATAGAAGAATCTTCAGGAGTTCGCCTCGCCCTTGCATTGCTAACAACACTACCAGTCTCTAAACATGAACGGGTTCGTTCTTTAGTTGCTGGGGTGAATGCAATGAGCACTGAGGAGACATATTATTGGTACGCAAAATGTCTCGGCCCTGATGCGCCAAGAGCAAGAAAAGCTCTCCGAACACTTCTATCGGGAGACTAAGAATGAAAAAAGTTCTTATTGAGGAATGGCTTCCAATACAGGAATTGGGAATTGAGTCACGCCGGGAGCGGGGTGCCGCCACGGCACTACCACCATTGTCGTTCCTTCATATTTGGTGGGCAAGAAGACCATTGGCGGCTTCCTCGGGCGTGGTTTTGGCAGGGTTGCTACCGGTTTGGAGTGAAGAACTAGCAATCAAATTTAAAGTTCACTCAGAGATCAGTTCCGAAGATGCCTACAGGAAATGGTTCCTCCACCTAATTGGCATTTGGGGAGACCCTATTGTCGCTCAGCAACAAAAGACTGATGCCCTCAATTCAGGAGTAAGACTCCCCAGTAATCCTTTTTCCTACAAAATGTCCTTCAAGAACGCAGTCCCAAAATCCGATCTTAATCTCTTAAATGAAATTTTGGTTTTTCACTGGGGGCACGTACCTAGTGTGCTTGATCCTACAGCCGGTGGCGGGAGCATCCCATTCGTCAGTGCAAAGTATCTTTTACCGACTTTTGCCAATGATTTGAGCGGAGTGGCCGCATCTATATTAACTGCCGGCGTGGAAATTCCAGCAAAATATGGTGACCGTTTAACGCCTCATTTAAAGCACTTTGGAGGCTTACTGGTTCAGAACGTATCCAAGCGCTTAACTTCATTCTTTCCGAGTGGGGAAAAAGAAAAAGTTACTAATTATATTTGGGTGCACGCGGTAGAATGTCCGAGGACAAGAAATTTGATTCCGTTGATGCCTGATAAATGGCTAAGAAAAGAAAAAGGGAAAGAAATCGCCATTGAGATCATTACGGAAATAGACGGTAAAACCTTAAAAATCCCAAAGTTCAAACTCCTTTTTGGCAACGATGTAATTGAAACTGAAGCAAACCGAGGCACGGTCAAAAGGGGTGAAGGCATATCTCCTTATGACAATTTGGTAGTGGATGGAGACTACATTAAAGAGCAAGCCCAATCTGGGCGACTGCAGAAATTACTTTATGCAGTCGCGATTTCGACCCCAGGAAGTGGTAGAACTTTTAGGGCACCTACAGAAATAGACTACAAAGCGATTGAGCAAGCGGGGTCATTTTTGGAGAAGAACTCTGAAGAATGGGTGAAGGCAAATCTCATCCCAACAGAAGTTATTCCAGAGGGCCTGAAAACAGCTGAACCAATTCGGTATGGAATTAATAAATGGTCTGACATGTTTCTACCTAGGCAAATGTTGGTGCATATAACCTTTGTTGAAGAATATAAGAAAATGATTGAAATCGTTCACGAAGAAGTTCCTGAGTTGGCGGATGCGATACTTATAGAATTATCAATGATGCAGAGCAAAGCATTGAATTATAATTCGATTCTAAGTTCCTGGAGTGTGTCGACATCACGGACACGAAGTGTCTTCGACCGCCATGATTTTGCTTTTAAGTGGACTTTTGCAGAATTTGAGGGCGCGAATGATCTGTTCCCTTGGGCACTTGAACAACTAATTTTGGCATATGGCGGCTTATGTGAACTCCTAAAAGAAGGGCATCTGAGTGACAACGTGTGGGCACCTGGTGATGTAACAATCTCGCAAGGATCTGCTGCCGCGTTGTCGGGCATTCCTGATGATTCAATAACTCAATTATGTATGGATCCACCTTATTTCGATAACGTAATGTATGCAGAACTAGCTGACTTTTTTTACGTATGGGAGAAACGCACCCTCGGTTCAGTCAGGCCTGATTTTTTTCCAGACTCTTTGTCAGATAAAGATGATGAAGCGGTGGCAAACCCATCGAGGTTTAATAGTTTTGGAAAGAGACGCAAAGAACTTGCTGAACTCGATTATCAATCTAAAATGACGGCGATTTTTGCTGAGAGTAGGCGGGTCTTGAAAGATGAAGGTGTGATGTCCGTAATGTTTACTCATAAGAAAGCCGAAGCCTGGGATTCTTTAGGAAGCGGATTACTTGAAGCAGGATTTACAATTGAAACTTCGTGGCCAGTTAATACCGAGGCCGAGAATTCCTTACACCAAGCAAATATGAATTCAGCATCTTCCACCATTATGCTGGTTTGTCGTAAACGCAACACTAGAGTTTCTTCAGCCAGGGTTTATTTAGAAGACATTGCGAATGAAGTGCGTGAGGCTGCCAGAGATGCTGTTAATCGCTTCGAATCAAATGGAATCACTGGAGTTGATCTTCTGTTGTCAACATATGGTCCGACACTTTCTGTGATTTCTAGATATTGGCCAGTTTATTCAAGTAAACCGGATGTGGATGGCAAAGATGTATATTTGAAACCAGAAGAGGCGTTGGATTTGGCCAGAGAGGAATTAGTTCTACTTCGCCAAAAGAGACTCGTAGGGCATGCAGCGCGACTAGATCAACTCACGGATTTTGTTGTTATTGCCTGGGACACTTTTAAGTCACGTGAGTTCGCCTTTGATACTGCGAGACTACTGGCACTCGCGGTAGGCGGATTAGATATTGACGCACTCGTCCGGCAAAAAATAGTGGCGAAGAGTGCTGGACGCGTTTCTTTGCTGCGCCCAAACGAACGATTAAGAAGAGATTCGGATGGCGATTCTTCGGGCATCAGATTAGGCCAAACGCATTTCAATTACATGATTGATGCAATAGACACCTTGGTGTTTATCGCCGAAGAAGATGGTATGGCTGCAGCCAAAAGATTTCTAGATCAGACCAATCTTCTTGCAGATGAAAACTTCAGAGACGCATGTCAGGCACTAGTAAATGCCATACCTCGAACTGTTGTTCAAGGGAAGTGGGTTGTGCCGGAAGCTGGTGTATTGGACACCCTCATTACTGCCTATTTACCAGAAGTAACATTGCCTGCCAAAGAGGAAATTCAAATTGAGGCTGGCATACCCACCCTTTTCGATTTGCCAGAAATTAACAGTTCGACGTTAGTTGATTAACCCATGGAGAATAGCGTCCCCACCTTCAGCGAGTTGGCCCTTCTATATAATTACGAACCATCAAAGAATCCCCTCACTTCTTTTTACATACCATTATTAACTAGGGCAGTTTCATATGATCGTGCAGTTGGTTATTGGTCGTCTTCTGAGATTGCTTATGCCGCGCAAGGGCTTGCACACTTCATCGCTGGAAATGGGAAGATGCGCCTATTGGTTGGTGCGCAACTTAGTAAGAAGGATGTCGACGCCATCACAAATGGGGAGACAATCGATTCCATTATCGCAAACAAAATTTTAGAGGATCCGGGACTATCTGGCGCTCAAGCAATATCTTCCGAGCCACATAAAGTTATTGCTTGGATGATAAAAGAAAATAGGCTTGAAATTAAGGTTGGTGTGCCGTTTAAAGATGGAAAATATCTTACTCAAGAAGAAAGTGGAAAGTACTTCCACACTAAGCACGGGCTTTTCGTTGATGGACTCGAAAACGAAGTGGCTTTTGAGGGCTCCAATAATTCCACTACAACAGGTTGGCAGGATAACTACGAGACTTTCAAAGCTTTCTATTCTTGGGATGAAGAGATTTGGATGCGATATGGAGTCGAGACAAAGCAGAGATTTACAGAACTATGGGAAAGTACCAACGATCCAGAATGGCGCGCGTTGCCTCTGCCAGAGGCGGTTATTCGACAATTAATCTCCATTGCCCCAGAAATACCTCCTATTCCAGTTGAGCAGAACTTAGATGATGAACTAGATATTCAGTCAATCGAATTACTTACTGCCTTAAAGCAAATACCGGTGGAGAGGCCTTGGACTGCAGTTGGTACAGCTCCAGCAACTCCGCTTCCACATCAAGCAAATATGGTTAAGAGAGTGGTCGACACTTTCCCACGCGGATACCTATTTGCTGACATGGTAGGTATGGGTAAGACAATTGAAATTGGACTTGTATTACGTGAGCTTTATTTAAGTGGTCAAGCTAAGAGAATTTTACTATTAGTGCCAGCCTCAGTCCTAAAGCAGTGGCAAGAGGAGTTATCGGAAAAGATCGGTATAGAGGTTTACAGATTTGGCGATGGTGTCTTTTTGGACATAATGAACCGTCCGGTTCCAATACCGAAGACTACAAATCCTTGGAGTGCATTTCCTATAGTGCTTGCGTCTTCCCATTTAGCGAGAAGGCGTGATCGAAGACAACAATTGATCGATGCGGGGCCTTGGGATGTAGTGGTAGTTGACGAAGCACATCACGCAAGAAGAAAAGGTTCAAAACCTTCGGACTCTGCAAATTCATTACTTCAGTTGCTTCACGCCATGAGAGAAAGCGAGTCTTGGAAAGCTTTATATCTTGCGAGCGCAACTCCAATGCAAATGCATGCCCATGAAGTTTGGGATCTCCTTGAGTTGCTTGACTTGCCTAAAATGTGGGGACGCAGCGCAAATGATTTCTTGGCATATTACGAGCAACTCAGATTAACTCCCAAAGATCGAAGTTGGGATTTTCTGTCTGCAATGCTGGGAGATTATTTCAGTGATACGGAAGCTATTAGAGATGAAAAATTGGAATCTGAAATAGAAAAACAGCTTGGATTTGTGGGCTCAGACAAAGTGCTCAAACTTGAAGCAAACTCTTTGGCCCCACAAACAATCTCTGCTCTGACAGAGCAAGAAGTAGTGGCCATTGATCGTTGGCTCAAGCGTCACACACCAATGCGAGACCGTGCCTTTAGAAACACACGTGAGACTATGAGAATTTACCAATCTATGGGTTTGATACCAGCTGATGTAATTATTCCAAGACGTGAAGTAGAGGACAGATTCATTGCCTTGAGTCCCGAAGAAGCAGATCTCTACGACCATATTGATAATTACATTTCAAAGTATTACGACGCATATAAAAATCAAGGGGCCACGCAAGCACTTGGTTTCATTATGACCGTTTACAGGCGACGTTTAACTTCTTCATTCGCTGCGATGAAGTCATCTATGCGCAGGAGACTTGATGCCTTGGAGAATCGACAGAGGCTCGCGTCACTTCTTGATTCTGACGATCAATTTGACGTTGAGGATTCATTGCTAGATCCAGAGGATTTAGATACAAACACTGAGTTGCTTCGACAAGAGATCGATGAGTTGAAAATATTTGTGAGGGATCTGGAATCAATGACTGGTGCAGATACCAAGGCAGAAGAGCTGATGAAAGATGTAGGAAAGGCTCTCTTGGATTATGACTCGGTAGTTATTTTTACCCAGTACACGGATACTATGAATTATTTAAGAGACCGCTTCACTCTTGGCTCATACACAAAGATAGGTTGTTATAGTGGCGATGGTGGTCAGATTTATGACCATACAACTGGCGATTGGAAGCATGTAGCTAAGGGCAAAATCAAAGAAGCATTCCGTAATGGTGAAATTAATATATTGCTCGGCACAGACTCTATGAGTGAAGGTTTAAACCTTCAGACTTGCGGACGGGTCTTTCAAGTAGAAATGCCATGGAATTTTGCACGAAGCGAGCAAAGAAATGGTCGATGCGATCGTATAGGTGCTCGTTATCAAACAATCAAGGTTACTAATTATTTTTATGCTGGAACAGTTGAAGAACGGGTCTACAGCGGTATCAAGAAGGACTACACCGACTTTACTG
>QYPT01000068.1 GCA_007280125.1 Streptomycetaceae bacterium | reverse complement strand
TGGCAAGGGCTCTGATGCTCACTCTGCAACAATCATTGGTGACACTGTCGGCGATCCGTTCAAAGACACTGCGGGTCCTGCAATTAACCCATTGATTAAGGTAATGAACTTGGTTGGTCTTCTGATCACACCAGCAATCGTTGCTTTGGCACTTGGTGGCAATAGTTCATACAGCACCGTTATTGGTCTCGTTGCATTCGCTGTGATTGTTGGCGCGTTAATTCATAACCGCCGCAAATCAACAGCTATCGATTACTAATAACGCGTAACTGAAGAAACAGATCGGGCACCGGATTAGGCATGGCAAAAAAAGAGGCTCGAGAGCTTAAGAAGTTGGTGATTGTTGAATCACCTGCGAAGGCTCGAAAGATTGGCGGCTACCTCGGCGATGGTTACATCGTCGAGGCTAGCGTCGGCCATATCCGAGATTTGCCACAACGTGCCGCCGACATTCCTAAGGAATATAAAGGCATTGCCTGGGCTAAAGAAGGCGTCAACATTGAAGAGGATTTCGCTCCTTTATACGTAATTAATCCCGACAAAAAGGCCAAAGTGGCCGAGCTTAAAGCGTTGATGAAGGACGCTGACGAACTTATTCTGGCCACTGACGAGGACCGCGAGGGCGAAGCAATTGCCTGGCACCTTGTTGAAGTTCTGGAGCCAAAGATTCCTATTAAGCGAATGGTCTTTAATGAAATTACTAAAGAGGCCATTCAAAAAGCAGTAAATGAAACGCGCGATCTTGATTATCACTTAATTGATGCACAAGAAACACGTCGCGTCCTTGATCGGCTCTTTGGTTATCGCTTATCTCCCGTGCTCTGGAAGAAAGTTATGCCACGAATTTCGGCGGGACGTGTGCAATCAGTTGCCACTCGTTTAATCGTTGAAAAAGAACGCGAACGTATGGCCTTTATTTCATCTAGTTGGTGGGATCTCAATGCCAAGTGCGAACTTGGTTTTAATGCGCGCCTGATAAGTGTTGAGGGCAAGAAAGTGGCAGCAACAAGTGACTTCGGTGCAGATGGCGCAGTAAAAGAGAAATCACTCGCAAACATTTTATTATTGGACGAATCAGGTGCACGCCACCTTGTTGATTCACTCAAGTCATCACCATTGACTGTTAAGTCCATTGAAGATTCACCGCGTACTGAGCGACCAAAGCCACCATTTACAACATCGACTCTGCAACAAGATGCAGGCGGCCGACTTGGTTGGGGCGCACAAATCACAATGCGCATTGCTCAGCGTTTATATGAAAACGGCTACATCACTTACATGCGTACCGACTCAGTCAATCTTTCGGCCCAAGCAATCAACGCAGCACGTGCAAGTGCTAAAGCGCTATACGGCGCAGACCACGTTTCAGAGACTCCACGAGCATATGCAAGTAAGACAAAGAATGCCCAAGAAGCACACGAAGCAATTCGCCCAGCCGGTGATGTCTTTAAGACTCCTGGTGAGTTAGCACCCGAGCTCTCTCGCGATGAATTTGCACTCTATGACCTAATTTGGAAACGCACCGTTGCATCACAAATGGCTGATGCTAAGAAAATGCAGATGCGCGTTGACTTTGATGCCCGTACCAATGACGGTAAAGATGTAATTTTCCGCGCAAACGGATCAGTTCTTACATTTCCAGGTTTCCTTGCAGCGTATGAAGAAGTTGCCGACGATAAGACCGATGAAGAAGCAGAAGATCGCAGACTTCCGGCAATGAGCGTTGGACAAGCTGTAAAGGTCACTGAATACAGCTGCGAAGGCCACGATACGAAGCCTCCTGCGCGCTATACCGAGCCGACCCTTGTAAAGAAGCTAGAAGAGCTTGGTATTGGTCGTCCATCAACATTCGCATCCATCATTCAAACTATTCAAGATCGCGGCTATGTCTATAAGCGCGGTCGTGCACTTGTTCCGGCATTCCTTGCTTTCTCTGTTACTGGTTTGCTCGAGCAACATTTCTCTAAATTGGTTGATTACGAATTTACGGCAAGCATGGAAGAGGATCTAGACAAGATTGCAAACGGAGAAGCACAACGCGTTGATTGGCTCCGTGATTTCTTCTACGGACACGATGGTCAACCAGGACTTAACGAGCTCTCCGCTGACCTTGGCGCTATTGATGCGCGCGAAGTTAACACGATGCGCCTTGGCGATGACATTGAAATTCGTGTGGGACGCTACGGCGCATCCTTGCAACAAGGCGAAGGTGAAACTCGCAAGCTAGCCAACATCCCCGAGACGATGGCGCCGGATGAATTAACACTTGCTGTTGCAATAGAAATTCTTGCCAAGCCATCAGGTGAGCGCGAACTCGGTATAGATCCAGAAACCAACTTGCCAATCATTGCTAAGTCCGGTCGCTTTGGTCCATATGTCACCGAAGTATTTCCTGTCCTCGAGCCAGAGCTAACCGCTTCAGGAAAGAAGAAGCGCAAGAAAGCTGATGCTCCAAAACCAAAGACAGCATCCCTTCTTTCTACAATGACGCTGGACACAATCACGTGGGAGGACGCACTACGTCTTCTTTCGTTGCCTCGCACATTGGGTACTGATTCACAAACGGGTGAGGACATCACTGTTCAAAATGGACGCTACGGCCCGTATCTAAAACGCGGTGTTGATTCACGTACTCTCACCAGTGAAGACCAACTCTTCTCATTAACACTTGATGAAGCCCTTGAGATTTATTCCAAACCAAAAGAGCGCCGTCGCAGTGTTGCAAAACCACCGCTGAAAGAATTGGGAATGGATCCTGCAACGCAGAAGCCGCTACTTGTTAAAGATGGACGTTTTGGTATGTATGTCACCGATGGCGAAACAAATGCAACGCTTCGACGCGGAGATACAGTTGAAGCACTAACACTTGAGCGAGGTCTTGAATTATTGGCCGGTCGTCGTGCATGGGAAGCAGAGAACGGCGGCGCGTCACGTCCTAAGAAATCCTCACGAAAGAAAGCCGCAGCGGCTCCAAAAGACTCAACGGCTAAAGCATCCACGGCGAAGGCCCGAGCCCCCCGCGCTAGTAAGAGTGCGCCAACATTGACTAAGAACACAATCAAAAAAGGCACCGCAAAGAAGCCTGCAAAGAAGACTGCAACAGGGAAAGCTAAAGTCAAAGCTGACGAATAATTTCTATGTTCTATCGAGCTCCAGGAGATACAACTTCAATCCCAAGCTTCTTCGCATTAACCGCCATTTGTTTATCGTAAGTAACCAACCCATGGATTGTTTGTCCAAGCATGTACGCGCTAGCCACATGGAGGGCATCAAGAGTTCTGAGTGTGATATTAGCCGGAAGATTTTCAGCCATTAATAGCGTTGTTTGATTTATGGGAACGATCCGAATTTTGTAAAGGATTTGCAGACCGACTTCAATTTTTTCTGGATCAGCACGACGAAGAGTCCGAATTACTTCTACTCTAGATATTGCGGAGGTAGTAACAGGCTCTTTGAGAAAACTCACTAACGCACGAGATTCTTTTTCAATGAGGATTAGCTTAAGGATTGCAGAACTATCTAGATACCAGCTCAATATCTTTCCTCTGCACGCATTTCCATGAGTATTTCAGTTGAAGTTCTTTTCCCTTTAAGTTTTGCTGTTGGAAGTGTGAAGTGCCAATCGGGGTTTTGCGCGGGGGTTATTAAACCCGCTACCAAATATTCCTCATACACAGACGCGTTCAAAGGGATAATTCGAGCTACGGGAACACCTCGATCGGTGATTTCGTACACTGTTCCCGCTTTGACCTTCGCAAGTATTTGGGAGGCAGATTGACGAAGTTCACGAATGCCTACTTGCGGGTTCAAATCAACTTCCGAAGTGGGCTTTGCAATCTTCTCTTTTTTGGTACCTGTTGTCATAAGCCAAGGTAGCACAAGAACTCAAATGTGCTACATCAATTATTTGCTCAAAACTGGGCTCCGCCGCCTATTAGCCAGCGCAGATGTGCCCGATAGACTCACCCCCATGTCTAGAACGCTGCCTACCCCTGCAGCTCCAGCGCAAGATCAAACGCGCGGAGTTATGGCGATTCCTGCTTTCAGGAAACTCTGGCAATCGATGGCCTTCTCATCCCTTGGCGACTGGCTTGGACTTCTTGCAACAACGGCGATGGCCCAGCAACTCTCTGGTGGCAACTACGCCAAAGCTAACTTCGCTATCGCAGGTGTTTTCATTGCGCGCCTTCTGCCCTCTGTCTTCCTTGGCCCACTTGCTGGCGTAATCGCCGATCGCCTTGATCGCCGTCGCCTGATGGTGACTACCGATATTTTGCGTTCAGCTTTCTATATTTCTATACCAATTGTCGGTAACTATTTCTGGCTCTATGGCGCAACTATCGCCGTTGAGTGCTTAACGCTCTACTGGTCTCCAGCAAAAGAGGCAACGGTCCCTAACCTTGTTCCCAAAGAGAAACTCGAAAGCGCCAACCAAGTTTCACTTCTAGCCGCATATGGAACAGCTCCGATTGCAGCAGCGCTCTTCTCTATTCTTGCGTTGATTAACGGTGCACTTGCCAGCATTTTCCCGTTTCTTAAGAGCAACTCAACCGACCTTGCTCTCTATATCAACGCGGCAAGTTTTGCATTCGGTGCGTGGACGGTATGGCGCTTGCACGAGATTCCTAAAGGCGCAGCATCAAAAACTGCCGGCGATGTCGGTGTTGCAAAATCACTACTTGAGGGATGGCGCTTCGTTAGCACATCTAAAATTGTTCGTGGCCTTATTGTTGGCATGGTCGGCGCGTTCATTGCAGCCGGCGCAGTCATTGGTTTAGCACGTACATTCGTTGGCGACCTCGGTGGTGGAGATGCTTCCTATGGTGTTCTCTTTGGTTCAGTCTTCACGGGTCTTGCACTCGGTATTGCATTTGGCCCACGCGTATTTGCACAATTCTCACGCCGACGTTTATTTGGCGCAGCACTTGCTATCGCCGGTTTCTTCCTTGTAATCCTTGCGCTAATCCCTAACCTTGTTATCGCTGTCTTTGTAGTCGTACTCCTTGGATCTTTTTCAGGTATTTGTTGGGTTACGGGCTTCACGATGTTGGGTATGGAAGTTCAGGATGAAGTACGTGGACGTACATTCGCATTTATGCAATCTCTAATTCGCGTCACATTGGTAGCGGTTCTGGCTATCTCCCCGCTGATTGCGGCTGCGGTTGGACAACACACTTTTAGATTAAATGACATGTCGATCAGCTATAACGGCGCAGCAATAACTATTTTGATTGCAGGCGTAATTGCAATGCTTATTGGCATTGTTTC
>QYPT01000081.1 GCA_007280125.1 Streptomycetaceae bacterium | reverse complement strand
TTCGACCTCTCTCGCCTTTCACTTGAGGGGTCGAACTTTTTCTTTTCCTAAGCCTTTAGACGCGGCAGACTCTCAATAAGTTTCTTTGTATATGGGTGAGAGGGCGCTCCCAAAACTTGAGAAGTTAGTCCTTGCTCAACTACAACGCCTCTCTCCAAGACGATTGTCTCTTTACATAGAGAGGCAACCACCGCCAAATCGTGTGACACGGTGACGATTGTCAGATTGTGCATGAGCCCTAAATCTCGAAGTAATTCAATAACATGAACACGAGTCGTAACATCTAGTGCGCTGACTGGTTCGTCGGCTAGAAGTACTCGTGGCTTACAAACAATTGCTCGTGCAATGGCAATTCTCTGACGCTGGCCACCAGAAAACTCATCCGGATAGCGTTTAGCTGAGTCGGCGGAAAGTCCTACCGCCTCAAGGGCGCTTACTACTTGCTCGGTGACCCATGTATTTTGAGCTTTTTTATCTGAGCCATTCTTCTCATTTAATCCCAACGAGATCAAAGGCTCTGCGATTAATCGGTCGATACGCTGGCGTGGATCAAGTGAAGAGTAAGGATCTTGAAAGACCACCTGAACCTGACTTCTAAAGATTTTCGCTTGCGATTTATCATCGAGAGAAAGCTTCTCCCCTTCAAAAAAAATCTCACCAGTTGTTGGCTTGAGGATCCCTAGTAAAAGTCGAAGTAGTGTGCTTTTTCCTGAACCTGATTCCCCCACCAAGCCAACATTCACGCCCTCGGTGATAGCTACATTGATATTCTTGAGAATCGGTGTAGCGGTGCGATAGGAGAAATTGAGGTCTTTAGTTTGCAAGAGGGTAGTCATTTCACTTCCCGTCCTTGGCAATGTTGAGAGCGTCATCTAGAACGCGAGCATTCTTAACTAAATCTTGTGTGTATGGATGTTTCGGATCCGCCATTATTTCTTGAAGAGAGCCAGATTCAACAACGACTCCATCTTTTAAAACAACGACGCTGTCGGTAATTTGCCCAACGACAGCCAAATCATGGCTTATGAAAAGCAAGGCCATATTGCGCTCGGAAACAATGGAATCCAATAGAGCTAAAACTTCAGATTGGACGGTGACATCAAGTGCCGTCGTTGGTTCATCGGCAATTAGCAACGATGGCTGGCAAGCTAGCGCCATTGCGATTGCCGCACGTTGGCGTTCGCCACCTGAGATCTGGTGAGGAAATGATTGAGCAATTCTTGCTGGATTGGTAATACGGACCTCGGTTAGCGCTTCAATAATTGCACTTTCAAGTGCATCTCCGGAGATACCTTGATGACGACGCAGTGGCTCTGCCAATTGCCGACCTATCTTCATTAGTGGATCAAGGGCGGTAAGTGGTTCCTGAAAAATAATGCTTGCGACTTTGCCACGGATTGTGTTGAGCATCCGTTCAGGTGCACCAAGGATTTCCTGGGGGTTTAAATCTCCGAGAAGAACACTCCCTGATGCTTTCAATTGGCTGGAAAGGAGTCCAATTACAGCTAAGGCTGTTAAAGATTTACCTGAGCCAGATTCACCGATAAGTCCAAGTCGTGCACCAGGAGCGATTGAAAAAGAAACCCCAGAGACTACTTTTACCCCAGCAGGTGTAGTGACATCGAGATTCTTAATCTCTAATACATTCATCGCGAACGCCTAAGTGTTGGGTCTGCAATTTCACGTAAACCATCGGCAATGAGGTTGACGCCAATCACCAATGCAACAAGGAATAGTCCAGGAGCAATTGCAGCAATTGGCGAAGTCATTACTGTTGCCTGGGCTTCTTGTAACAAACTTCCCCACGATGCATTCGGTGGCGGTGCCCCGAGTCCAAGGTAGGACAAACTTGCTTCGGCCAATCCTGCTAATCCAAATTGTAAAGCGAAACTCACGATGAGGGTCGGCCAAATATTAGGCAATACGTGCAGAACAATTATTCTTGGCCATGAAGTGCCAGAGGCGCGAGATGCAGTAATAAAGTCTTTTGCCAAAACTCGTTTTACAAGGAGACGAGTGAGCCTTGCGATAATTGCTGACATTCCAAGACCAATAGCAAATATCGCGGAAGTTAAAGATGATCCACGTGCAGCGACAATGAGCATTGCAAGCAAGAGTGTTGGGAAAGCAATCAAAATATCTAGCAGTGCGGACAATGATTCATCGAGCCAACGCTGAGCAAAACCTGCAGCCATCCCAAGTGTCAGTCCAACGATCCCAGCAATCAATACCGCAGAAAAACCAACAGATAGGGCAATGCGTGCACCAACCATTAAACGAGCCACTAAGTCGCGACCTAGTTTGTCTGTTCCGAGTAAATGAGACCAACTTGGTGGAGATAGTCGACCACCATCAGTGTTATCAATTGGATAAGGCAACCAAACCAGAGAAATAAGTGTTACGAGTGTGATTGTTGAAATAATAACTAAGCCGACAATAAGCGACCAAGAACGGCGAGATTTCACTTGATTCATCGCAGATCACCAGCGGAACTACTAATTAGTCGCGGATCTACAATGCGCTGGATTAAGTCAGCAAGAAAACCGATCATTAACACTGCAAAAGTGCTTACAAAAAGTACTCCTTGGATAACTGGGTAATCATGTTGAGCAATGGATCGAACCAAGAGACTTCCCAGGCCAGGCAGTGCGAATACGCTCTCTACTACAACCGCGCCAACGAAGGTGGTCGCAAGTTCGATTCCTATGATTGAAATAACTGGCGCAGCGGCATTACGTAAGCCATGACGAGTCATTGCCTGCGTGAATGTGGATCCCATGGAGCGGGCGGTACGAAGGTAATCGCTACCAAGAACATCAAGTGTTGCCGAACGTACATAACGAGTCAAAGATGATGACATTACGAGGGCAATCGTCGCAATCGGTAACAGCAAATACTTCAGTGTTCCCGGAATATTGGCCCAACCTTCAGGTGGCACGCCTCCCGAAGGCAAAATCATGAATTTGAGCGCAAAAATGTAGATAAAAATGACTCCGACCCAAAAAACCGGAATTGCAATTCCCAGTTGTGAAAAGCCATTGAGTAAGGTTCCATACCAAGTTTTCGCTTTAAATGCGGCAATAAAACCAAGTGGCAGAGCAATCGCAACGGCGACCACAAAAGCAATAAGGGTAAGTGGAACAGTTAACGAAAGCCGAGATGTGATTTCAGGGCCTACCGGATAGCTACTAATAATTGAAGTACCAAAGTGAAAAGTAGAAAGATCACGGACCCAATTGAGAAACTGAATAATCAAAGGGAGATCCGAACCTACTTCATGTTGTGCCGCGGCTATTTGTTCTGGAGTTGCACCGACCGAAAGCAAAGCATTAGCGGGGTCGCCGGGGATGATTCGAAGTAAAACAAAAAGGGTGATGCTGGCAAGAACGAGAGAAAGTAACAAAAAGGCGAAACGGCGAATTAGGTACTTAGCCATTTCTTCTCCTCTTCATTACATCAGAGTAACGAGAATCCGGCCCAGAAGCCCAATTAGGCATCTGAGCCGGATTCTGCGTATTAGTAGATACTAGTTATTTTGGACTAGTTTTTTACGATGTTATACGCGTAGAACTGTGAGTTCAGACCATTAATTGGATATCCCGAAAGTGTTGATGATGCAACAACAATCTGTGGATATAAGTAAATCCAATCACTGGCTGCCTCAGTTGCGATGATTCTGTTTGCACGCTTTAGCAGTGATGCCTGAATACGTGCATTAGGTGCTTGTTCAGCCTGATTGATTAGGCTTGTAACTGTTGTGTTGTTATAGCCCCAGTAGAAATCTGGATTGCCGTACCAAACAACATCGCGGTCATTAACATGCTCCTGCATGGTTGCAGCGTAATCATGCTTCTTATATACATTGTTATACCACTGGTCATCTGTTACCGAGTTGATGTTTACAGTGATGCCAACCTTTGCAAGTTCAGACTTAATGAATGCTGCAGCGGCTGGGTGTGGATCATATTGAGGTGTATCTAGGCGGAAGGTGAATCCCTTTGCATAGCCAGCAGCAGCAAGAAGCTTCTTTGCCAATGCGACATTGTAAGGATTCACGCCAGTCAAGTCCTCATACCAAGGATCAGTTGGAGGAACCATGGAACCGATCAATGTGCCGTAATCTCCCCAAATTGATGCAAGAAGCTTCTTGTTATCAATGGCCGAAGTGATTGCCTTACGGACCTTCACGTTATTGAATGGAGCAACGCGGTCATTGAATACAAGAATCAATTTAGTTGTTGACTGACCATTGCTGATCTTGTATGAGCTGCTCTTGAATTGAGCCAAAGCATCTGGGCTTTGTGCACTTGTTATGACGTCGACTGCACCGGTAAGTAGAGCATTGTTTAGAGCAGTAGCGTTAGTAAAGTAGTGATAAACAACGGTCTTATTCTTTGGCGCTGTGCCCCAGTATGCATCGTTGCGAACTAGAGAAAGTGTGGATCCACGCTTCCAAGCAGATAGCTTGTAAGGGCCAGTTCCGTCTTCTTCGGTAGCGAAATCTTTAGCTGCCGAGTTCATGATCCAGATATACGTCAGATTATAAATAAAGGAAATAGAACGGCTGGAAAGAGTGACAACTACTGTCTTTGCATCAGGTGTTGCGATTGACTTAACCACCTTGAAGCTGCTCTTACGAGCTGACTTGGAATCAGCAGCAGAAACCTTTTCTAAGCTGAATTTTACGTCAGCTGAAGTCATGGTCTTGCCGGAGTGGAATTTCACACCGCTACGTAATGTAAAGGTGTAAGTCAACCCATCTTTGCTGACCTTACTTGCAGTTGCAAGCAAGTTCTCAACTACGCCGCCGTCAGTAAGACGGTATAGGCCTTCATATGAGTTTCCATTAAGTGCTTCGACGACGCCCTGTCCGCCTCCGCCTGTGTTATCAAGGTTCTGTGGCTCATAGAGCGAACCAATATCAACGGTTGCGTCTGCCGATGCTGCATTTGCAGGCGCACTTGTGGCGAATAGAGTCAGAGCTACCGCGAAGGCAACGCCTACGACTCCAAACTTCTTTCCTGGCTTCATATCTTTCCTCCTGTTGTAGTTTGCCTTCTTGGTTGAACGGTTTTAGTGAACTTCATACCCATCTTTGAAAACGGGAATTTTCTCTCCAGCTCTTACGGGCAGGTGTAGACGATTTTGTGGTGGTGGCATCGGACAGTTGTAATGAATCGAAAAACCACAAGGTGGCACAAAGGCCTGATTGAAATTGAGAATGATTTTATTTGATCCTTCTTCTTTATCAATAAAAAGAAAGCGCCCTGCTGGATAAGTCTCCGAACCATTTGTCTTGTCTCCGAAAACTAGTAACAAGACGCCGTCATCATCAAATGCGTTGAGTGTGTAATCAACACCATCTATTTTCGCTGAGATGTCACCTGGAACAACAAGGTCACGCGTACCACCGTTATCGCGAATATATTCAAATGCAACCGCACGATCTTCTGGGTGCGGCGTAAAAGTTGCTTCGATTACCCAAGCAGCGTCAAAGGGATAGGTATCAATAGTTTTAAAGGCTTGGATGCTTTCAGAATTTGAATCCCATAAACGCAGACCTTGCGCAACAACAATGCCATCAAAATCTTTACGCTCAAGTTCTGTCGCAAGAACAGTCTGGGGTTTCCCTTTAGTCGCTTCTTCTAAAGTGCTTGATTCGCCTTGTCCAAACCAGCGAGTTTCAACCAACGCAAGATTTCCAAGAGGGTCAACTACCGCCTTGAGGCGATCTTGGCGCCATTGATTCCAACTGGTTTCGTAAGACATGTCGCGACCGTATCAGTTAGAGCCTCACAAAACATGCCTATAACTGCTAAATGAGAACTTGTTGCACAATCGTTGTATTAGGCAATTGGTGGAGTAATTTGCGGAGTGTTAATGCACTCAACAGGCAGTTCAAACCAGCGTAATGATTCAAATTCATCACCCATAAGTTGCGAGAGGGTGATGTTTTCATGGGTTATAGAGTTTGCCACTCTTGTAGCTGCTAATTCATGTGCCTCTTTTACATATTCCTTCAATGAACTCTCAGGAGTGCGATCATGCTTAATCGGATAAGTCATTTCACCATCATTGTTATAGGAAATCGAACTCAATCGCATTGGAGGTTCTACTGGTCCTTTTCGATGGCGCCATAACCCTGTATCTGTATTGAAATGATAGTCAACAAGAAATAGATGACCATGCTCGGCAATAAATAAAACGGAATCAATAATGTGATCTACAACTGCATCGGAAACGAAATAGTTTAAGTTAACTCGCACCCAACCAGGCTTAATTCCCTCACATCCACTAAGAATTTGGCTCTCGAACTCGTGACTCTTCTCTTCTCCAATACCTAACAAGCGATGTCCGTAAGGACCCGCGCAAGAACAACCACCACGTGATTGAATTCCGAAAAGATCATTCAGCAATGCCACTACAAAATTGTGGTGAAGATATTTGCCCGAGGGCCCACGTAAAATGAATGAGAGAATTGACAGGCGTTCAGCTTGTAGGTTTCCTAGCAATTCAACTCGAGAATCCTTACTAAATGCTGCTATTGCTTTATTTAAATACTTCGCTTCATGTTGGTGAATTGTTGAAATTCCGACCGCGTCTTTCAATTGGAATACAAGCCCGGCTCTAATCGATTCAATAATCGCAGGCGTACCGCCTTCTTCACGGTGTTCAATATCGGAGAGGTAGCGGTGGTCATTTGTATTTACATAAGCAACCGTGCCTCCACCAGGAACAGCAGGAACAGAATTTTCGACGATTTCTCTATTAATAACAAGGATTCCCGGCGTTCCTGGTCCACCAATAAATTTATGAGGACTCAAGAATATGGCGTCTTTGCGCGCTAATGGGTCTGCGGGATGCATATTTATCTCTACATAAGGAGCGGCGGCGGCGTAGTCCCAGAAAGCAAAGGCACCGTGCTGATGTAGGAGGCGGGAGACTGCGTCTGTGTCAGTGATAATTCCAGTCACGTTACTTGCCGCAGAAAATGATCCGATCTTCAAGGAACGAGATTGATACTTCACTAATTCTTGTTCCAGGTGCTTCACATCGATATGCCCATCAATGTCCTCGTGGATAGTGACAACATCGGCAATTGATTCGCGCCATGGAAGTTCGTTGCTGTGATGCTCAAAGGGACCTATAAATACAACAGGACGACCTTCAACAGGAATATGGTCAGAAAGATGCCATTTCTTATCCAAATCAAATGGAATTCGAATATTAAGTATGCCAATTAATTTATCGACAGCTCCCGTTGTTCCTGATCCAGCAAAGATCAACGCATCATCAGCGGTTGCTCCCACGGCTGTGCGAATAATACTGCGTGCATCTTCACGTAAACGTGTTGTCTGCAAGCCTGTTCCACTAGATTCGGTATGCGTATTGGCATATCGCGGCATTACTTCATCGCGAATGAAATCTTCAATAAATGAGAGTGAGCGGCCACTGGCCGTGTAATCGGCATAAGTTACTCGGCGTTGTCCATATGGACCATGCATGACTTGGTCATCTCCGATAACGCTATTTCGAATTTTCTTGAGAAGCGCAGAATCATCCATAACGGGATGCTATCAATAAGAATGGGAGCTATGGGGGTTAAGCACGCTCTTCTGGGAGCGCATTACCGCCATCAATAACTATGCATTGACCGGTGATGTAAGAGGCGCCAGGGCTAGCTAGCCAGATAATCGCAGAGGCAACTTCGTCGGCGGTTCCACGACGCTTCATGGGGACTGCAGTGCCTTGAAGAATTTCATGATCTGAATCGTGTGAAGTAGCGATCCAACCTGGCGCAACGGCGTTTACAGTTATTGGTAAGTGCGCATAATCAAGGGCAACGGCACGTGTGAATCCAACGAGCGCCGTCTTTGATGTTGCATACCCAACATTATTGCGCATCACAAGAAATGGACCAGTGATGCTGGAAACAATGACCACGCGTCCAGCTGAGCTTGCTTTAATAAATGGAATGGCAGCCTTTGTCATTAACATTGTTGTGTCTACATTTCGAGTCATTACTTCATGCCAATTCGTTAACGAATAATTTTCTAAAGGCCCCTCATTTGGATCTGAAGGTGAAGAAACGCTTGTCATTCCTGCGTTATTTACCAGAACATCTAATGTTTCAAATTTGGCAATGAATCCAGCGACCAAAGCAACAACTTGTTTTTGATCGGTGAGGTCCGCAACAAAACCGAAAGCTTCAATTCCCAAGGCCTCTAATTCGCTAACGCGTTCCCAAATACGATCAGTTGTTGATGTAATTCCAACTCGGTAACCCAATAAACCGAGTCCTTTAGCGCTAGCGAAACCAATGCCTTCGGGGTTTCCCGCACCAGTAATCAGAGCAGTTCTTTTTTGTAACGCATGCGATGTCATTGCATCAGCCTATATCCACCTTCACTGCGTGCCAACCTTCTGAACCATTTGGAACTGTTCCGACTGATTTATTGCTTTGAACTTCACCAGAACTATCGGTGGCGCGCACAGTGATTTCCGTAGTGCCTTTGACTGCATTCCAGTCCAACCACCACTGTCTCCATGTTGTCGTAGCCAATTCTGGTCCAAGAGTTGCATCGACCCAGGCTTCATTATTAATTCGCACCTCTACGCGTGCAATACTTTTCATTGATGACCAAGCAACACCTGCAATGACATTGCGTCCTGGCTGAATTGGTTTTCCGACTGAGAAAAAACCAGAATCTTCGGGAGTATCTATACGTGATGCGAGTTTGATTGGACCTTGTGCGGACCACCCACGCGGCATCCAATAACCTTCGCGTTGATCAAAGCGAGTAACTTCTATTTGTGTAACCCATTTCGTTGCGGACACGTAGCCGAATAGTCCAGGAACAATTATTCGCGCGGGATACCCATTCTCTAATGGAAGCACCTCGCCGTTCATGCCGAATGCGAGCATCGCTCCTCTGCCATCGAGTGCGGCGATTGGAAAACCTGCACTAAAACCATCGTCAGAAAATCCCATTACTTGATCTGCGTTCTTGGAAGGTCCAGCTTCATGAATCAAGTCATCTAAACTTATGCCAGTCCAGCGGGCATTACCCGCTAACTTTCCGCCAACTTCGTTAGATACGCATGCAATAGTTGCGTCGAGTTCAAAGATTGGGCGACTAATAAGTTCTTCGTATGTGAATTCTTTAGGGTGATCAACCATTCCACCAATAGTTAAGCGCCATGAATCGAGTGAAATAGTTGGGATTCCATTACCAATATCTATGCGAAAGAAATCCTTGTTAGGCGTAAAAAGTGGAGTAAGACCCGGAGTAGTAAGAGCAGGGTCAGTTGGCGGTGTAGGTAAGAATTTCAAAGCCTTGGGAAGCGCGTTATTGAGTTTCTTTATAGGTACTCCTGCAGGAGAAATTAGGATCTTCTTTGCGCCGGTCGCGAGTGCGGCAGTTACGGTGGCAATACCTGCAATTTTGAAACCATCTCGTAGGCTCACGTGAATTGCCACGGTTAATTTCCTCCTTGGGCTCTCCTCCTTGGGGATTCTTAACTATAGTCTGCAAGTATGTTGAGCGCCTCTGGAAAACTCCTCTCCATTAACGTCACCGCAATAGTTCATGAAGGTGAATGGACCGGAAGTAAAGGCCGTACGGGAATTGATAAGCGTCCAGTATCTGGTCCAGTCTCACTCGCCAATGAAGGTGTGCAAGGTGATGTGATAATCGATCGCAAAGTTCACGGGGGATATCACGCTGCTGTATATGCATATGCTCGCGAAGACTCTGATTGGTGGGAAAAGGAAATTGGTCAGGAAATTGGCAACGGAAAATTTGGTGAGAACATCACAACATCTGGAATGGATGTTACACACGCTGTAATTGGTGAGCGTTGGGAAATTGGTTCGACAATTCTCGAAGTCTCGCAACCTCGCATACCTTGCCGAGTATTCGCAGGATTTTGGGAGAGACCTACACTTATCAAAGACTTCACAAACGCTGCTAGGCCAGGAACATATCTACGTATTATTCAAGAAGGCAGCATTACGGCAGGTGATGTAATTTCCTTGATATCGCGTCCATCTCACGGCATAACAATTCAAGATATCTTTAACGCGAAAAGCGGTGAGCGTTCTAAGATTTCAGAGATTGCAAAAGTTCAACAATTATCTGATGAGTATAAAGAATGGGCAAGGAAGATTTCTTCAACACCTTTGTAATTACGGCTTAATCCCACCTGCGACAGCTTTTTGTGTTTTGAGATCACGCTTTTCAGAGTCAGAGAATATTTTCAGCAGGTATGGGTTTTGCCACATTACCGCTGCGCCAATTCTCACCATTTCACCAGATGTGGCTGTTACGTTCCTGATTTCGGCCGTACCAATGAATCGATCATCAACTGAGATCGGGATTCGAATTCCGATTTGGCGTTTGCCCCAATCGGCAGCAATGGCGACGAAGGATGCTCCGGAGGTGCTCACATCAACGCACTCTGCATCGATTCCATCTATATGCGCCGGAAGTAAAACAACCCTGCGTTTCTCATGACGTAACCAAAAATGTTGCCGAGCTACATATTGCTCTACAACATAACATTGCATGATCACTGCAGTCTTTGCTTCGTCGCTGTCCCATGTAATTCGACCCCCCACGCGAACACTTTCTTGTGTGCCTTCGATGAGTTTCTTTGATCGGATACGGAATTGACCACCCGCCCAAACGATATTTCCCGACAGGTCGCGGCACGCAATTTTTATGTAGATATCCGGATTTAGAGCCAGCGCCTTTTCCGTAGTGATAATTCCGGCACCATTCTGATGGAGGTCCACACACTGGCTTAACACTCCATTCACATATGTTTCAAGTCTGACGGGAAATCTCCACAGGGTTCTCTCTTGGCTTCTGTGATACATCGACCATGCTGCGCGCGAAATAATCGTGACTTCCATGAGTCCAAAGAAAGAGATTATTAGGACCGTTGATATTGAATGCGGAGCAAGATATCTCCAGTCGAAATAATGGAATGAGATATAACTAATCCAGATATTTATAACCGAGACAAGCGAAACTCCTCCAATCAGAAGAGCGAAACGCATTTGTCTTACCGATGCCCATCCTCCTAAATCCACCTCATTCTTCGGTGTGACTAGAAAAGGAACTTTGGCTTTCGTCCACAAAACAGATGTTGCACGAAAGTAGGCTTCGAAAGCTAGAAAGAGGTTTCTCACGCCTTCAACTGGGCTTGTTGTACCGCGCTCGAGGGCCGTCACTGCAAGAATATTCGTAAAGGAAGCGATTCCCCAGAAGACGATAAACCAGCCACCGACATAACCAACAGGAAGAACTCCAAAGAAAACCACGGCGACCAAATTGCCAGAGTAGATAAGTTTCTGAAAAGGAGAGAGGTAGTACAGGAGTCCTCCAGTATTAGAGATTCTTTCTAATATTCCTAACTCCTTACGCCATGGTAGACGCATGCTAGGACGAAACAATTGCAAATTACCCTGTGCCCATCGAAATCGCTGGATCACATAAGAAGTTAAATTGTCAGGAGCCAATCCTTGGATTAAGTGTTCGTTGTGGTAAATCCCTAAGTAGCCTTTTAACCGTAGGTGTAGAGAAGTTTCATAGTCTTCAGTAACCGTAACTGTTGCGAGACCCCCAATTTCCATTAACGCGCTTCTTCGCAGGATTGCCGCAGACCCACACCAAAATACTGATTTTAAACGGTTGCGCTCAGGTAATAAAACATCAAAGAAAAGAGATTGTTCGTTTCTGCCCTGTTCTTGGTGCATGATGGAATTGTGATTCCTAAAAGAGTGTGCAGTTTGTACAAGTGCAACTTTGGGATTTACAAAGTAACCACTTGTTGCTTCTAGAAAATCAGGCGCAGCCACGTGGTCTGCATCTAATACAAGAAGGAGCTCACCCTTTAAGTGCGGGAGCGCTGCATTAATATTTCCAGCTTTAGCGTGTTCATTTCCGGTACGTGTGAGATATTTGATCGCGTATCTATCTGCCAATGCTTTCATTTCAGGACGGTTACCATCATCGAGTAACCAAACAGTGATTTGCCCTCGAATTTGCAGAGCTCCGATGATTGTCGGTTCCAAAATATCAATATCTTCGTTATATGTTGGGATGATTACATCGCATGTTCTGTCATATACGGGCAATCTTGGTGAAGCAGGTAACCGCCAAGAGTCCAAGACAAAGATTAAGAAACTTATATACCCATAGATTTCTGCAACGAATAGCGGGGTAAATGTCCAAAACGGAACGTTGTGCGAAGTGACGAGTAATCGCCACACTAAATAACTTCCACCGCACAGTATTCCTATGACAGCTAATACTTGAGCTAAGCCTTCACGTTTTTGAAAGAACGAGCCAAGTGATACGCGCGAAGGTGAAAGAGATGCAGGTATCGGCGCGTATGGCACCTTCTCTTTTCCGGTTGCCCTCATCCTTTAATTGTAAGAAGGCAATGGGTTTTCTAGAGTAAGGAAAGTGTGTTTGT
The DNA here is from genome assembly GCA_007280125.1 of Streptomycetaceae bacterium. Classification (GTDB taxonomy): domain Bacteria; phylum Actinomycetota; class Actinomycetes; order Nanopelagicales; family Nanopelagicaceae; genus QYPT01. Next base: position 31,593 of record QYPT01000081.1, on the reverse strand, counting down.
TAAGACAACAAAGGGGAAGTACCAGCGAATTCGCGGGATACCCCCCCTTTGTTGTCGCTCAAAACTAGCTTCTGAGCGCTTCTGCCAACTCTCTAAAGTCTTCAACTAGGAGATCGATTTCAGCCTGGCCATGAGCCAAACTAATCAACCATTGCTCATCAAGTCCCGGAGGCGTAATGATGCCGCGGTTAAGTGACCATAACCATGATAGCTCCGCGACTTTGAAGTCAGTTGCTTTGTAGTCACGGTAATTGCGAACAGGTGTTGTCGACCATGTAATGCAACCTTTGACACCAAAACCAACAGTATGGGCTGGTAATTCATACTCTTCAATGATGTCACTGATGCGATTAAGCGCCTGCAAGTTGTAATTCTCCGCATTGGCAAGAGCTTCGTCAGTACAGATGTTATCGACTGCACGAATACCAGCCATCGCTAGTGGATTACCGTTGAAGGTTCCAAAGTGCGCAAGACGACCATCGGTAACTGCATCCATATATTCCTTCTTGCCACCAAAAGCAGCAAGAGGAACTCCGCCACCAATTGATTTAGCAAGGCAGATGAGGTCAGGACGAACACCTAGACGTTGCGCTGCACCTTGTGGTCCAGCAGTGAGTCCAGTTTTCACTTCATCAAAAATCAGAACAACTTTGTATTGATCACACAGTGCTCGGACACCTTCTAGATATCCTGCATCAGGTAAAACAATGCCAAGGTTTTCAAGAACTGGTTCGAGAATGAAACAAGCGATTGTTGATGCATGTGCTTTGAAGATCTTCTCAACGGCCGGCAGATTGTTAAAAGGAACAACAAATACTTCACCAGAAACAGCGCCACTTTGATAGACAGCAGTTGGCTCATCTGCAGGCCCAGCTTTATCCAAGGATGGCTTGCTTGAAGTCATAAGAGGGTCATAACTACCGTGGTAGCCGCCCTCAATCTTAAGTATGTCGGTCTTATTGGAGACTGCTCGCGCTAGGCGAACTGCGTACATTGTTGCTTCAGTACCAGAGTTAGTAAATCGAACCTGATCTATTGCAAAACGTTTGCACACGCGTTGAGCGGCATCGCGAGAAATTGGCGAAGGTGTAACAAAGAGCATTCCGACACTGAGGGCCTTCGTGACTTCTTCGACAACGGCAGGATTTAGATGTCCCACCAGCATTGCTCCGAATCCCATAGAGAGATCAAGAAGTTGGCGACCATCGACATCGGTCATCCATGCGCCCTTAGCGGAGACAATGGAAATTGGATACGGATCCCAATGCTGAAAGCTTGAAGTGACACCAAGTGGGAGAGATTCGTAAGCTAGTTTGCTTTCTACGCCCGAAGCGGCGGTATCATCTTTGAAGCGGGCCCACTCCTGAACTAAAAGAGCGTCTACCTTTTCTTCTGATAATGGTTTTGAATGTTTAGGAAATGATCGAAATGTATCTGCGTGGTTTGCATTGGTTTGCATTTTTTGTACGTCCCGATTCCTGGATCTGCCAGAAAACAAGAAATACGCTCCTAACCGAGCCTATTTGTGTCGTTATTCTATCGAACTATAAATTAACAGCAAGTAGGGAAAAGTCATCAAAAAACAATAGTTATAGACAAAATTTCACGCATAAGGTTAATATTTCACGCATGAAACGTTTTGGACTTGGGTTTTTTACAGTGATTGCGTGGCTTTCATTGTTTGTAGCCATTTTAGGAACTTCAGTAAGTCTTGCAGTGGGCCAAATAAATAGCGCCGGCGCAATTGCATCGAAAACGCTAGAAACACTCTCAACAGATACAAAAACAGTCGACGATTTAATTAATCAAATAAGCAAAGATGCTGACCCGGCAACAGCGAAGGCGATTTCTGAAAATCGAAAAGAAATCAACAAAACCATCAGATCACTATCCGCATCGCCAGAATTTCGTGAATCACTTAAGTCGGCTTTAGATCAGCTCTCCGCGGGTGTTACAGCAGGTAAGCAAAGCGTAGACGTCGATTTCAGTGCTCTGGCAAGACTTGCAGCCAATCAAATAAATACTGCCGCTAAAGCAGAGCTAGTTTCAAAGAAAGATCTTGCTTCCTTTAAACCAGTGAAAATGGACATTCACAAGGCGTCAAACACGGTAAGTGATGTAAAGAAATACGCTCACCTATCTATGCTCTTCTGGGTAGCCTGGGTTCTTCTACTTTTGATTTGCTGGCGCTTAGGCAGCAAGAACATTCAGTTAAAAACCGGAAGGCAATTATTATCAGTTGGAGTTGTTGTTTTGCTCATAAAGATTATTGGCCAAGGGGTAGGCCTCAAGTTGGTTGCAGACCAGGACGTATCCGTATTTGTTTCTGATCAGATTTCAACTATTTCTAGCGCACTGCTTGGTCCAGTTCAAATGACAGGCATTACCTGCGGTGTCATCGGGGCAAGTTTGATGCTTGTTCCTAGAGTTATGGAAATGAAGCGGAAGAGACTTTCCTAAATTAGCGAATCGTAAAACTTCCAGTGCTGGTTACTGCGCCTGCTGGCGTTGTAACTGTGAACTTTGCCGTTGTTGATGTTGCCAATGCGAGTGGCAAGACAAAGGTAACAACAACAGAAGTGGCTGTAGTCGATTTAATAGTGACCCCCGAGACGCCTGTTAATGAGACAGCACTGGCGTTAGTGAAGTTAGTTCCAGTAATGGTTACCGATTTGATTGTGGTTGCATTTCTAGTTCCACTGGTTGGAGTAAAACTAGTAATTGTTGGTGCAATTAGTAGTGCTGTGCTTGGCGATACTCCTGCAGGTGTCGTAACCGTGATGGTTCCCGATGTTGCTCCGACAGGAACTTTGACCGTAACGCTAGTTAAAGTTGCGGCGGCAGCTGGTGCAACAGAAATCGTTGTAGATCCAACAAACTTAATCGCAGTAGCGCCAAGAAGGTTGGTTCCAGTGATGGTGATTGTCGCATCGACGACCGCACTTGTTGGAGCAGTTATGGCACCAGCAGGGAAGTAGTAAACAGCTGTGCTTGCGGCGCTTGTTCCACCAGGTGTTGTAACAGTAATTTTTCCACTTGTGCCAGATACTGGCGCTGTAGCCGTGAGGCTCGTTGAAGAAGTAACGCTCGTTATTGCACCAGCAGTGCCGTTAAACGATATGGCTGATGCATTAAGAAGATTAGTTCCTGTGATTGTGATTGGAGTACCAAAGATTGGCGTAAAGCTAGTGACTGTTGGTGCAGGCGGTGTCACGGTGAAGTTTGAGGATGACACAACAGATCCAGCAGGGGTTGTAACAGTAATAGGACCTGAAGTTGCACCGGTTGGCACCTTGGCTGTTAAAGATAGGCCAGTTGTAGCAACAGTTGGAGCAGCAGCTGCTACTCCGTTAAATTTCACGCCAGTTGCACCTAATAGATTCGTCCCGGTGATTGTGACCGTTGCACCGACCACTCCCGAAGTAGGTGTGAATGGCGCAGTCGCAGAGAATGTTGCTGGGAAATAATAAGTAGCGGTGCTTGCAGTGCTAATGCCGCCAGATGTTGTCACTGTGATCTTTCCAGTGGTTCCCGTGGCAGGTGGTGTTGCAGTAAGAGAAGTTGCAGTGGGTATTCCGGTAATCGCGCCAGCCACACCATTAAAAGTAACTGCCGTTGCGCCCAATAAGTTAGTTCCGGTGATTGTTACGGGCGAACCAAATGTAGGCGTAAAGCTTGTGATAGTCGGCTTTGAGATAGGTAGCGTTATCGATGTAACGCTTGTTGCTGTGCCTGAAATAGTTGTGACGGTTACAGGTCCAGAGAGTGCACCGGTTGGAATTTTCACGGTGATAGACGTTGCACTCTTAACAGTAAATGATGGTGTCAAAACTCCACCAAAGCCAATTGCTGCGACTGTAGAAAAATTGGTGCCCGTAATAGTGACAGTTGATCCGATCGTGCTACTCGTAGGGGTGAAAGAAGTGATGGTTGGTGCAGAAGGGCGAGCAGAAGCAGACAATAAACATATGTTGGTGTTAGCCTCAACGTTTTGCTGAATGAGGTAATCGCGCCCACCGATGATCGTATTCTTTATGGCGCCGCTTGCTAGCGTCGTTTTATCTGAGGCGGTGCCAAAGTCCCATGCGCACTTATCCGCGTTTTCGTATCCAAGGCCGTCATACCAGGCATTACCTAGTGGGTCCGAAGCCGTTTCTACTAACTCATGTGCAATAACTGATGCCATTGCATCAGCGATAATGTTGGAGTTGGGAGAAGCCGCAATTTGTCCTGCGCATGAGGCAACATACGTTCCAGGGTCGCCCACAAATGCGGATTTTAAGTTTGTTCCGTTTGGTGCAGACATGTTGTCGTGATATCCGCAAAAGGCACTTCCTGTTGAATTAACAAAGCCATTGACAACGATATCCGCACTGGTAAGAACCAAATATATTCCATTTGGATCTGTAGAAAGACCATTTTTTAATCCATAGGTGACTACGTCATTTATTGAATTGGTCGCGTTTGTTGATGTATAAGTAAGTGCATTTAAAGTTGTTCCTTGAACGCTCGCATTAACCATGCAACCCATAATTGGCATAGTTGGTTTCACGTACGCAACTGTGTTGCCGATTACGTGAAAGTAAGAGGTATCAACTGAGTTCCACGCGCTAGTGCCGAGATTACTAATCATGTAGTTGATGATGCCTGGGGTTGTTGTTGAAGAAATTGAATTATCTGAACACGCATTGCTGGCCCAACTGCCATACCAAATTAAATAAACTTTTGGATCCGGCATAATTGAACCATTGGCGTGATACACGACATTTCCTGACCCAATACCTGGTGTTGCGAAACTGCGCGCGCGTTCGCGGGTCGGATACTCGACTCCATGGTGGCCACCATTTGCGAAAGGACTACCTCCAGGTACGTCACCGAATGACCAAGGCGTTTCTTCGGATTGCGTCTGACCGTCGGAGTGTTGAAAGTTTGAACCACTTCCTGCGGCTTGCGATGTCGCTGTGGGCACAACTAATAGAGAGGTAAGCACGAGCAGTGCCAGGGAAGCCGACTTCAATCTATTCACAGGTTCTCTCCGAAATTCAGTGCTGTATCAAAGGTGTCCCGAAGTTTAGCGAAGATTCATAGAGTTACCACCCCTGGTATCACCCCTAAGGGGGGTATTAGGCCCCTGATTTGACCGTTGGGGATTCCACGAGTGTGGTCAGCGCCCAAAGGATGGCGATGATGTCGATGAACTCTTGTGCGATTGCTCCACCACTTGCCGATAGGAATCCGAAGCCGCCTCCAAACATCGCTATCAAGGAGAGAAACATCCCAATCCCAGCGGCCTGTAGCGCTTTTTTGTGGGCTTTCTTAGCGATAGAAATGGCGTGAGTGAGCCGATCAATGGAATCTTCGACGATAACAACATCCGCGGCTTCACTCGCAGCCGTTGCTCCACGAGCTCCCATTGCAACACCAACATGCGCGGCGGCAAGTGCGGGAGCATCGTTGATGCCATCACCGACAACCACAACTACACCTTTTGTCTTACCCATTTCACTTCGAACAAGATCCATTTTCCCAGATGCGGTGACAGATGCATGGATGTTTGTAATACCAACGGCATCTGCAACCTCGCGTGCGGTCTCCATGCGATCACCAGTAACAAGTAGTACATCCTTCACTCCGGCTGCACGAAGTGCCGAGACCATCTCCCTTGATTCAGCGCGTAATGGATCAGTTAATCCGATAACTCCGCTAAGCACTCCATCTATTGTGACGGCGACAAGTAGTGGTTGCTTCATCGTGAACCACGAAGGGCGCTCGCCATTAATTTGTCCAACAGTTATTTTCTTTGCGCCTATAACTCCACTAATACCATGACCATGCTCTTCATAAATATCGGATGCAGAATCGAGATCAATTCCTTTATTTCTTGAAGTGGAAACAATAGCTTTAGCCACAATATGTGGGCTGTATTGATCTAAAGATGCCGCAAAATGCAAAATCGTATCTTCACTAATCCCTAGCGCTGTTTGAATCTCCGAGATTGCTGGACCACCATGAGTGAGGGTTCCGGTTTTGTCTAGTAGAACTATTTCTGTGCGGGCAAGAAGTTCAAGAATTGCACCCCCTTTAATAACTGCGCCGTGTTTTGCTGCTTGAGACATTCCTGCAACAACAGCAATTGGCACAGCAAGAATTAGAGGACAAGGCGTCGCCGCGACGAGTACTGCAACTGCACGAGAGACTTCCCCAGTAATTAGCCATGCGCCACCAGAAACAAGCAAGGCAATAGGAACAAACCGTAAAGCCATCTTGTTTGCGATACGGACACCGGGCGCCGATCGTGCCTGGGCCGATTGCACTAAACGAATAATTCCTGCGTAGGTGCTCTCTTGCGAAGTATTAGACGCAGTGAAACGAAACTGTGTTCCTGCGTTGAGAACTCCGCTGAGTACTTCTTCATCAAATAAGCGGGTACGGGGTAGGGGTTCACCGGTGAGCGCTGATTCGTCAAGTATTGCAGTTGTAATCAAATGACCATCGGCCGGTACAACTTCTCCAGAGCGCACAAGCAACTCATCACCGATTTTGATATTTTCGGCATCAATTTCAATTAACGACCCATCGGGATTAACGAGGTGGGCTTTGCGCGGAAGCCGTTGGAGAAGTGATTTCAATTGCCTCTCGGCTTGGCCTTCGGCCCACCGTTCTAAAACGCGACCAGTTGCGAGCATGAGAGATATGACAGATGAAGCAAACATTTCTGAGGTAAGCAGAGTGCCTAGTAGAGAAAGAACTGCCAAGATGTCTGATCCCATTTGCTTACTTCGAATCCCGTCAATGATCCATTTCAGTGCAGGGACGAGTCCAGCAATTCCACCAAGCGCCCAAATTGTTTGAGCCCATTGATGATGACTTGTCAGATTTGTGGCAATTCCAAGAAACAAAGTGAAGCCAGATGCGTAGAAAAGCATGTGATCAGCAGACTTAGCTTTCACGAGCTCCCCAATCACATGTGTGACTTATAAATCTAGCGTAGCAACAAAAATTGGCATAGAGTATTTTGCATGGGAAAGGTAACAATTGCTTTCTTGGGTGCTACCGAAACGGTCACTGGTAGTAGGTTCCTAGTCGCAAGTGAGAAATCTAAGATTCTTGTTGACGCCGGTATGTTTCAAGGACTGCGAGAGGACCGTCGCAAGAATTGGGATTCATTTCCAGTGGAGCCATCGACAATTGATGCAATTGTCCTAACGCATGCGCACCTAGATCACTCAGGTTACCTACCTGCATTAGTTAGGGACGGATTTAAAAAGAAGATCATCACTACCAACTACACAGCCAAGTTAGCAGCTGTTGTTCTGCGTGATTCGGCACGATTACAAGTTGAAGACGCACGTTTTGCCGCGGAAAAAGGATTTTCTAAACACGAGAAGCCACTTCCTTTATACAACTCTGAAGATGCCGAAAAGACTTTGCTTTACTTTGCCCCTGTACCTTTTAGGGAGAGGACGCAATTAACAAGTGATTCATGGGTTTCGTTTTACCCATCAGGTCACATTCTTGGTTCAGCTTTTATTGTCCTAGAAGTTGACGGGAAAACATTTCTATTTACAAGCGATATGGGCCGCGGAAACCACCCTTTACTTTCTCCACCCGATAATCCTCCACCAACAGGAATCGATGTAATTGTTACGGAATCTACATATGGCAACAGGATTCACGAAACTCCAAGACATTCGTTTGCTGAAATAATTAATTCAGCAATTAAACGTGGCGGCTCTATCCTGATTCCTGCATTTGCTGTTGACCGGACAGAAGTAATTCTTATGGCGCTTCATGATTTAATTGAAACCGAAGCCATTCCCAATATTCCTATTTACGTCGATTCGCCCATGGCGCTGAAAGCTTTGGATTACTATCGAGATGCAATCAGAACTAACGCCCCAGAATTACTCGCTGGAATTGCCAAGCAATGGGAGTCATCTGATCCTTTTGATCCGGGCAATCTAAGTGAGATGCGAACAGTTGATGAATCAAAGTCACTTAATAATCTTGAGTATTCAAGCATCATAATTTCTGCTTCGGGCATGGCCACCGGCGGCAGAGTGGTTCACCACCTAGCAAATATGCTTCCCGACCCAAAAAATACAGTGATTCTGGTTGGATTCCAGGCAGCTGGAAGTCGCGGGCGCTCTCTTGAAGAAGGAAAAAAGGAAGTGAAGATGCATGGAAAATGGGTTCCCGTAAACGCGAAGATAGTAAAAGTTGAAAGTTTTTCGGTTCACGCCGATGGAGATGAAATGGTGGCGTGGTTGCGCAAGACCAAAGATCCTAAACAAGTCTTTGTCGTGCATGGTGAGCCAGATGCCCAGGCCGCACTAGTAGAGAGACTTCATAGTGAATTAGGCTGGAAAACAGTCGCGCCAAAACGTATGCAAGTTTTTGAAGTGCTGTAAAGCTATTTAATGTAAATATTGCCTTTGCTTTCAGTAACTTTAAATTTACCAAGAGGACTTATAGAACTTGGCGGTGATCCGTTTGGGCCAGTGACAACGGCTCCCGTGTCAGCCTTGAATTTTGATCCATGACATGGGCAAACCAGTGTTGATCCTTGAATTGAAACACCACAACCTTGGTGTGTGCAGGCGCCGTTGAAAGCAAACAAACCTTTCTTGGTGCGCGTAAGGACTACTTTAACCTGTTGTCCTGTAGCGCTCTGCCCGTTGTATATATGAGATTTTCCTACTTTTATCGCTGATGATTTATCTACTAACGATCCCAATTTTGTAGTTGCAGCTTCCTTAAGAGAGAAGGCTTGCGCCGTATTCATTCCCGTAAGTAGGAAACCAGGAATGATTGCAACGGCAGTTTGAAGAAGCTTACGACGGGATACCTTAATCATTTGCAGAGATTACTGGAGTTCTTAATCAGATTCAATTATGCCTTCGAGTTTGCGCTTAAGGAATAAAATCACAAATACGGCAATTGTCAGCACGCTGAAAGTCCAATACTTCAGCGCATGTTCAACCTTGCTTAATTGCGTTGAAAATTGATACCCCAACATCACAACTGCTGTAGTGAAGACGATGCCCCCCGTCGCGTTCCACTTAAGGAAGGTGCGATAAGGCACATGGTTCATGCCGGCAAGGGCCGGAACCAGGGCGCGCAATAGTGCTTGTGCGCGGCCAAAGAAAATTGCTCCCGCATGATATTTATCGAAGATTCTTTGCGCGAGTGTCCAACGCTTTTCTCCTACGAATCTGCCTAGACCGGAAACTTTGATTCGCGGACCAAAGTGCTTACCAATTTCGTAACCGACAGAATCGCCGAGAATTGCTGCTGCAATCGCACATGAAAGAAAGAGCCATAGTGGCCAGACTTCTTGCTGGGCTAGAACGCCACCCACAAGTAATGAAGTCTCGCCTGGCAAAACGAACCCTACAAATGCTGCATCTTCGGCAAAGACGAAGGTTATGAGCAAAATAAACAGTGGGACAGCCAGGTTATGGCTAACGAGCCAACTAGAACTCGATTCAATCCATTGCGTCATGGCCTAAGCCTAAGGGAAAATTCTGTGCGGTCAGACAATTCTTCTAATTAGGTAGACTTCGCGCCTTATGGCTCGCAACTTAGTAAACCTCGAAAGCGTTTCTAAAGCCTTCGATATTAAGCAACTCCTCGATCAGGTCTCGCTGGGGATTTCCGAGGGCGACCGAATCGGAATTGTTGGTCGAAATGGGTCAGGCAAGAGCACGCTGCTAAAAGTAATGGCTGGGATTGAACCACCAGATCAAGGTCGAGTTACACGTTCTAATGCAACACAAGTGGGATTACTTTCTCAGGTTGATGTAGCCGATATGAATGCCACTGTTCGGGATGTGGTTCTAGGCGATAAAGCCAAACATGAATGGGCGCGAGATTCTGGAATCCGAGAGATCTTTGATGGACTTTTCGGTGGGCACTCTGATGAATTGTTTGACCGCAAATTTATCGCCTTATCCGGTGGTGAACGTCGCCGCGTCGGGTTGGCGAAATTACTCATTGATGATCTTGACTTAATACTTTTAGACGAACCAACTAACCACTTAGATGTTGAGGGAGTGGCATGGCTTTCGCGTCACCTCAATGAACGAAAAGGATTAGCTGTTGCGGTTATTACGCACGATCGTTGGTTCTTGGATGCGGTGACTGATCGGACGTGGGAAGTCGTTAATGGGAGCGTAGAAGAATATGACGGCGGGTATTCAGCTTTTGTTTTAGCCAAAGCAGAACGCGCTCGACAAGCAAGTGCCATGGAAGGTCGACGCAATCAATTAATCCGCAAAGAATTAGCCTGGCTTCGACGAGGTGCACCAGCGCAAACTGTTAAGCCAAAATTTCGAGTCGATGCAGCAAACGAACTCATTTCAACTGAGCCACCTCCTCGCGATGGCAACGAACTTCTTAGATTCGCACGTAATCGTTTAGGCAATACTGTTTACGAAATTCATCACGCGAAAATTCACGCAGGAGATAAAGAAATCCTTGATGATGTTTATTGGAATATCGGTCCAGGGGATCGAATCGGCATGGTCGGCATAAACGGTGCTGGCAAGACCACTCTTATGCGGATGCTCATGGGCCAAATTAAACCTACGTCAGGCAAATTAGTCACTGGCGTAACGGTAAAACCTGCTTTCTTGACGCAACATTTGGATGAATTGAATCCAGCATGGCGCGTACTGGAAGCAGTCGAAAACATTGCTAATCATGTGGAATTAGGTAATGGAAAAACTCTCTCCGCCTCGCAATTGTGCGAAAGGCTAGGTTTTGACCGTGAATCACAATGGACACCAGTTGGCGATCTATCTGGAGGCGAAAAACGCAGACTCCAATTAACGCGTTTATTGATGGATAGCCCAAACGTTCTATTGCTCGATGAACCTACAAATGATTTTGATATTGAAACACTGACCGAACTCGAAGATTTGTTGGACAGTTACGGCGGAACGATCTTGGTTATCTCTCACGATCGATACTTCTTAGAACGCGTATGTGATCGATTTGTTGGGCTGCTCGGAGATGGGCAATTGCGTGATTTACCTCGCGGAGTTAATCAATATCTAGAGCAGCGCGAGGCAATGATTGCAACAAATAATGAAACTGAAGCACCCACCAAGAAGGTTTCTAACGCAGCACAGGAACGCCAACTTAAGAAGGACCTTGCGAGGGTTGAGCGACAGATAGAAAAGGCGGCCGAGAAACTGTCGGCGCTCTTAGAAGAGCAAGAAAGCTCTGCCTACGATGCGCCTCGCCTAATAGAAATCTCCGATGAGTTGGCTCTAATACGTGCCAATCAGGTTGTTTTAGAAGAAGAGTGGCTAGCAACAACGCTTGCTTTAGGTAATTAGTAAGATGCATAAATGAGACTTGATTTCCTTGCAGCATTTGCAGGTGTCCTGATTGCCGTGCAGTCTCGAGTAAATGGTGAATTATCACATCGGTTAAATAACGGTTTAGAAGCTGCATTGTTCTCCTTTAGCTCTGGATTGATAGCAATTTTCCTCATTTCACTTTTTATCCCCGGAATAAAACTAGGCGCTTCCAAAATACGCCAGGCGCTAAAACAAGGACAGATACCTGCTTGGAGACTCTTTGCTGGAGCACTCGGTGCAACTTTTGTTGCCGTCCAAACTAACGCCGTTCCTATTTTGGGTGTTGCGATTTTTTCTGTTGCATCGATTGCTGGCCAAGCTGGTGCCTCTTTACTCATAGATCGCATTGGGCTAACAGGGGGTGGCAAAAAAGCAATCACTTGGCGCCGCATATCTGCTGCAGGATTAACAATTATTGCGGTGTTAATCTCCGTTTGGGATCGAATCGATGCACATAATTTGTCGATTCTTGCCCTTGTATTAGCTTGTTTGGCTGGAGTAATAGTCGGAATTCAACGAGCGCTTAATGGCCAGATAAATGAATTCTCACAACAAAGCTTTACGACTTCGTTATTAAATTTCGTGACGGGAACAGCATTTCTTCTCATTCTTTTCATTGGAGGACTGGTAATCCATAAGACACACTTCACGCCTTTGGGAAACGGACCGTGGTGGATGTATCTGGGTGGAGTAGTCGGAGTTTTGTATGTGGCATTCTCATCAACAATTGTGCAACACCTAGGCGTTCTAACTTTCACGCTATTTACCGTAGGTGGCCAATTGATTGGATCTCTTATAATAGATTTAGTTATACCTACTCACGGAGTTACCGTCAGTTGGTATTTGGTGAGTGGAATCGTATTGACGTATATCGGAGTGATTGTGGGCGGTTCGAATCAGTCACGTCGAGCTCGAAAGTAATGCCAAATGGCAGATACTAAAGATCCTCCGATAAAGAAGACTGCTAGAGCATACGAAGAAGTTTTTACCCAAGGAAGTCTTGCCGCGTAGTAGCCGGCTAAAGTGATTCCAACTCCCCATAAGAGTGCGCCAACTGCGTTGGCCGAAAGAAAGCGGTAGTAATTCATTTTTGCAACGCCAGCGATGGGCGGAACAAAGCTTCGCACCCACGGGAAGAACCTTGCAGCAACAACCGCCCACCAGCCGCTGTGATGGTAAAAACGTTCTGCTGATCCCATCATTCGTGCAATACGTGGAGAAGGATTCTTCTCTAGATAAGGCCGACCAATGGTACGACCAAGGACATAACCAACTTGATCCCCCATAAAGGCGGCAATAAATATCACAAGGCAGAGCAGGGAGATATTTAAGGATTTATGCGAAGCCACTACCAACCCGGCACTGAAGAGAATTGAATCTCCTGGCAAGAAAAACCCTAAAAGTATTCCAGTTTCTGCAAAAAGAATTGCCGCAAGAATCACATAGAACAAGAATGGAGCAAGTGATGAAAGCTGTGCATCAAAGGATGCAGCTAACTCAATTACACGCATTTCTTTACCGCTGCTGCCACAGCAATCACCACGTTGGGATCGAAAACACTTGGCACGATAAATGATGCGTTGAGTTGTTCTGGAGAGACACAGTCCGCAATCGCTTCAGCTGCCGCAACAAGCAATTCGTCTGTGATCTTATGTGCGTTGGCATCTAGCAATCCACGGAAGATTCCAGGGAATGCAAGCACATTATTAATTTGGTTTGGCTGGTCACTGCGGCCAGTGGCAACAACAGTTGCATGTTTGCGCGCGATGTATGGATCAATCTCGGGGTCTGGATTGGCAAGTGCAAAGACAATTGAATCCTTACCCATAGAAGCGACATCTGCTTCCTTCAAGATGTTGGCCGCACTCACACCAATGAATATATCCGCGCCGGCCAAGCATTCGGCCAGAGTCCCCGTGATGTTATTTGGGTTGCAGTTATCAATAAACCATTGGCGCATTGGATCTGTGGTCTTGGTTGACTTGTTTATGACGCCCTTTGTATCGAAAGCAACGATATTTGTGGCACCACTGAGCATGAGCAAGCGAGCAATCGCTGTGCCTGCTGCGCCTGCGCCGCTCATAATTATTCGGCAATCAGCGAGATTCTTCTTTACAAGCTTGAGCGAATTCCGAAGTGCAGCAAGCACAACGATCGCTGTTCCGTGTTGGTCATCATGGAAAACTGGGATGTCTAGCAGTTCGCGAAGGCGACGTTCAACTTCAAAACAACGAGGCGCTGAAATATCTTCAAGGTTGATACCACCGTAAACAGGTGCAATAAGTTGAACAGTGCGAACAATTTCATCGACATCTTGTGTGTCTAGACAGACTGGCCACGCGTCCACATCTCCAAAGCGCTTGAACAGCGCAGCTTTTCCTTCCATGACAGGAAGGGCAGCAGCAGGTCCAATATTTCCAAGACCTAAAACCGCAGAACCATCTGTAACAACTGCGACCGTGTTTCGCTTAATAGTGAGGCGACGCGCATCTGATGGATCATCAACAATCGCCTGACAGATTCGTGCGACACCTGGAGTGTATGCGCGAGATAAATCGTCACGCGTTTTTAGAGGAACCTTAGATTGAATTTCGATCTTTCCGCCAAGGTGCAATAAGAATGTACGGTCGCTTACTTTACGCACTGTCAATTCTGGATGAGCAGCAATTGCTTTGGAAATCTCTTCTGCATGCTCGGCATTACTCGTGTCGCATGTTACGTCCACGACCACTCTTTCAATGAGGGATTCGACGACATCTAACGCCGTAATAGTGGCGCCTGCACCGGTTATTGCGGCAGTGACAAGAGCGACAGGCTGAGCTGAAGGTGCTCCTTCAACGCGAATAGTGATTCCGTACCCAGGACTTGTTGACGCCATTTTTACACCACTCCATATAGTCGGTCGCCCGCGTCACCAAGACCCGGAACGATGTAACCGTGTTCATTGAGCTTTTCATCTAAAGCGCCGGTCACGATAGTTATCGGCACGTTTGAATCCTTAAAAGCTTCTTCGACAAAAGCAATACCTTCAGGCGCTGCGAGAATACAAATTGCTGTGATGTCATTTGCTCCTCGCTCAATGAGAAAATTAAAAGCTGCAATTAGTGTGCCGCCTGTTGCAAGCATCGGATCTAGGACGAAACATTGTCTGCCGGAAAGATTCTCGGGTAAACGATTTGCGTAGGTGCTGGCCTTTAAAGTTTTTTCATCTCGGACCATTCCGAGGAAACCAACTTCAGCTGTTGGAATAAGGCGAACCATGCCCTCAAGCATTCCCAGACCAGCGCGCAGGATTGGCACAACAACGGGGCGAGGTTCCGCCATCTTCAAACCTTGCGTCTGAGTCACGGGGGTTTTTATCGAAACAGTTTTAGTGCGCACATCGCGAGTAGCTTCGTAGGCCAACAAGGTCACAAGTTCTTCGACGAGTCGACGAAAAGTTGGTGAGTCAGTCTTTTCATCTCGTAACACAGTCAATTTATGAGAAATGAGGGGGTGATTTGCGACATGTACTTTCATGTTCCCTACCCTACAGGGCTTTCTTTCCCAACAAATGAGTGTCAAGATGCAACCTAAGGGATGGGGTAAAGCGCGCAAAAGGGGGCTGCAATGACTAACGACGTTGATATTGCTGTAGCTGCCTGGCATGAAGAAGGGCGCTGGACCTTGGCTGAAATGCCGGACCCTCATGATTTAGCACAGATTATTGAAGGACTGAAAGCTCAACAAACAAATGGCGGGGCGATAGCACTTATCTCTATCGATGAAGAATTTTTTATGGTCATTCGAGTTCTTGGCGCACACATACGCATGCTGCTTAGCGACGCTACCTGCGCGTTCGATTATGAAGTGGCCGCAGAATTTATTGAACTAGCTGATCTGCCATTTCCTGAAGAAGATGACGAACCATTGCCCACAGGTAACTTAGATATTTTGATTGATCTTGGAATGAATCACATGGAAATCTCTGCCCTATGCGATGACGCAGAACTTTTTCCTGATGAGCAACTGGACGCAATTGCAACGCGCCTAGGTTTTGGCGAGCAGTTTCGCGAATTACTAGATATTTAGTTTCAGAAAAAATGAATAACAACGAAGCGATGTTGCTTGCCTTGAATGTGGCATCTGAGGGAACAAAAACATCTGGCGATGTTCCTGTCGGTGCAGTCATTCTCAATAGTGCTGGTGAAATTGTTGCAACGGGAAGTAATGAGCGTGAGCTCCATAAAGATCCGACGGCCCACGCAGAGATAGTTGCGATTCGAAACGCGGCAGAAAAAATCGGTTCATGGCGCCTGGACGATCACACACTGGTTGTCACTTTAGAACCGTGTGCCATGTGTGCAGGCGCAATTTCTCAGTCGAGAATTCAGAAATTGGTCTTTGGGGCTTGGGATGAGAAGGCTGGCGCTGTTGGATCGGTATGGGATGTGCTGAGAGACCCACGTTCACTGCATTCAATTGAAATCACTGCGGGCGTGATGGTGGATGAATGCGCAGATTTGCTCAAGGAATTTTTTGAAGGGCAACGAGAAAGAAAATAGTTGATGTATCCTCACTCCTGGTGGCGTGTCCGAGCGGCCAAAGGAGCGCGCCTCGAAAGCGCGTGTTGGGGAAACTCAACCGTGGGTTCAAATCCCACCGCCACCGCTGTTAAATAATAATTTCGTACGACGGGTTGAGAATCGTCAACGAGCCATCGGCTTCACCGACCATTCCTTCAGCACGCAGTTGTGACCCCACGTCAAGACCAGCTATTTCGCGTCGGCCCAAGAATTGCAATGTAACTCCGCCAGTTTCATCCCACATTTCTACTTCAACAATTGGCGCAGAATCTCGAGGCGCGGATTTGATTGAAGTAACGCGGCCCTGGACATGGGCACGTTGGCGCCAGGTAATTTTGCCAATCGGCGTGAGGTTTTCTGCATAGTGACTAATAGGTTCATTACTCTTAAAAGAAACAGCTGCTGCCGCTTCAATACGCGGTGCAGCAGGCACAGCGACAGGGATCTCAATTTCATCATGAACAACAACTTCTTTACCCGAAATAATTTTCGCAACATCAAAAGGAACAATGGTTGCAACTACTCGAGGCAACTGGGAAATTGGGCGAGCGATTTCTTCTGCGGTCTGATCATGTAAAAGCTTGCCCAGGACTGGCGCATACGAGCGACGTGGCAAGAGAAGAGTTACTTCTACATCGGTACGTGTCGTAGCTCGGATTGCGTAATCAACCGCGGCATTTGCCAAACGTCGATCGGGGCAATCAATGAGTTCAAGCATTACATCTCCCAATGCAGGTGATGCCGCCCAAGCTTTGCGAATCTCTTCGGCTCTTTGATCATCAATTACAAAGTGAACTGCTGAAAGTGAATGTGGATTAAGACTTCTTGCATAACGAACTGCGCCTACGGTTGCAACATCAACATTGTCAACGAGGATTGTTACGTCATGCTTACTTATTGATGTGGCGCGTGATTCGTCGCTGCGAAGATTAAGTGCGGCTTGTTCATTGACATACTGGCGGTTTAGGCGCAAGAGTGAAAATACTGCAATAGGGGCGATAGTGATAACTAACCAGGCGCCTTCAGTAAATTTCACAATTGCAAAAACAAAGACAACGATTAAAGAAACTGATCCGGATAATCCATTGATAAATATCTTCAGTTTCCATGCACCTTGACGATTAACGTATGCATGTTTAGCCATACCAAATCCCGCCAGAGTGAAGCCGGTAAAGACACCTAAAGCGTAAAACGCCACCAAGTGATCGACCGAAGCTCCAGTAATAAGCACCAAGACTGCCGCTGCACTGGCAAGGAAGATAATTCCGTTTGAAAAGGCGAGGCGGTGGCCGCGTTTTGTTAGTTGATGTGGAAGGTATCCGTCTGCTGCTACGAAGTTACAAAGGATGGGAAAAGCGCTATATGTTGTGTTTGCGCCAGCAAAAAGAATAAGCATTGTTGCGCCTTGAACAAAGATAAAGAATATCTTTCCAGCTGATCCGTCACCGAGGGCAACCTTCGCGATCTGGGAGATAACAGTTGGAGTACCTGATTCATATGGCATTGCATGAATGCGTTGTGCAAACCATGAGACTCCCAGAACAAGAGTTCCGAGAATCGAACTCATAATGACCAAGGTGCGACGGGCGTTTACATCTTCAGGAACTTTAAAGAGCGCCACGCCATCGGAGATTGCCTCAAGTCCAGTCAGGGAGGAACCGCCATTTGCAAATGCTCGTAACAAAATGAAGATTGCGCTAAAAGTTAGAAGCCCCTGTGCTTGGCCGACCGCTACAGCGCCTTCAGTGTTTGTGGCAAGAACTGGTAAATCACCACTAAATGCTCGAACAAGTCCGGTGATAAATACAACGGCCATTGCCGCGATGAAGAAATAAGTAGGCATCGCAAAGGATTTACCAGCTTCTTTAACACCGCGAAGATTTCCGTATGTAATAAGAGCAATTACTCCAAGGGTCATGTAAATCTTCCCAGCATGGAGTGAGGGGAAAGTAGAAATAATGGCGGCCACACCGGCTGCCGACTGAATAGCAACAGTCACGATGTAATCGAGCATCAACGCTACGGCCGCGACAACAGACATCGTGGAACCAAAGTTGTCGCGCGTAACTATGTAGGCGCCGCCAGTTTTTGTGTAGACAGCAATCACGTTGCGGTAACTCAATGTCACGATGAGCAAAATAATTAAGATGACGAGAGTCATCGGCATCATCAAGGCAAAAGAGGCCAGTCCAAAAGCCGGAAGTAAGGCAATGAGAATCTGCTCACTTCCATAGGCCGAAGAGGAAATGCAGTCACTGGAAAGAATTCCCAGCGCATATCTTTTTGCCAATCGCTGATGACCCAACGAATGTCGGTTAAGTGGGTTACCTAAAAGAGAGCGCTTAACTTTGTAGGAAAGAGGGTCACGCAAATGGGCATGTTCACGAAGCGGCTCTGGTGTTGGTGCACCATCGGTCCAAGACTTAGGCACGGAATCTCCCTAAAAACGAAAACATTACGTTTTTCACTCTTACCATCTTAGAGCGTATGCTCTGGATATGCGCACAAAACTATACATAAATGGTGAATGGGTTGATGGTATTGGCACGATTGCCGTACATGATCCCAGCGATGGTTCGATAATCGCCGAGGTTGCACTTGCTGGCGATGCAGAGTGCGAGGCGGCTGTCGCAGCTGCTGACGCTGCTGCTGTTTCGTGGGCAAAAACTGCGCCGAGATTTAGATCTGAAATCTTGCGAAAAGCATTTGAAATCATGACTGCTGAAAATGAAGCGATCGCAACTTTAATTTCTCGTGAAAACGGAAAAGCAATGCCAGATGCCCGCGGTGAAGCTGCCTACGCAGCAGAGTTCTTCCGTTGGTTTGCGGAAGAAACTGTGCGTACTCCTGGAGATTTCCGTAAGTCACCATCTGGAGACAAACGTATTTTGGTAACACATCAACCAATCGGTCTTTCTATATTAATTACACCATGGAATTTTCCTGCAGGAATGGCTACTCGCAAGATCGGACCTGCTGTAGCAGCCGGTTGCACAATGATTCTTAAACCAGCAACCGAGACACCGCTGACTGCGATGTACATTGTTGATGTTATGGAACGTGCAGGACTGCCTAAAGGTGTTCTCAATTTAATTCTCCCTGAAAAATCTGGCCCTGCTATTTCTAAGATGCTGCATGATGATCGCGTCATGAACCTTTCATTTACTGGTTCAACAGAAGTCGGTCGGATTATTTTGAAAGAAGCTGCAGATAAAGTTATTCGATGCTCCATGGAGCTCGGTGGAAATGCGCAAGTAATTGTTCATGATGATGCAGATTTAGCAATCACGATTCCACAATTGCTACTTGCAAAAATGCGAAATGGTGGCGCAGCCTGCACAGCTGCAAACCGTATTTTTGTTCAGCGCCCTATCGCAGATAAATTTATTGCCGAACTCACGAAATCGATGTCAGCTTTTGTTGTCGGCCGCGGAACCGATGCAGGGATTACTTTGGGTGCCAGCGTTTCGTTGAAAGAGCGCAACAAGATTGCTGAAATCGTTGACGAATCTGTCGCTGCTGGAGGAAAAGTACAAGTTGGTGGCGTAAAGCCTGAAGGTGAAGGTGCTTTCTATCCTGCAACAGTGCTGACGGTCGATAAAGACAATCCCATTCTCAATCACGAAATCTTCGGACCTGTTGCGCCAGTCGTCATTTTCGATACTGACGAAGAAGGTATTGCATGGGCTAACGACACTGATTTTGGTCTCATCAGTTATGTCTTTTCCGGCAACCTAACTCGTGCATTGCGGACGGCCGAAGCCATGGAATCTGGAATGGTTGCCATTAATAAGGGCGTTATTTCAGATCCAGCTGCTCCATTCGGTGGAGTCAAGCAATCTGGTTTGGGTCGCGAAGGTGGCTTTGATGGAATTCACGAATTCCTACAAACAAAATACATCGCACTAGAGATCTAACCAGACCTTTTCTATACGCCTTTCTACCCCGATACTAGGCGCATGCAAAAGGCTTTCGACGTTGTAATTGTTGGCGGTGGACACAATGGGCTTATTGCATCGTGCTATTTAGCTAAAGCAGGAAAACGCGTTCTTGTGCTCGAGCGCGAAAAAACTTTAGGCGGAGCAACTGTTTCACAGAAGGTTTTCCCAGAGTTTGAAGCTCGACTCTCGAGATATGCCTACTTGGTTTCGCTCCTACCTCAGAAGATTATTGACGATTTGGGTTTGGAATTTGAAACCTTAGGTCGGTCGGTTGCCTCATTCACACCGCATGATTTGGGTGGGTTACTTGTTTCATCGAATTGGGATGCGGCTACACAAGAAAGTTTCCTGAAACTAACGGGTTCGGCATCTGAATTCGAAAATTGGAAAACTTTCTATACCGATATCTTGCACTTTGCTCAAATAGTTGCACCTACCATGCTCAAGAAACTCCCCACCCGTAGTGAATTGCGCGAAGCAGTGAGCCATCCAATTTGGAATGATTTAGTTGAAAAACCACTTGGCGTAGCAATTGAAAAACAATTTCAAAATGATGTAGTTAGAGGTGTTGTCTTAACTGATGGCCTCATCGGCACCTTTAGTGATGCCCATGATTTCGCTGCCAATCGCTGTTTTATTTATCACTTGGTTGGCAATAGCACCGGTGAGTGGCGTGTGCCCAAAGGAGGCATGGGCAACCTAGTGAGTCAGCTCGTTGATAAGGCGACAGAACTCGGTGTTACATTTCAAACTTCAACGGATGTCGTATCAATAAGCGACTCATTAGAAGTAATGACAAACACTGGAGAGAGTTATTCGGCATCGTATGTTTTGGCCAACTGTGCACCTCAAATATTGGCAGAGTTGACAGGTGCTCAAACTCCTTCTTCTCTCGAGGGAAGCCAAGTGAAAATAAATATGCTTCTGGCCAAATTGCCAAGGTTAATGAGTGGCGCAGATCCGAAAGTAGCTTTTTCTGGAACATTTCACTTTGATGAAAGCTATAGCGACTTACAGAAAGCCTATGAACAAAGCTCAGCAGGAGAGATTCCTGAAGTCGTACCCGCTGAAATGTATTGCCATACCCTTACTGACACATCAATTCTCTCGGAAGAGCTAGTTGCAGCTGGGTATCACACACTCACATTATTTGGAATACACACGCCAGCATCACTCTTTGATAACGATAATGAAGGCGTAAAGAAAGAGATCACCGCACGTTTATTTAGGCAACTGAATAGATACCTATTGGACCCAATAGAGGATTGCTTAGCTGTTAATAGCGATGGAACTCTCTGTGTTGAAACCAAATCACCTCTAGATTTAGAAGAATCAGTCTCTTTGCCTCGCGGAAATATCTTTCATAAGGACCTGTCATTTCCTTTTAGAGAAGATGATCAACCAGAATCATGGGGAGTTGAAACCGATCACCCGAGAATCTTCCTTTGTGGTGCAGGAGCTATTCGAGGTGGTGGAGTAAGTGGAATACCGGGTCACAATGCTGCAAAGGCCGTCCTTGAGCACTCTCCGAGGTAGCCAATCCGTAATTGAGAAGAATTTACTAGCGAATATTTTCTTTGCTTGCTGTTCGCATCTAGGTCGCTCAAGACGCATAAGGTTAAATCAAGTGCCACATCTTAAACTCCGAATATTTGCACTCCGAGTCTTTCCAGCGTATTGCCATTTACCTTGAATAAAGGCCTTCGCATAAGCCATCCCATAGTAGGAACTCAGTTGACCGTTCTTGCAAGCTACTTTTGCATCTTGGACCTTAACAATTAAACCTGAAGAGCTTGGAATTAACGGATTCGTTTCGACACGGTGCATAAGATGATTGGAAAGATATCCAATTTTATAGATTATAAGCGTTAAGGTCACGTGATCCTGTCTAACATTACAAATAGATCTTGCGTTGACTTTTAGCACACTGATTTTTAAGTGCTTTCGAATTGAAGAGGAGATATGCGCATCATCGACTTCAATTCGGCAACTAGGTTTAGAAATACCTGGCTTTGCAGCTGCTGCTGTCGATTGATTGGTCGCTACCGATAAAGAGAGCAAGAAGAGAATTGTTGGGAAAATAGTATTTCGGTGTTGGGAGTTAGGAGAATTTTTCATCCTTCATAATGATCGAAATGCAAATTACATGAATTGAGTTATCCACAGCTCATCATTTCATTTCTTCGTAGGCCGTCCACCCTTTGTTTTCTTTAGCCCATTCAGGATCATAAATTGATCCCGCAACTTGTTCTTTATGGTGGCCTTCACCGGCCGAATTACGGCGCTCAATCTCAAGCTCGATGAGATTGATGAGCTGGAGCATTTCTTTCTCATTGTCAAAGGACTTTATATCAAACCATCGAAAGTGATTTGTTTCTTGGTCAAAACGGTGATGCCTGACCGTGTAACTCTTAATGGTTGTATCTTTTGGATCCACCTCAGCCATCTGGAGTTGCACCTTTCCGTGTGATGAAAGATTAATAAATGGAGACTAGAGCATTCACCATGGCGGAGGTGTCCCAACCAAAGAGGTGCATCAATGTGGCAGGGGTTCCGTGTTAAGAAAAAGGTGGCGGAGGATAGGGGATTTATCCTCTCCATCCTGGGTAATTCCCCGTTTTTAGGTAAACGGGTCATAAAAGGCAACCTAGCATTTCTAGTCTAAAAAGGCAGCCTCTTTTTTGGAATTAGTTCGGCATTAAGGATTCATTGGCCACCCAGCCCATTTTATTTGTCTTATGGCTGACTTAGACTCAAAGCATGGTGAAGGTTAGACAGAGTGGGCGGTAGACCTATCATTAATTGAGCCCTATGCGTAAAGTTCCATTATGAAACGGAGCAATGTCGCCTTTATCGTTCTTGCTTCACTGTCCTTAGTTTTCTCATCCCCGAGTGCACATGCCGCCGTTAAATCTGGCGCGGCCTGTAAAGAGGTGGGCCAAACGGTTGTTGAATCTGGAAAAAAGTATCAGTGTGTTAAATCTGGGAAAAAACTATTGTGGAGCAAGGGTTTGCCGACTGCCGATCCGACCCCTCAAAAGAAAGATGAAATTGTTGCATCTAGTTCAAGTTGGCCAAATCCCGATGCAAAATACATCACAGCGGTGCCGGTTGATCTAAATCAGACAAATAGTATTTCAAAGTATGCGAGCTGTTCTGGCCACAATCGAGATGGCTACACCTTCGACAAAACTCTCGTGAGCAATCTTTCTCTTAAGCATTACTGGTACCCCATCGCTTCACTTCAGGGGACTACGGACAAGGTTAAAGTTTTTGCACCCTTTGATGGAACGGTTTCAGTTATCCAGCTTGAAGCAGATAAGGGTGGACTGGGCCGCCCCCAGAACGGTAACGGCCTTGGCTTATCTACTTCAATTGACAAGAATGTAGTTTTCTCATTCGGGCACATTTACTTCACGAAACAATACAAATTGGGGGACAACGTAAAAGCTGGTGACCTATTAGGGTTTGCCTCAATGTCTGACCCAGGCTTTGATTTTGATATTGATCTAGTAGGAAAATCTCGCGCTGCAAATAATTCTGAAATATTAGGAAGCATCTTTGATCACATGACCAAAGAAGTTTTGGTTACGTTCGCCGAACACGGGATCACTCCATCAAATATGAAGATTTCATTGGCCGAACGTCAATCTCATCCCTGTGACTTTAGTGTTGGAACAGGACGCACAACCGCAGATTGGGTAGCGCTCAAAGGGGAAACAATTGCCGCCGGCGTTCCTTCCTCACAGAGTAATTCAGGCAACTCCGATAGCGGAGCTAAGCCAGGCGAGACGCAAAAACCAGAGGCTCCTAACAATTCCGGTGGTCCAGTCTTTCAACAAGTTGGAGAGTCCTGTGATCCCACAAAGGGAACAAGCGGTAAGGCCGCTGATGGAACTCAACTTGCCTGCAAGGTAGGCAGTGATGGGAAAAGTTCTTGGCAGAAAAAGTAGTTACATATCGAGTTGGCCTGACAGCGAATGGCGGAGGATAGGGGATTTGAACCCCTGAAAGGTTGCCCTTTACACGCTTTCCAAGCGTGCGCACTCGGCCGCTATGCGAATCCTCCGAGGGGAGAACTCTATCGGTGCTCTTAACTATGCTTAGACCAGATCCCTCGCGCGGCATTACCGTGCCAAACTCCCCCAGGGCTGGAAGGCAGCAAGGGTAGGCACGCTCTAGTGGGTGCGCGAGGGGTCCTTTTATGGCCATAACGGAAGGAAGGGAGAGCTGATGAGTTTGGCGTTGTATCGCAAATATCGTCCATCTCTATTCGCTGACGTTATTGGGCAAGAACATGTAACGGTTCCACTTTCCAATGCGTTGTCATCTGGACGCATTCATCACGCGTATTTATTTTCTGGTCCACGTGGATGCGGAAAAACATCGAGCGCTCGCATTATGGCGCGCAGCCTTAACTGCGAAAAAGGACCAACACCTGATCCATGTGGCATATGCCAATCGTGTACCGATCTTGTAGCGAACGGTCCGGGGTCTTTAGATGTTATTGAATTAGATGCAGCAACGCACGGCTTAGTAGATGATGCGCGCGATCTTCGCGATAAAGCATTCTTTGCGCCAGTAAATAGTCGCTACAAGATTTATATTATTGATGAAGCACATCAACTTGGGCCGGGTGCAGCAAACGCGTTATTGAAAGTCGTTGAAGAACCACCACCCCACGTAATTTTTATCTTTGCAACAACAGAACCAGATAAGTTGATTTCAACTATTCGCTCTCGCACACACCATTACCCATTCCGTTTAGTCCCACCAGGAATTTTGGCCGCACACTTAGAGAAGGTGTGTAACTCTGAAGGAGTGAAAGTTGCTAAGGGAGTTATTCCATTAGTTGTGCGCGCAAGTGGTGGATCAGTGCGCGATGCCCTTTCAGTCTTAGGTCAACTCTTAGCAGGTGCAGGTGATCAAGGTGTTAGCTATGACATCGCCATTCAACTTCTTGGTTTTACCGATAGCGCGCTACTTGATGACGCAGTTGACGCACTCGCTGCACGAGATGGAGCGACGCTCTTCAAAACAGTTGATCGCGTTATCGAATCCGGTCATGACCCACGACGCTTTGCAGGTGATTTCCTTGAGCGATTGCGCGATCTCATGATTGTGGATGCCCTGCCCGATGGAGGCTCAAGTGCAATCCTGCGTGAGGTTTCCGATGATCAACTCCAACGTATGCGCAATCAATCACAGAACATTGGCTCAGCTGGTCTCTCCCGTGCTGCAGACATTGCGGCCGAAGGTTTAACACAAATGCGTGGAGCAACAGCGCCGCGTTTAATGCTTGAACTCATTTGCGGACGGATGCTTTTGCCACTGGGGGATACATCCGAGCGTGGATTATTAGTTCGCGTAGAACGTTTAGAGCGCGCCGAAAGCTTGGCACCGATGTCATCTGCCCAACCTCGTGCTACTGCACCAGTAGCGGCGAAATCAAACGATGGAGTCGACTCTAAAAAAGTTCTTACCGAGTCGACGAATCGAGTTGACGAGGCCGCAGCAGTTTCAAAGCCAACTGAAGCCGCGAAATCAAGCGATGGAGTCGACTCTAAAAAAGTTCTTCCCGAGTCGACGAATCGCGTTGATGAGCCAGCAGTTATGCAATCTGTAAAGCCAACTGGTGCAACAGATATTGCTGGGCTTCGCAGATTGTGGCCAGATGTTATTGAAGATGTGAAGAAACGCCGCCGCCTTACATGGTCACTACTTAGTACAAGTGCACAGGTTCTTGGATTTGATGACACAGCGATCACGATTGCAATCGTGAACGCAGGCGCGCGCGATTCATTTATTCGTTCGGGCAGTGATGAAATCCTGCGTCAATCTTTCGTGGATATTGTCGGCCTAGATAGAAAGATCGAAGTAGTTGTTGATCCATCGATAAATCCCAACACGCCTCAAGCGCGTGCGGTCCGAGTAGATGAAGCACCAACTGATGCTGATTTGCTCTCAGGTCAAACCTTACTTGCAAAAGAACTTGGCGCAGAATTTATTAGCGAGACTCCACATTCATGAGTGGTATGTATGAAGGCGCAATTCAAGATCTCATCGATGCGCTAGGTCGATTACCAGGTATAGGCCCAAAGAGTGCACAGCGCATTGCCTTTCATATTCTGCAGTCAGAGAGTGAAACCGCAGCGGCGCTCGTAGATGCGATTCGCACCGTGAAAGAGCGCGTGAAGTTTTGTACTCAATGCGGCAACGTTTCCGAGGAGACCGAATGTCGCATCTGCCGCGACCCTCGTCGCGATAACACCGCAATCTGTGTTGTTGAAGAGAGTAAAGATGTAATAGCTATCGAGCGCACTCGCGAATTCCGCGGCAAGTATCACGTCCTCGGTGGAGCAATTAGCCCGATCGATGGCATCGGTCCAGACCAACTGCGTATTCGCGAACTCATGGTGCGCCTTGCCGATAGCCAAGTCACCGAAATCATTTTGGCGACCGACCCCAACCTCGAAGGTGAGGCAACCGCTACCTATTTGGCTCGAATGCTCAAGCCTCTTGGGCTCAAAGTTTCACGCCTTGCCAGTGGTCTACCGGTCGGTGGAGACCTCGAATATGCCGATGAAGTGACCTTGGGTCGCGCATTTGAAGGGCGCCGCACTGTAGAGTAATAAGTATCTCAGTATGTGGATGTAACCCTGTCTCGTATTTTGAGATTAATTACCATTTTTCCGAAATCTCATTCAAACTAGCGCCATGGGATTAATAGTTCAGAAATTCGGTGGCTCATCCGTTGCCGATGCCGAGGGCATGAAGCGGGTTGCGGCACGCATTGTGGCCACCAAGCGCGACGGAAATCAGGTTGTCGTGGTCGTAAGCGCCATGGGCGATACGACTGATGAGCTCATCGACCTGGCCAATCAGATCACTCCAATGCCCAAGGGGCGCGAGCTCGACATGCTCCTCACCGCGGGAGAGCGCATTTCTATGGCGCTACTTGCAATGGCAATTTCAAATTTGGGCCACGAGGCCCGTTCTTTCACCGGCAGTCAGGCCGGTGTCATTACTGACTCGGCACATGGTCGCGCTCGCATTATCGATGTGACACCTGGTCGTATTCAAGATGCATTGAAAGAGGGAGCAATCGCAATTGTTGCGGGCTTCCAAGGAATTAGTCAGGACACTAAAGATGTCACCACACTCGGACGCGGTGGATCTGACACAACTGCAGTTGCCCTCGCTGCTGCATTGGATGCGGATGTCTGCGAAATCTATACAGATGTTGACGGAGTCTTTAGCGCGGACCCACGAGTTGTTCCTACTGCGAAGAAATTGAAATCAGTTACATACGATGAAATGTTGGAACTCGCTGCAAGTGGCGCAAAAGTTTTACATTTGCGTTGCGTTGAGTATGCACGTCGTTATGAAATGCCAATTCACGTTCGATCATCTTTTTCTACTAACGAAGGAACCTGGGTGGTTAAGAACCATCCTGAAGGAGGAAACATGGAGCAAGCAATCATCGCAGGCATCGCACACGATAAGAGCGAAGCAAAAATCACTATCGTCGGCGTACCTGACCGCACTGGTGTTGCTGCTCGTATCTTCCAATCCATTGCCGATGCTGACATCAATATCGACATGATTGTGCAGAACGTTTCTGCGGCTGCTACTGGCTTAACTGACATCTCTTTCACTCTTCCAAAGAGCGAAGGTCCAAACGCCACAGCAATCTTGCAACGTATACAAGGTGAAGTTGGATTTGCCTCTATTCAATACGATGATCAAATCGGAAAACTTTCACTCGTCGGCGCTGGAATGCGATCACACCCTGGTGTGACTGCAATGTTCTTTGCGGCGATGTCAGAGGCAGGCGTCAATATTGAAATGATTGCAACGTCAGAAATTCGTATCTCTATTGTGTGTCGCGCAGCTGACCTAGAACGTGGCGTAAAAGCAGCACATACAGCCTTCAACCTCGATGCAGACCAAGTAGAAGCAGTTGTTTACGGCGGATCTGGCCGATGACACAAAAACCATCCCTCGCGGTAGTGGGCGCAACAGGCGCTGTCGGCACCGTCATGCTCGATATTCTTTCTAAACGCACCGATGTATGGGGCGAAATTCGTCTGATTGCAACGGCACGTAGTGCTGGTAAGAAATTGATGTGCCGTGGCGAAGAGCTCACTGTTGTAGCTCTTTCACCCGAGGCTTTTGATGGAATTGATGTTGCAATGTTCGATGTTCCAGATGAAATTTCCGCCGAATGGGCTCCGATTGCTGCTGCACGTGGGGCTGTAGTTGTAGATAACTCTGGTGCATTTCGAATGGATGTAGATGTACCGCTTGTAGTGCCTGAGGTTAATCCGCAGGAGACAAAGAATCGCCCGCGTGGAATTATCTCCAACCCAAACTGCACCACGTTATCGATGATCGTTGCGATGGGCGCACTCCACAAAGAATATATTTTGGAAGAACTAGTTGTTTCTTCCTACCAGGCAGCATCCGGTGCTGGTCAAGCAGGAATTGATTCCTTGCGTGCACAAATCGCCGCAGTGGCAGGAACAGATGCTGGTACTGAAGGCGGCGATGTTCGATCAAAGATTTCGGACTTCGGACCTTTCCCGGCACCACTTGCACTCAACGTCATTCCTTGGGCTGGTTCTTTGAAAAAAGATGGATATTCATCAGAGGAATTGAAAGTCCGCAACGAGTCTCGCAAAATTCTCGGTCTACCAAATCTCAAAGTTTCAGCGACGTGCGTTCGCGTTCCCGTGATTACAACTCACTCACTGACGGTGCATGCAGTTTTCGCGAAGGAGCCGTCACGTAAAGCAGCACAGGATATTTTGCAGAACGCAGCTGGCGTGAAGTTGGTTGACGATCCAGAAAACCATAAGTTCCCAACACCTGCTGATGTTGTCGGCACCGACCCAACATGGGTTGGACGAGTGCGTAAAAGCATCGATGATCCGATGGCTTTAGACCTATTTGTCTGCGGCGATAACTTGCGCAAAGGTGCAGCGCTCAACACTGCTCAAATTGCCGAACTCTTGGCGGTTGAATTCACTAAGTAAGTGTCACCAGAGATGCCTCTGGCGGACTAGCAACACGGATTCGCGCAAAAGGGCTTGTTCCCATTCCTGCAGAAACATGCAGCCATGGTTCATGACCAAAACGTGTAAGGCCACGCGCACGCCAATTTGGTAAATCGCAATTAGTTGTCAACGCTTTACTTCCGCCGATCCACGGTAGTCGCACCTGCCCACCATGAGTATGCCCAGCAAATATCGCGTCCAACCCATCTGCATGCATCGCCTCAAGCAAACGCAAATACGGCGCGTGAGTAACTCCGATTGCAATGTCGGCTTCATTAGTTGGTAATCCGGCAACCAGTGAGTAATCATCTTTATTTAAGTGAGCATCATCGGTTCCGCGAGATTCAATTGTTGTGTCATTGATCTTTAACACGGCGCGAGAATAGTTGAGGTTCTTCCAACCACGTCCTGAAAGTCCGGCCGCTAATTCGTGCCAGGGCAACGGTTGGCCATGTTTTCGACTTCCATCATCAGGGGTTAAGTAGGAAAAAGGATTCTTTACCCGCGGGGCAAAGTAATCATTGGAACCAAAAACAAATAGCCCAGGAAGATCGAGTAATTCATCGAGGGCATCCAACGTAACAGGCACTGCATTTATGTGTCCGAGAAAATCACCGGTGCTAATAACTAGGTCAGGCTTGAGATCGATGAAGCTCTTAATATCGGAGATTTCTCGATTTCGCGTAGGTGTTAGATGCAGGTCAGAGAAATGAAGAATGCGAATTGGGGCATGACCCGCAGGCAGAATCGGTATCTGCGCTTGTCTGAGGATGAATGCCATTGCTCTGACTCCTACCTAGTCGTGAGAAGATACCCCTATGGCACTTAAAGAACGACTCAGAGATGACCTTACCGAAGCAATCCGTAGCCGCGATGAATTAACCTCCGGCACGATTCGCATGGTTTTGACCGCGATCACCATGGAAGAAGTTTCAGGCAAAGAGGCCCGCGTGCTCACTGACGCGGAGATTATTACCGTCCTTTCGCGCGAATCTAAGAAGCGCCGTGAAGCGGCTGATGCTTATGACGCCGGTGCGCGCCCAGATAGAGCCGCGCTCGAGCGTTCTGAAGGTGAAGTAATTGCCCGATACCTACCAACACAACTTTCCGACGCCGAACTTCAGCAAATGATTACGGACGCAATTGCAGAAACTGGCGCCGCTGGTCCTGCAGGTATGGGTCTTGTTATGAAAGTACTATCACCAAAGATTGCAGGCAAAGCCGATGGTGGCGTTGTATCTGCAGCAGTAAAAGCCGCGCTCGCAAATTAATAAAGGGAGAGAAAAATGAAATTTGAATATGTGACTGTGCCGCTTTTAACTCATGCAACAAAGCAGATTCTTGATAACTGGGGATCAGAAGGATATGAACTTGTTCAAGTAGTTCCCGCTCCTGGTGGCGGAGATAGCCTTGTTGCCTATATGAAGAGAGAAATCAAATGACTGATGTCCGCGCCAAACTAGCTGAACTCGGCTTAACACTCCCTGTTGCTGCCAAGCCAATTGCTGCTTACGTGCCAGCGGTTCGCACTGGAAATTTAGTTTTCACTGCGGGTCAGTTGCCAATGGTTGATGGCGCGATTGCCATGACAGGAAAACTTGGCGGAGAAATAACTGTCGAACAAGGCAAGGAATTGGCGCAAATTTGTGCGTTAAATGCGCTTGCCGCGATTGAATTAGTAGCCAATATTGATGACATCGTTCGCGTGGTTCGAGTTGTTGGGTACGTCAACGGCGTCGCGGGTTATGTAAATCACCCAGGAGTTGTAAATGGAGCTAGCGAACTCTTTGTGAGTATTTGGGGCGAAGAAGGCAAGCACGCCCGATCTGCAATCGGAGTCGCGGAGTTACCGTTGAATTCACCAGTGGAAATTGAACTTACTGTCGAACTAAAGAACTAGCGACCGCGCTTACTCAAACGATCTAAGTCAAGAATTAGTACAGCGCGCCCATCAAGACGAATCCAGTTTCGCCCTGCGAAATCCGCAAGGGCTTTATTAACTGTCTCGCGCGATGCGCCAACAAGTTGAGCTAATTCTTCTTGAGTGAGATCGTGATTGACGTATAAGCCTTCGTCGGTCTCTTGCCCAAAACGCTCACCAAGATCGATGAGTGCTTTTGCAACACGACCTGGAACATCAGAGAAAACCAAATCTCCGACGACCTCATTAGTGCGGCGCAAACGTTGTGAAAGGCGCGCTAGTAGATTAAGTGCAACTTCAGGGTGCTTTGTAATCCAAGGAATAACTTGGTTATGACCAAGGCTTAGCAAACGCACGTCAGTAACTGCAGTTGCAGTAGATGTACGAGGCCCTGGATCAAAGAGTGAAAGTTCGCCAAACATTTCGCCTGGCCCGAGAACGGAGAGTAAATTCTCACGTCCATCTCCGCTGGATGTTCCGAGCTTTAACTTTCCTTCAACAATCACATACAAGTGATCGCCTTCATCGCCTTCAGAAAATAGGACCGCGCCTTTATGTAACTTCACGCCTGTCATCGACGAACGAAGGGATGCGGCTGCCGCATCGTCGAGCGAAGTGAAAAGCGGGGCGCGGCGTACTACTTGGTCATCTTGGGTCACAGG
Organism: Streptomycetaceae bacterium; assembly: GCA_007280125.1. Lineage (GTDB taxonomy): Bacteria > Actinomycetota > Actinomycetes > Nanopelagicales > Nanopelagicaceae > QYPT01. The sequence continues at coordinate 76 of QYPT01000081.1, read as the reverse complement.
CGCACATTACTATTAAATGGGGAAAAGTTTCACCTCTTGGCATCAAGGCGTACCCTTCGACAGATGAGCACCGAGC
>QYPT01000076.1 GCA_007280125.1 Streptomycetaceae bacterium | reverse complement strand
GTATGTCGGCGCAGCTTGGGCGCTTTGAGTAAAGATCGTCAATAGAAAGAAAGCTGACATTATCAAAGACGTAGTCCGACGCATGGCGCGAGCATACCTGCGCAAGTTGGGAAGAGAGCTAGTTATTCAACGTTTCTTGACCGAGATTAAGCGCACTAGTCATGATGATGTTGATCATCGCTGTTTATCCGGTGATATTCGTGAAGGTTGGCAAGGTGTGGAAGGAAAAATCTGAAGTAGAAGCACTCAATGGTGGGTAAATAACGGCCAAGCCTAATCTAATTCGTTGCAGCAAGGGACGACTTGAGAAAGAGGACAAACCCACAAAAAAATAAACTATGCGATAACTCTTGGGCAATATCACCCACACGTAGTAATAGTTTTTGCGGTGAAAACCCCTTCTGAAATTGATCACGCCGCGTACTAATAGTGCAAACCCTCCTTCGAATACAGTGACCAGTCAGCAGGGTTAACGCTACAGATATTGAGTGGATAACTCTATAAATTATTGCCATGACAACCACGGTAGAAGTTAATCCGAGCCTTGATGTTCTTGTCGTCGAAGATGAAAATTTCCAGCGACTTGTATTGAGCGACTCACTAGAAGCTAATGGACTTAATGTTGTGGCTGGTGCAGCTAATGCGCAATCAGCAATGCAACTATTTTACTTACATCGTCCTGATGTAGTGACTCTAGATATCGATTTAGGTGAAGGACCTACCGGCATTGATATTGCATATGCAATGCGAGAAAAAGATCCCAAGGTAGCCATTGTTGTGTTGACAGTTATTCCTGATCCTCGATTGTTGCGACCTAACTTACGAACAGTGCCGCCGAATGTTGTTTATCTCGAGAAATCTCATATAGGCGCACAAGAGGCGATATTAAACGGCATTCAGGAAGCAATCGAAATGAGCCGCAACCCTGATAGTAAAAGATCTCTTCTGTCAAATGAGTATCAAAAGAAGATACCCTTACCGATACACAAATTGAATTGATGAGATTGATTGCTTTGGGCCTATCGAATGCGGAGATTTCAAAGCGTCGCTTCACCACCGTGAAATCGACGGAGAATTCTATTTCTCGTCTGGCAAAAATTCTTCGTTTCGAACATGATGAAACAACTAATCAACGGGTACAGATTGCTCGCACATATTTTAATTTGCTTAGAGGAAGATAAGTGAATGTCCGATATTTCAGAGTCAAATCTCTCAACGCGCATACCAAGAGATATTCAGAGCTCCTTTGAACTTCTCACGAAAGAGATTCATCTAATCTCCGTTGGCAGGCAAGATCCAGCCATTGCTGCCCAAAATATTAGAAAGGAAGCGGCAGGCGGACTTCGGTCACTTTCTCACCGCTATTGGAAGCAAGCGGCAGAAACTTCGCTCACCGATTTTGCAGCTGTAGAGAAGTCGACGCATCTTAAGAAGTGGGCTCACTACACACATGGTGAGCTGCAATCTAGGTTTCTAGCAATTGCCTTGCTTCTTGATCAAGCACATAAAGCTCGTACCGAAGAAGCCCTTCAAAAGGTCATCGAAGTTGCCCAAGAATTGCTGTGCCAACCAATCGAACCTAAAACCATTCATCAACAGTCCCTGCATGAGGAATTAGATTTGCGTGTTGAGCTCTGGAATTGCTTGCTTCCTATTGGCTTGGTCTGCGAGGTTCATACAGATATACCTTTGCCGATCGTGCAGACCTGCGGATTGGCAGTAGAGGAAGCGATTAATAATGCTTTGAAACATGGGGCCACCAGTGGCATTGAAATCAAAGTGCGGCAGTTGGAGGATTCCTCCCTTGAGTTCGTGATTACTAACGATGGCGACCATCCTGTTGCACCGATTCGTGGAATGGGTTCTGCCATTTACGATCTCGCCACAGGTGGAGATTGGTCGTTGACGACTGCCGCTCCACATCGCACGCAATTGCGCCTTCGGGTTCAAACAGTCCTGCCCTGTTAAAGCTACTTCTTGACTACGATGGGCGAATGCTAGTTCGCAAACTTGATGGTGGTTTATCCACTGCCCTAGAAGCCAATGGAAATAAACTCACTGGATCTTTATGGACGGGCGAACTTCTACGCACCGCGCCAAGGGAAATTGAGAAAGCACATCGTGATTTCGTCAACGCTGGTGCCCAGATCATCATTACTTCTGCTTATCAAGTTTCTTTCTCTGGCTGCGATATCCGAGGATGGAGTAAGTCGGATGTAATTTCAACGCTTAATCTCTCAACCGAACTTGCCAGAAGCGCGGCTTCTGATCACGACGTTCAAGTAGCGGCAAGTGTTGGTCCCTATGGCGCATCCCTTTCCGACGGATCTGAATATCGTGGGCGCTATGGAGTCTCACGTTCAGTATTGCGCGAATTTCATAAGCAGCGCCTTGATATTTTGATTGAGACGCAGCCAGATATTCTGGCCATGGAGACTATGCCCGATATCGAGGAAGTTGAAGTCCTTCTAGACCTATTGGATGAAACCGGAAGCGATATTCCCTTTTGGGTTTCCTACTCCTGTAAAGAAGGCAATCAAACAAATGCAGGTCAACCTTTTCGCGAAGCTGCGCAAATTGTTGCCGAAAGAAAATACGCTCTAGCTGTAGGCATCAACTGCACCGCCCCCGAATTCATTGCCCCGCTTCTTAATTCTGCCGAAATTGATTTCCCATTTGTCCTCTATCCCAACGCTGGACGAAAATGGGATGCCTCCAAGAAAGAGTGGATTGGCAAACCCAATGGTCGATTTGCTCCCGATCTACTTGCAGAATGGATCGAACTAGGCGCAACCATTATTGGTGGGTGCTGCGGTGTTTCACCGCGAGATATCGAAGCGATGGAACTGCTTTACCAGTCGGCTACTGATCCATCGTCGTGATACCACTGCGTCGCTGTCACTGGTTGGTAAGGATGTTTCTTGGCTTCACTTTCGTTAATCTCGATACCGATTCCAATACCCGTTGGAGCGAGAATGTGACCATCTTTTAATTCAGGCATGGTTGTAAATACGTCCTGGCGCCAAGGAACATCTGCTCTCATAACTTCTTGAATCAAGAAATTTGAAGTCGCAAGGGCGAGGTGAATATTGACCATCGTTGCAACTGGACCGAGCGGATTATGCGGCGCCATAGTGACTCCAAATGTGTCACAGAGCGCTGAAATCTTCCTAAGTTCAGTGATTCCTCCAGCGTGACATACATCTGGTTGCGCAACATCTATAAGTCCATCTCTCAAGAGGGGCAAGAATTCCATTCGCGTTAACAATCGCTCACCTGCGGCAAGCGGAACGTTTATCCCGCGTCGAGCCCGAACCATAGCTTCATGCTGATCTGGTGGCACAACTTCTTCAAGAAAGAATGGGCGAAACGGCTCTAAGACCTTGGCATATTGAATTGCCATCGCAGCAGTAGTTCGTCCATGAAAATCAATCATGATATCTAGGTCAGGGCCGCCTGCATCACGGGCAGCGCCCATTAGTTCTTCTGCATGCCGTAGCTTTGCATTCTCCCCTAATGGGGCGGATTGTGGAACAGCTAAAATCTTTACTGCAGTAAAACCATCAGCAACTGTCTGTTTTATTTTTGCAGCAAATTCATCGACAGTATCTGCGTTATACACGGCATCTGAATTACCTCCACCAAGATGATCGTACATACGAACACGATCTCGGGCCCTACCACCGAGAATCCTCCACAGCGGGACTTCCAATGCTTTAGCACTTATATCCCACAGTGCTTGATCGATACCACTGAGTGCAGTCATCGTCACAACGCCGCCTTTGAAGAACGGATGGCGATACATGATTTGCCATAGCTTCTCGATATCACGCGGATCTTGTCCAATTACCAAAGGGGCAAGATCTTCAATCGCTCCAACCACCGCCATTGTCTGAAACTCCAGAGAGGCCTCGCCGATTCCTATAAGTCCTGGCTGGTCCGTGAAAACGCTCAGAATTACCCAGTTGCGCATATTCGCATTGATAACTGTCGTGGATATTTTCGTTATCTTCACCGTGTGGCCCCTTTGTTTTCGTTTTATTAGTTCATCGTATTTTGCCGGAATGTTACTTTAAGAAAAAGTGAATACTGCTTCTATGTGATGCTCACCTGTTATGCCGAGATTGGCCGCATCTGGCGGCGCGCTTTGCGGTTCAACGCAAACGCCCACCGGGTCTTCAGTGTAAATAACCCACCATGGTGCAGGTGAAGTCACGCTCACTTTTGCGGCCCCCGGCCAGGTGATGGTGGGTAATCTTTTGAAATCCGTGAAGGCGTCATCCCATGGAGGAGGTTTAGGAGATGAATATTCTCCAGTGGGCATTACATCCAAACCCTTAACCAACATACGATCTGCTTCAAATTCAACAATGGCGCTCTCGCCTTTTTCCAATTGGCTACGAAACCAAGGATGAAATCCGAGCCAGGCAGGGATCTCACAACCATTAGCCGAATATTCCAGACTCCAATGCACTGAATTGCCCTTAACTTCAAATCTTTGTTCGGCCACCGCAGGTGAATAAGGAGCAGGCATCTCTAAGCGTGACGAGGTCGCACTCGTCTTCTCCCACGCTGAATAGAATCCGTACCCATGTTCGGCATGAGGTGGTTCCCAGTCAACGGGCAATAAAAACTCTTTGCCAGACTTGTCATTAATCAATCCATTCTTAACCCGACCCGCCCATGGCACCATTGCATACCACCCCCAATCCATCAAACTCGGCCTGGGTTGCACAACAAATTCAAGTCCATGCCATTTCAATGAAGTTACGCGGGAACCGAGAGATAAATTAACAATGAGAGATATCTCTTCTCCAACTATCTCTAATAAAGAATCGTCAGCCATGAGAAATCCGTTCACGTTTCATGATTACTTACCGATTCCTGCTGTGAGTCCATTTACGAGTTGCTTTTGGAAGATCAAATAAACGACGATTGCAGGAATTGCGCTAATTATTGATCCGGCCATTAGTACCGTCACATCGGTTGTTCGTCCCGATGCCAAGGCACCAAGTCCTACGGTAATTGTTCTGTAGTTTTGATCTTGCAAGAAAAGAAGTCCTACCAATAGATCATCCCAAATTTGAATAAATTGCAAAACAACAATTGTTATAAGCGCCGGCACAGATAATGGAAGTGCAATTCGACGAAATACATTTGCATAACTCAGGCCATCAACTACCGCCGCCTCGATTAATTCATCGGGGATGCCTCGGAAATATGAAGTCATAAGAAAGGTGGCAAACGGAGTTCCCAAAGCTGCATAGACCAAGATTGCAGCCCAGTATCCACTGAGTAAATGCCAGTTACTTGCGTTGATATACGCGGGAATAATGATTGACTGCAATGGAATCAACATAGCTCCCACAATTCCGAGCAAAACAACTGGTGAGAATCTAAAGGTTAATTTTGCGAGAGCAAATCCGGCAAGCGAGCTAACAAAAAGAATAATCGCGATTGCTCCAGCACAGACTAAAGTAGAATTAAGCAATTGCTGGCCAACTGGCATGACGGAGAAGATCTTCCTCCAGGAAATAAGTGAATGTCCTGGTTCCCCTAAAAACTGTGCTTTAGATTTGAATGACGTATTAATCATGAAGCCGAATGGATAGAGCATCACAACTGCTAAGACGCTCATCAGCAGAAAAGTGAAAGAATTCTTTAATTTCATCGGATTACTCTTTATTCCGAATTAGCAAAAGTTGGGCAGATCCCAATATGGCCATGATAAAGAAGAGAATAACTCCAAGCATTGCACCCATTCCAAAATTTCCACGTGAGAAGGCGCTCTGATATACAAAGAACTCTAATGTCGTGGTACCAAACCCTGGTCCCCCACCGGTCATTACAAAGATCAAACTGAAAAGCGCAGTAAAAGCACTGATTACCGTAATGATGAAAGAGAACTGAATAAAACGTTTTAGTTGCGGAAGCGTGATGTTCCAAAATATCCTCAGCGAATTAGCCCCATCCATACGTGCTGCTTCGTTCAAAGACATATCAAGAGTGGCCATGCCAGTAAGAAAAATTATGCTATTTGTGCCCACCATTGACCATATGAATGTAATTCCTACAGCTACCAGCGCACCACGTTCTGAAGAGAGTAAATCGGTATGAATAAACCCTAATCCGAAACCCTTAAGTAAATCATTCAGAAGTCCCTGCTGTGCGAAGAAGCGAAGCGAAACCATTCCTATAACTACCCATGAAATGGCCGTAGGTAGAAAGTAAATAGTACGAAAGAATTTCCAACCCACAACTTTTTCGTTAAGCATGTAAGCGATTCCCATAGGAACGATAATCGCAACGGGGACGGCTAAAAGTAAGAGTGCGTTATTTTCGAGAACTCTCCAAAAAATGGGACTTTTGAATTCTCGGATAAAGGTATCGGGCCCTATCCATTTGGAAACAATTCCATCCCATTTAGTCATCGAATAATACATAGCTTGATAAATCGGAAGACCCAAAAATGCTGCTACGAGTAAGAACGCTGGTGCCGAGAAGAGCATGCCTGTTCTAGCTCGTTGCTGATGTAATGCTGACGTTCTCATTTCTTTTTTCTCGTTCCTTTAATCTGAATGAATTGGAGCCAAAGAGAGGACATCTGCGTCCTCTCTTTGGCTCCAATCTACCTATTGTTTACTCTTGATACTGCTTAATCAGGTAACTTATACGTTTCGGTCTTGGCATCGGCTGCAAGTTGCTCCCATACCTGCCTTAACTGTTTAAGCGCTGCCGCTGGCTTGATCTTCCCCGCCAAAATGGATGGAATAATCTTATTGCCAGCATCAACAACATCACCTTGGATGACGTTATCGAGCATTGGGAATGCTGTGAGACCACCTGTTTCAGTGAAAGCAAGCATCTCTTTATTAACAGGGTTAGAAGTTGTTGATCCAATGACGTTTGGAATGAGTCCCGCTTTATCAAAGATTGCGCTTGCCTCATCTGTTGTCATGAATGTAACAAATCCTGCTGCTGCCGTGATGTTCTTTGAGTACTTCATAATTGAAATACCTTGTCCAGCCATTTGAACAACACCAGTCATTGGGGCATCAGAGAATGGAGGCACAAATGCGCCAACCTTGTCTCCGAATTTGTCGGTGAACTTCTGTGTATCCCACGTGCCATCAATAATCATCGCTGCTTTTCCGCCAAGGAAGTCATCCATGTTATTGGTTTTGGTGAGTATGTCTGAGTTTGTGCAACCCTTAGTTTTCAACGCAGCATATTTTTCGTATGCAGCTACGTTTGAAGGAGAATCCCATTGATTTTTTCCACTGTAAAGATCACGGAACCCGGTAGAGGAAGCTTGACCAATTGTTATATAACTGGAGTCATACCATGGGTAGTAGAGGGCTCCTAAGCTTTGCCCGCCATTTCCATAAACCATTGGTGTGTAGCCTGATGATTTCAACTTTCCGCATGCGGCATAAAGTTCATCCCACGTCTTTGGAACGGAAGTTACGCCAGCTTTGGTAAAGGCCTCTTTATTGTAAAAGCCCATATAGAACTGACGATCAGTAAGCATGATGTTAGGACCATTGGCAATATCAAAATTGTCTGCGGTCCATTCCAATCCACCCATACGGGCAAGTGCTTCATCCGGAACTAGGCCTTTGAGGTTTGCCAAATAACTTTTATGAATAAAGAGGCAACACCACATGAGAGCTAGGTCAGGACCTGTTTTTGAAACAGCTGCTGCTTGAAGCAGCGCAAAGTAGTTATCAGCGGGCTGACTAACTAAATTGAAAGTAACATTTGGGTGAAGCGCCGTGTAGGCCTCTGTCAACGCCTTTACAGCCACTCCATTTTGAGTATCACCCAAGTTGTGCCAGAGAGTAAGCGTGACTGGGGCATCGGAAACTGTTGATTCCGAACTTGCCGAAGTCTTATCTGATGAACTGCTGCAGCCCGCAAGTGCAAGGGCAACCGCTAATACGCTTGCAACGATGAACTTTTTCTTCATGAGTCCTCCTGTAAGTGACTGGTTATTTACGTTGAATCGTTCTGTGGTCATGAACGACCTACCACAGGCGAAACAAACCTACGAGACTCAGTCGTTGCAGCACGTAGGAAATCGAAGTCACATCCTTCATCGGGTTGAAGTACATGTGATTGATACAAGGCTGGCCATCCCCGCAAATGTTCGCTTTTAGCGGGTGACCAGGCTTCTTTTCTTGCTTCTAGCTCTTTTTCGGAAACCACAAGTGTCAGAGTTCCTTGAGCTACATTTAATTCAATGAGATCTCCATCGCAGACCATATCTATTAAGCCACCAACAGCACCTTCTGGCGATACATGTAGAACACACGTTCCAAATGAAGTGCCGCTCATTCGAGAATCTGTCACGCGAACCATGTCAATGATTCCTTCAGCAGCAAGTTTCTTTGGAATCGGAATCATTCCCCACTCGGGCATACCAGGAACTCCCACTGCGCCACAACCTGTAAGCACTAGAACGCTATCTTTTGTTACAGGAAGATCGGGATCATCAATTCGCTCGCGCATATCTTTATATCCAGTAAAAACAATTGCCGGGCCGACGTGTTTCATTAATTCGGGTGAGGCTGCCGAAACTTTAATAACGGCGCCTTTGAGGGCAAGATTTCCGGCGACGACTTTAAATGCTCCCGTATTTTGGAGCGGATTATCTATCGATCGAATGGCGCTACCAAGGGCTTTCTTGGGTGAAATATATTCAGCTAAAGTTTTGCCCGTAAGGACTTGTGCATCCAGTTCAAGTAGTTCCTTCATTTCAAATGCCAGCGCCGGAAATCCACCAGAGCGATGAAAATCTTGCATGAGCCCGCTACCGGAGGGTTCGACATCGGCAAGAACTGGAATATTTTCACCAAGGCGGCCAATGTCGTCGAGAGTTAACTCTCCGCCAATGCGACCAGAAATAGCCAACAAGTGAATGATGGCATTTGTCGAACCACCGCATGCATGAAGCACGCGCACGGCATTACGAAATGCTTTGGGGGTCATTACATCCGACGGTAATACCTGTTCGTTCACCATTGTGACAATTTCAACGCCTGAGTCGAAGGCTGCAGTCTTGCGATCGGGATCACCAGCAGGAATTGTGGATGTACCAGGCAATGACATACCAAGTGCTTCAACCATTAACGCTACTGAGGATGCAGTACCCATCGTGTTGCAAGAACCTAAGCCGCAGTTGAGGCAGCCTTCAAACTCGCGCCATTCTTCTTGCGAAATATTTCCAGCTCTGAAATCTGCCCACATTCTCCAAAGATCGGTCCCTGTGCCAATTCTTTTACCTTTGTAAACGGGTGCAGGCCGTGCACCAGCAGTAAACATAATTGTTGGGAGATTAGAACTTGCTGCGCCCATAAGTGCTCCAGGAACACTCTTATCGCAGTTAGCAAGCAATACAACGCCATCTAGCGGATAGGAGCGAAGATATTCCTCAACTTCCATGGAGAGCAAATTTCGATAGAGCATCGCCGAAGGCTTCATTAAATCTTCGCCCATCGACATAACGGGAAAGACCATCGGAATCCCGCCGGCCTTAATAATCCCCGCTTTAATATCGTCAATGTAATCACGCAAAGGAAGATTGCAAGGATTAAGGTCGCTAGAGGAATCTGCAATTCCTATTATGGGCCGCTCGTTATCGGGCTCGAGCTGAAAACCGACCGATGCCAAAACAACGCGATGAGAGAGCGCAACCTCATCATTTCCTGCAAACCACTCACTGCTTCGCAGAGTACGTTTAGATGACATTGGTATCTTTCACGGTTGTGGAATTCCAAGTCCTTGGGCACCTGGCTTTGATTGAACGAGGTTCTTTCCGCTGCGATGTATCCATTCAAGAGAGATTTCGGCGCGGCGGACTTTTTCGCGCGCTATAAGCGCCGCATCCGCATCAAGGTGCATTCCTGATGGATAGAGTCCGCGTGAATTTCGGAGCCCGAATTTCACATAGAGAGGAGAGGCGACGGCAATAAGATCTGCGGCTTCGTTACCTCGGACCACACCACCCAGGCTATCTGGTGCTTCAACGTATAAATCAATAGGTAAAGAAGTCACTCCACGCATCTCGGCAAGTTCGTTCAAAGTGAGATCTGTCGGAAGGTTTATTGTGTCGCCACCTAGGGATTCCAAGACTTTTACCGTTGCTGGATTTGACGGTGCTTTCATTACGGAGACTTTGAATACAACATCCTTTGGGATCTGATGCGTCTTACGAGCATCTGCTAAAACCTGAAGGACTCCAAGATCGGCAATCAACAATCCGCGGATTCCGCATTCGATGGCGCGCAGTGAGTCCTCCACCGCATAACGCAGCTGACGCATTCCACGAACCGAACCGTTGAGTGCTGCTCCTTCGGGCCCACGCGACATTGCACTGACACCCCACTCTTCGCGAGGCCCAATAAAGAGAGAAATTTCAAGACCGGCATCCGCTGCAATGCGAGACATCTCGCGTAACTCTTTCTCTGTGTGAAGCATTGCTCCACTGCCTTGAGATACTCGGTTCACAACCACGCCGCGCTTAGAGGCTTCATCGATAACTGCGGCTAGAACTTTCGGACCTTCAACGGATGGGATTTCGATCCTAAAATCTGCACCATCTGGAAATCGCAACGCGCTAGAGATGGGAATGGATTCTGTGGGTAACCCGCCCAACAGTGCATCTGAAAGCATAAAAGGTTCCGTTCGGTATTGCCGAACAGCGTTCGGTAGTAATAGTATTGGCGTACAAGATACGAATGTCAACGATTGACGGGAGGGTATTGGGATGCCAGAGAAGAAGAATTCTTCAAATATCGGCAGCGTCACCAAAGCCTTAAATCTCGTCGACCTTGTTATGGCTGGGCCTAAGGAGGGGCTGACGCTGAGTGAGATTGCGCGCGAAATGAAGAGCTCCAAAAGTGCAACTCATGCAACCTTGCGCACACTCGTAGACCACAACTACCTTCGTATGAGCGAACCGGGCCCTAGATATTTACCAGGCATGGCCTTAATTCGCCTTGGAGATCTGGCAAGTGCGCGCGATCCCATTGCTAGCCTTTCTCGTTCAATTATGAATGAACTGAGTAAGAAAACAGGGCTCACTGTCCGAATCGCCCGCAATTACGATGGCTACCCAGTATTTATCGAACGAATTGATGGGCCCGGCGTAGTGCGATTCTTTACTCCGCTAGGAATACGCGAGCTTCCACATGTGAGTTCTGCTGGAAAGGCGATCCTTGCAGAATTATCTGACGAAAGAATTCGCGAAATCGTTGAAGAATCTGGATTGGAGGCACGCACGCCAAAATCGATAACAACCCTACCCAAATTAATGGCTGACATTCGAAAGATTCGCGTGCGCGGTTATGCAGTTGATGACGAAGAAGATGCACAAGGGGTTGTATGTATCGGAGCTGCTTTTTACGATCATTTTGGACAATGCGCAGGAGGAATCAGTGCCACTGGTTTGAAATCTGAACTCCCTACTGAAGAGATTGCAAAACTTGGAATTAAGATTCTCAAACATGCTGAAGCTATAACTAAAAAACTCGGCGGTAAAGTGAAAGTAAGAGGCTGATGATGCTCGCACTTAAGACATCCGGGAATGGAAAACTAGAACTCGTAGAGGAGTCGATTCCTGTTCTAGGTATGGGCCAAGTTCTCATACAACCTGTTGCTGTTGGAATTTGTGCAACAGATCTAGAAATTACTCATGGAACAATTGATCCTGCCTATGTAAATTATCCAATCACGATTGGGCATGAGTGGTCTGGCGTGGTTGTCGAATGCGGAGAAGGCGTTAAACGCATCAATATTGGTGATCGAGTCGTTGTTCAAGGAATCATTCCTTGCGAGAAATGTCGTGAATGCAAAGGCGGGCATACAAATAGATGTGAAGTTTACGATGAGTATGGATTTACCCGCAATGGAGCTGCTAGTTCTGCAGTGTGCGCGCAAGAACATCTCGTACATGTGCTTACATCTAAAACATCAGACGAATCGGGAGCTCTCGTTGAACCTGCAGCTGTAGTAACAACAGGTTTATTGAAAGCGAACCCATCAGTTAACGCAAGAATTCTGGTAATCGGCGATGGCACAATAGGTCTCTTATCAGCCAAGCTAGCACGTGCATGGAAGCCTTCCACAGTAGATCTAGTTGGCCTTCGCCCCGAACAAGGACCACTCGTTGCCCAAGCAGATGTTGATACATTCTTTTTAACTTCGGATGTAAACGATGAGAAATATGATCTAGTTATTGAGGCATCAGGATCTAAGTCCGGATTCGAAATGTCCATGACAAAAATGATCCGTGGCGGCACGCTATTAGTTTTAGGTTTGATTGGCCACCAGGAGACAATTCCCCTTGCAGTAGATGACCTGGTAAATGGTGACTTCACAATGTACGGATCATTTGGCTACACGTCGAAAGCATGGGCGAAGACAGTTGCGTTGCTCAACTCGGGAGAGCTTGATTTAACATTTCTTGTCACTCATAAGTTCCCCCTAACTCAGTGGGAACTTGGGGTTGATGCATTACTCAATGCCCCAGCCCCGCGCGGAAAGGTTCTTCTGCTTCCGTAAATAAATGGTTACTACCCAACAGTTTTAATGTGGGTGAATAACTTGCCTTACTACCTGTGCCCCTTGCAACGCATCCATAGTCTCGTTTACTTGCGACATTGGACTCGTAGAGGTCAACAATTTCTCAACGGGCAACTTGCCTTCGCGCCAAAAGTCTACAAACTCAGGTATATCAATTCGCGGATTTGCCGAACCTAAATAAGAACCTTTGATTGTCTTTATCTCAGATACTAATGAGAGTGCGGAGATTGACAACATCTCCTCTGCCCTGGGAAGACCAACAGTTACAGTAATTCCACCACGACCTGTTGCCTCGTATGCTGCTTTCAAAGTATCGGCTCGCCCTGCTGCCTCAACAGCAACCGCAACTCCCCCAGGTAGATGATCACGAAGATTCTCGCTGGGATCCAAAGCAACATCAGCACCAAGTGATAAAGCAAGTTCGCGCTTTGAAGCCACTGGATCGATTGCAAATATTGGCGAAGCTTTAGAAATCACTGCGCCGAGCAGCGCTGACAAACCAACACCACCTAAGCCCCACACACCTAAGGATTGACCTGGTTGCGCCTGCGCAGAATTTCGCACCGCACCGATGCCTGTCAAAAGTGCGCATCCAAAAAGTGCCGCAAGATCAAGTGGAATGTCATCGGGAATTTTCACTAACGATCGCTCATCTAGTACCGCATATTGGCTATAGCAAGAGACGCCGTTGTAGTGATTTACGGACTTACCATTGAGAGTGATTCGCGATCCACCGTTAATCATTTCGCCTCGAGCATTCGCTGCAGCTCCAACTGAACAATATGCAGGAATGCCGGAAGTGCATTCGTGACATGTTCCACAACTTGGCAAAAATACTGTTGTTACGTGATCGCCGATTTTTAGAGATGTTACATCTGCTCCAAGTTCAATCACCACACCTGCAGATTCGTGCCCACCAATTATTGGTAGCGGACGTTGGCGAGTGCCATTGACCACAGATAGATCAGAATGGCAGATTCCTGCCGCTTCAATCTTGACCAAAACCTCACCCTTTCCAGGTGGTGCGAGGTCAATTTCTACAATTTCAAGAGGTCGAGAAGTTGTATATGGCAAACTTGCGCCACTTTCGCGAATCAATACGGCTAGTGATTTCATTCTTGCAACCTATAGTGAGATATCCTGCCTGTCTACGAAGAGTCGGTTTTGTTCCGCATAGCGAACTCAACTATCTTTACCCAGTAGGTCAAGGGGCGGTAGCTCAGTTGGTTAGAGCCCAGAACTCATAATTCTGTCGTCGTCGGTTCGAGCCCGACTCGCCCCACTTATCCTTTTGTTACGCGTTCCTGACCTACAGTAAGCCCATGACTAATGAGACTAGGCGCACGGTTGTTATCACTGGTGGTTCACGCGGTATCGGAGCAGCAATTGCTCGTGAATTTGCAGCCGCTGGTGACCGCATAGCTATTCACTACGTTTCATCTTCGCACGATGCACAGGGCGTTGCAGATTCATTAAATGGCCAAGGGCACATCATTGCGCAAGGAGATCTGCGCGATCCCAAAGCAATCAAGACCATGGTCGATGATGTGGCAAGCCAATTTGGAAAGATTGACGTCCTCATCAACAATGCGGGTGTTTTCTTTGATCATCCCATCGAGAGTTCAACGTATGAGAAGTGGCAACAAGCGTGGTCGGATACTTTAGGAGTTAACCTCATTGGAGCAGCGAACGTTACGTGGTGTGCGTTTCAACATATGCCTAAGAATGGAACATCTCGAATTGTAAATATTGGTTCGCGCGGCGCATAGAATCTGCATCAATAACCGGCAGCCCCATTTCGGCAGCTACAGCTAATGGGATCAGAGTGTTCATGCCACCGACTTCGATGGGCATGATTGCTACTGGCTTCTTTCCTAAGTAACTTGCGAGCGCATTAACGACACCCGTGAATTCAGGTCCTGCTGGAACTTTTTCGCTAATTACTGTTGGTGCGCCGATGACAGCAACCGTTAAGACGAGCCCATCAGGATCGAGTTCGCTAGGAGAGGCAATATTTACAGAGCCGTAATCCTCCATCGCTTGGCGAACCATCAATCGAGCGATGTAAGGATCTCCACCGCCACCTGTTCCAAGGAGGGTCGCTCCCAAGACCATGTCATCTAGGTCATCTAGAGTTAATTCACGCATCAAAATCCCCTACTCATCGCACATGTCCCATGTGGCATATGTGGCTATTGGATACAACGGGTGGAGCGTATGTTACTGAGCAGGGTCTCGCTATAGGCATAATGCCCAGTATTTTCCCTGTGGCCTACACATTCCGCACAAGAATCTGACTCTATTCCCATCAGAGAATGCCCGCAGAGAGCGTGAACGATCTGAGAGGCCCATATGGCTGGAACCGCCTCCATCATGTATTTTCATCCAGGCACGAGAAATTATGCAATCCCCCGTGATCGCCACCCGCTTTAGGAAGGCACAAGTGTCAACGACAATTCTTGGTGCAGGACCAATCGGCCTAGCCACCGCCTATGAATTCGCAAAGCGAGGCGAAGAAGTCACCGTAGTTTCAACGTCTCGAAATACCGGCAAAGCTGGGGAAGTTAATGCGGGATGGATCGTTCCCATCATGGCATCGCCCGTACCTGCACCTGGCATGGTCAAGAAATCTATTGGGTGGATGCTCAAGAGTGATGGTCCACTGAGGATATCGCCCGTTCCACATCCTGATCACATTTCTTTTATGTCCAAGATGCTTCGAAATACTTCGAAGGCACGTTTCGAACATGGTTTGCATGCTCTCTCTGAATTTGGACGAGGCACACTCGAACATTTTGATACATATAAAGCCGAAGGAGTTGATTTCGAACTTCACAAAACGGGCGTCTTAATGGCTTTCAAATCTGAGAAAGAATTGGAATCACATTACGCCGAGTTCGAAAATTCCGAGCGGTACGGTCTTAAGAAAGTAACTCGGATGACCGGATCAGAGATGCGTGAGATTGAACCTGGCTTATCTCAATCTGTAAAAGCGGGACTTAATTGCAGTGATCAATATTCCATTAACCCCACATCCCTTTTGGAGGGCTTGAGAAGCTCATGCGAAAAACTTGGTGTAACTTTCTTTGAAACTTCCGAAGATATTTACTTGAAAGAAAATGCCGACAAGAGTGCCGAAGTGACATTTGGGTCCATGAAAGTTTCTGGAGATCATGTAGTAATTGCAGCAGGTGTTGAATCTCGAGGACTTATGAATCAAGTGGGCTTTGACATGCCTCTTAAATTCGGCAAGGGCTACTCGCTGGACTTTCATCAGGAAACTCGAATTACTCATGCTCTTTATCTCAGTGAAGCAAAGGTCGCCGTCACGCCAACAAATAGCTTTCTTCGCCTTGCTGGGACGATGGAATTTGGTGGAAATCCTTTAAAGGTTAACCCAACGCGCGTGAATGGAATTGCACAATCGAGTGCAGAATTCTTCTCATTTCCCATCCCGCAGCAACCAAAAGTTGGCATGGGGCTTCGTCCGATGACTCCCGATGGCATGCCAGTTATTGGCAAGGTTCCTGGAACCTCACATGTTTATGTGGCAACAGGTCACGCGATGCTGGGGGTCACTCTTGCCCCAGCAACAGCGAAATTATTAGCGGGCCTTATTTTTTCTCAGATCGATTCTGAACATTTGGTCAATTTCTCTCTGACTCGTTTTTAAGGACTACTTTTCCACTACCAACGTCGACATTGCTGGTACAGAAACCTTTGTCGCGCTCTTGAGTGTTTGAATCACTTTCACTCCAGCCTTTGCCCCTTGAACAACAACTTTCCAATCTCCTTTGCTTGGCAAAGTCACCGTGGCCGATGATGCACCAGGGTTGTGCACGACAACTATTGATCCCCACGAATCTTTAACTGCCGCGCCTTTAAGGGAATAGGCAATAGCGCCTGTTGGAGCCTTGATAAAGGTCAGGTTCTTCTGCACAAGTGGAGTTGTCGCTAATCGAAAGGCAGGATGTGCTTTACGAAGAGCGATAATGCCCTTGTAATAGTTAACGGTAGAAGCATTCTTGGCTCGCAAATCCCACTTTATCGAGTTAATCGCATCGCTCGATTTGTAGCTATTGGAATCGCCATTCTTGGAACGCAAGAATTCTTGTCCGGCTTGCATAAAAGGAACACCCTGCGCCAATAATGCGATGGAAGCCGAGAGGCGATCCAACGATTCAATCTTGGCTGGTGTTGCACCTGAAACGCTCGCTGTTAACTTATCAAAGAGAGTTAAGTTGTCATGTGCTTCCACGTAATTAACAGATTGAGTCGGATCATTGGTAAACCACTTACCAAGTACTTCTCTACTGTAGAAAACATTACCGACTATGCCAGCCTGGACACTTTGCGCGGCAGTAGCTTTGCCCGTTGCAAAACCATTATCCGTTGAATTAAAAACAGAACCCTTAACGCCATCACGGAGTTCGTCATTAAATGCAGCTATTCCAGGCAATTTATCAATGTTCTTCTGGTTGCTCCTAATGGCATCGGGCAAAGTGCCCATATCCCAACCTTCGCCAATAATGAGAATAGTTGGATTAATCTTTGTTAATTCTGATCGCACTTGCTGCATCGTTGTGAGGTCTATCAAGCCCATAAGGTCAAAACGAAATCCATCCATGTTGTATTGCGTAGCCCAGTACTTTGCGGAGTCCACAATAAACTTGCGCACCATTGGACGCTCAGAAGCCACATCATTGCCGCATCCGCTGCCATTGGTTAATGAACCATCTGCGTTCTTGCGGAAGAAATATC
Organism: Streptomycetaceae bacterium; assembly: GCA_007280125.1. Lineage (GTDB taxonomy): Bacteria > Actinomycetota > Actinomycetes > Nanopelagicales > Nanopelagicaceae > QYPT01. The sequence goes on along the minus strand of QYPT01000076.1, from coordinate 46,675 downwards.
CTGGCACGATCTTTTCTTGACTAAAACCTGCAGGTGCAGATACATGGTTATAGACAACATCCATCATTACTCGCAAACCTTGGTCATGAAGGGCTTGGATGCCACTCTTAAGTTCAGTTATCCGCGCAGTTGGATTACTTGGGTTAGATGAGTACGAACCTTCTGGAACGTTGTAATTTTGAGGGTCGTATCCCCAGTTAAATGATGGGTTGAGTTCGTCGACGGAGGCATAATCAAAGATAGGTTGAAGTTCAACATGGGTTACACCCAAATCTTTGATGGCGGAAACACCTGTCTTAGTTGAATCACCCATGCTCGTCTTAACATCAGCTAGCGCTAAATACTTACCCTTATGCGCAGTCAGAACATTGCTAGATGAATCTTGAGAGAGATCTCGAACGTGCAGTTCGTAAATCACGGCATCCGTTGCTTTGCCACTAAATGCTGGCTTGGAATTCTTCCAATTGGCGGGATACGTTTTGGACAGATTGACCACTACGCCATGTTCTCCATTTGCCGTGGTTGCACGGACATAAGGATCTACGGCGTCATTTATCGTATTTCCTAGGGTGACTCTGTAGTCGTAAATTGTTCCATCTTGATCACCAGTGAGAGTCACGACCCACGTGCCTTTTGCAGATGAGGCCATAGGTATAACTTTCGCTTCGGTGCTAGGTGTAGAAGCTTTTGGATATGTTAAGAGGCTCACTGCGCTAGCGGTCGGAGCCCACACGCGAAAAGTTGTCGAGGCAGCAGAATATGCGTTTCCTAGATCATTTCCCGTGTATAAGTAACGCGCATTGAATCCATCGGATTCAATAATCTTGCCAGCGGTAACTTTGACGCTACCAAAACTTGTTTGCGTCACCGTGTAATCAGATCCGATAGTCGCATCAGAATCCACATTGAGTTGGACGCGAGTTGCGCCAGCGGCTGAGCCAACAAGTGCAGTAACTGAAGCAACCTTCAGGCCGCCAGTTAACGTAAACCCTTCATCTCCACTTCCTGAAAGGACAATCTTTTGACTTAGGTCAACTGAAATCGCACGAAAATCATCTAGGCTTGCAGATTTCATTGATTTTCCGAGTGCGGGTGCGGCTGTATAGATAGTTGCATCATCCTGCACAATCCATACTTCAGCATTTCCTGATGCATCAAAGTTAGTGATGAATCTATTGACGGAGATATCCTTCGATACCCAAGCACCTTTGCGAACAATAATTCCGACGTTGTCGAATGAATTCATCTCAGTTATATCTGCTTTGAAGACTTTGCCGAATGCATCTGATCCAGTAAAGGCACTTCCCTCGGCCGGAGAGAAAGCTCTATCCTGAGTATCAGCCCCTTGATCATTTCCAACAATGACGTTCTTCCAGAGCCATAGATTCCAGTTTGTGTAATCTTCTGCGGGCCTTTGGTAGTGAACAGTCAAATGAATTGTTGCTGGCGCAGCAGCAAATGCTTGTGAGGGCAGCGCTAAAAGTAACAGGGCACCAACTACCCCTAGGGCCTTCACGCGCGAGAGAACTTTTGAACGAGGGTTACTTGCGAACATGAGGTCAACTTCCAGATATATGGATAACTCTGCAGGAATCTAAGCATGAGCAAAGGTAAAGCAAGGTTGTTTTTTGCCTAATCACTACTTTATTTAGCAGATTGTTACCCACCAGGTCTGTTTCAGCCCCATTTGCAGTATTCAGAAAATGATGAAAAACACCTCATATTGAGAGGATTGGTACATCCTTTGCTAAGATTTCGAACTATCGACAGGTCATTGTTATGAAACCGCCGCTGTGAAAATTCATGATGGCGACCGAGACTAGGGGTTCATATGTTTAGCAAAACCACCACCACTAAAATTTCTGTTCTCACACTTGCAGCTCTTCTTGCTGTGACCGGTTGTGCGAAGAAAACTCCTGGACTCAATGACTCACCAAGCACTGCGCCATCTGAAGCCGCTGTTAGCCAATCACCTGAAGTGACTCTAGATTTCGGAACGCCTCTTGATTTGGGCAGTGGGATCAAAGTGACTCTCTCGCAACCAGTTTCATTCGTCCCGGGCGTGTACGCATCAAATTTCGTTAAAGGTGAAGTAGCAAATCGCTTTGAAGTTTCCATTGAAAATGGCGGAACTGCTGATTTGGACGTCACGCAGTTCATCATTACCAGTTCATCAAACGGTGAACCGTGTGTCGACGTCCTCGACGGTGACAGTGGAATCAACGGCGCACCTACAGAGCCACTAGCAGCTGGTGCAAGTGTGAAATTCAACTACGCGATTGCCTGCCATGCCAAAGTTGGAGCCCCGTACAAGATTTCTGTTACTGCTGGCGCATCATTAGTTGGACTATCAGGAACACTTAAGTAAAGTAAAACTTACTTAAGCTTGACCAGCTGGTTCTGGGAAGTGACAAGCCAAAGTGTGATTTGGTGAAATCTGTACCGGAATCGGCGCTTCACTCACACAGCGATCTTGCACCTTCCAGCAGCGGGTACTAAATACGCACCCTGCTGGTGGGTTCGCTGGGCTCGGCAAATCACCCGTGAGGATAATTCGCTCGCGCTGGCGTTCAATAATCGGATCTGGAATTGGTACCGCTGATAGAAGCGCCTTTGTGTATGGATGACGTGGGTTTGCAAAGAGCTCGGTAGTTGTAGCAATCTCCATGATCTTTCCAAGGTACATAACAACTACACGATCTGAAATATGTTGAACAACTGATAAATCATGAGCGACGAATAAATAGGAAAGCCCTAATTCTTTCTGCAAGTCATCTAAAAGGTTAACTACTTGAGCTTGAATTGAAACATCCAAAGCCGAAACAGGCTCGTCGGCCACAATAAGTTTTGGTGTCAGCGCCAAGGCACGCGCGATACCAATTCTTTGGCGCTGGCCGCCTGAAAACTCATGAGGGAAACGATTGACATGCTCTGGGTTTAGTCCTACGCGCTCTAATAACTCCTGTATTGCCTTGGACCGTCCGCCAACAGGCTCTGTCTTGTGAATGATGTAGGCAGCTTCAATAATAGTTCCGACTGTATGGCGCGGATTCAATGATGAAAAAGGGTCCTGGAAGATCATCTGCATCTTCGAACGATAAGCCTTCATATCCCGTCGCTTTAAATCGGTAATGTCCACACCATCAAAGATAATCTTGCCTTCAGTTGGCTCGTAGATTTTCATGACAGTGCGACCGACAGTTGTCTTTCCGCAGCCAGATTCGCCTACTAGTCCAACCGTTTCTCCTCGGCCAACTACCAAGTCGATGCCATCAACGGCCTTAACTACTGTCTTACCGCGGCCGAATGCACCATTTACCTTGAAGTGTTTCTTAAGGCCATGAAGCTCGAGAATATTGTCAGAGCTCATTTAGCGCTGGCCTTTCTTCCTGTAAGAGTGGATATCTGTTCCGGTTGCAAGAAACAACGCGCAAAATGGTCACTAGTTTTTTCGGCTAACTCTGGATCTTGAGTTGTGCATTGTGAACCAGCAACTTCAGAAACAAACTCACACCGTGGGGCAAAGGCGCATCCAGTGGGTAGTCCGATTAGTGAAGGTGGCTGACCAGGAATAGCTTTCAATCTATGACTGCCCAATTTATCAACTCGAGGAATGGAATCCAAAAGTCCAATTGTGTAAGGATGTTGAGATTTATAGAAGATCTCATCTATGCCTGCATTTTCAACAATCTTTCCACCGTACATGACGCATACCCTGTCTGCGACTTCGGCAACTACGCCTAAATCGTGAGTAATCAAGATAACTGCCATATTAAACTCTTTTTGAATCTCTTGAATAAGCTTAAGAATTTGCGATTGAACCGTAACATCAAGGGCCGTAGTTGGTTCATCGGCAATAAGCAATGAAGGGTTATTTACCAATGCCATCGCAATCATTACTCTCTGGCGCATTCCACCTGAGAATTGATGAGGAAAATCTTTTACGCGATCCTTTGCACTTGGAATGCCGACAAGGTCCAACATTTCAGCGGCTCGTGCCATTCCATCCCGCTTTGATCCATCGTTGTACAACGACCATGCTTCGGCGATTTGATTACCAACCGAGTAGTACGGATGAAGTGATGACATCGGATCTTGGAAAATCATAGACATTACTTTTCCGCGCAAGCGACGGACTTGTTCTGCCGGTGCAGAAATAACATCGACAGGACCGTCAGGAAGGTTTAACCATGCACTGCCAGAAATCTGAGCAATAGCTGCGTTATGCAGACCCATGATGGCAAGATTTGATACGGACTTACCTGATCCAGACTCACCAACTATGGCAAGAGTTTCACCACGGTCAACCGAATAGGAAACGTCGTTCGATGCTTTAACGAGGCCATCTTCGGTCGGGAACGAGACAGAAAGATTCTTAACTTCTAGGAATTTACTCATGCTGTGCGCACCCGAGGATCAATGTAGGCATAAGCCACATCCACAATAAGGTTCATGACTACTACGAAAGTCGAACCTACCAATGTTGTTGCGACGATAATTGGCAAGTCGTAAGTTTGAGTAACGGCCTTAATACTTAATCTACCAAGACCGGACAAACTAAAAATGCCTTCGGTGATAATTGCGCCTCCTAGCAGGCCAGCAAAATCCAAGCCTGCAATAGTTACGATCGGAGCCAGAGCTGCTCGCAAAGTGTGCTTCCTAAGAATCACTTTCTCGCTCAAGCCTTTTGCTCGTGCTGTGCGAATGTAATCTTCGCTACTGATCTCTAAAATGTTTGAGCGTGTAAACCTCGTGTACGTCGCAGCATAAGCAATAGCTAGCGTTGCGCACGGGAAGAAGAAAGTCCGCAACCACCCAAGTGGGTTAGTGAATGGATTTTGCCAATTACCTAATTCCAAAGGATTAACCAGATGGAATTTAAGAACTATAAAGAGCACCACCATGATGCCTGTAATAAATGTTGGAAGTGATGTTCCGATGAGAACAAAGGCTGTACTTGCCCTATCTGCGAACTTTCCCTTTTTGCGAGCCGCGAGGATTCCTAAAGATATTCCAACTGAAAGCCACAGTACAAAAGCACCGATTGTAAGGCTAAGGGTGATTGGAAAAGCGGCTGCCATGACGGTAGAAACACATGCATGGCGGTTGAAGGAATAGCCAAATGATGGAGCACCACAATAGATATCTTTAATGCCGCCTTCACCATAATTGCGACCATGGAATAAACCTTGAATGAAGCGCCACCATTGTTCAAAAACAGATACATCGAGTCCGAGGCGATGGCGATTGGCTTCAACTAAAGCGGTCGTGCACTGCTTAGAACAAATCAATCGAGCAGGATCTACCGGGATCAGGTCAAAGATGTAGAAGATTGAAAGACTTACTAAAAGTAGAAGTATGACGGTGTAGAGGAGTCTCCTGCTTATGTACTTCAGCATTTCTTGCTTCACTCCCTCGAACTCTCTTGTGAATACATTATTACCCAAAATAGTTAAGTTGCCAGATAGCCCTTATGGACTATCTGGCAACTTCAATCAACTACTTACTGCTTGATGTAGAGATCGTTATAGACAGGCTCTGAGAATGGTTTCCATTCAACAACGCCGCCGATTTTAGATCCCCATGTTAGCTGTCCCTTACCGAACACAGTGCGGATGTACCAGTATTGGTCCATTCCGTATTGTGAAAGCTCGTGCCACAAAGTGGCCTGCTTCTTACGGTCAAGTTCATTCAGCGCTTTGTTAACCTTAGCGATGAATGGAACATACTCAGGAGTCTTTTCGTTCTTGGTGTAGTTACAGCAACCATTTCCCCACATTTCAGGGATAACAGTTGATGCGTTGGCCCAGTCTGCTGCCCAACCAGAAGCCAAGAAGTCTGTCTGACTCTTGTATTCAACAAGGTTTGCATTGTAGGTACCGGCTGGCTTGTAAACAGTTTCGATTACGATGCCTGCCTTTTGAAGTCCAGCTTCAACAAGAACTGCTGCCTTCTTATTTGATGCAGTGTCTGGACGGAAGTACTTCAAGCCCTTTGCAGGGTTTGTTGCACGATCGTAAGCATCAGGACATGCAGTCTTTGCCTGCTCTAGAAGAGATTTTGCATACTCAGGGTTTCCACCGATCTTGAAGTTTGGATCGTGAATATTTCCCTTTGTCGCTGCATAGTCCATTCCGAGGTTTGGCTTAACGATGTTATCGCCCATTACGCCGTAGTACTTAAGACCACCAGAGAGGTCAATGAGTGCCTGGTTATCGAAAGCAAAGAAGACTGCTTTACGAACAAGGAGGCAATCAAGGTGACCTGCAGAGTTATTAGCAGTCAAGTAGCGTACGAATGGATCAACGATATTCCAACGCTGTTTAGCCTTGGTTGGATCACTGAAGTAAGCGATGTTATTTAGAGGTTGTAGGCCGTCCATGTTCATTCCGTTTGGAATCTGGTCGGTCATATCAACTTCATCTCTCACATCTTCATTCATACCGAACTTGATGACGATGTCATCTGGGTATGCCTTACGAAGTGGGTCAGAAGCCTTGCTCCATTTATCATTGCGAACCAATGTAAGTTCGTCGTTGATTGCATACTTCTTGATCTTGTATGGACCTGTCGCCATTGGGTGCAAGTCATACTTATCGCCAGTATCTGCGCTCGCCTTAATTGGGCCAGTTGTTGGATAGCTTGCGAAGTAGTTGAAGTCAGGGACTGAGCGCTTTAGATTGAATGTAATTGTGCGGTTATCTTTTGAGCACGTTACAGCCTTGTCGTAAGCAGCTTGTCCAGTCTTCTTGTATGGACCCTTGTAGGCAGATGATCCATCAGCAAGTGTTGGAATATCTAACCAAGAAAGTGCGTAAGCAGGTCCTGCGTTAAATACATCAAGTGCAAATGCGCGTGACCAACCATATTTAATATCTGCGCAAGTGATCTTTGATCCATCTTCCCAAGTCACGCCTGGACGAAGGGTGTAAACCCAAGTCTTAGCTTTGTTACTTGGTACTCCGGTGTTGGTTGCCAAGTCAGCAGTTAATTCTGTTCCTGCAACTCCAGCCACCATTTTGTAGGAGGTCAATGTGCGGAATAGGAAAGTTCCGAATAATCCGATGTCTCGACCTGTGTACATATTTGTTGGGTCAAGTGCAGGGAATTGCTCTGAGTTTGTGTAGAAGTACAAGGTGCCGCCTTTAGTGGCAGCAGCACTTGCTGGACTAGCTCCGCTGACCATTGCTACCGACACTGCTAATGCAGTTGCGGCAGTAATAGATACCCAGCGGCGCGAAGTCAGTTTATTTACTGACATGCATTCCTCCTCTTGCTTTACTGTCCAACACCGCGGCCGCGATATTGGTTATGCATTTTCCATTGGCGCCCAATGAAAAAACTTAAGTTTTACTCTGATTTAGTATCCAATGCATCTCGTACTGCATCGCCTAAAAGGTTGAGAGCGAGAACAATGATGATCAACATTGCACTCGGAATGAAAAGGTAAGCAGGGTCTACTTTCCAGTATTTAACAGCATCTGAAAGAACTAGCCCGAAGGTGGAAGCTGGTGGTTGAATTCCAACTCCCAAGAAGGAAAAGACTGCCTCTGCGGACAAGTACCCGGGTAGCGAAAGGGAAAGAAAGACGATTGCTGTTGGCCACAAGTTTGGAAGCATCTCTTTAGTAATGATTCGCCAGTTAGATGCACCTTGAGCTTGAGCGGCCATGATGAAGTCGCGCTCTCGAAGGCTCATGGACTGAGCGCGAATCAGGCGCGCAAACCCTGGCCATCCAAAGAATACGAAGAAAATAATTAGCACCAATAAACGAGCATTGTTGTCATGAGCGATACCTGATTTTTCGACGCGATCAACCATCGGATAGCTCAAGGCGATAATCATAAAAAAGGAAGGGAATGCAAAAAGGAAATCTGAATACCGTCCAATGACCGCATCTACGCGACCTCTAAAGAACCCAGCTGTAATTCCCACAATCATTCCGATTCCAATGGATGCAACTGAGGTAACAAGTGCAACAGTGAAAGAGATACGAGATCCGTAGAGCAACATCGAGAAAACATCTCGGCCTGCCCCAGGCTCAAGTCCAAATGGGTGTTGCCACGAGATTCCGCCTAGACCGCCAGTTGGAAGCGCATAGTTATCTAAGCCATCCAAATAAATATCAGTGGAACTCAAGCCCCACAAGTGCGTAATAACAGGAGCCAAAAATGCTGCAAAGATGAAAAAGAGAGATACGTACAATGAGTATGGTCCGACCTTGTTGCGCTTAAATCTGGCGAGCGCAATTTGTTTAGGAGTACGTAGGGCTACTTCATCGCCTTCGATCTTTGCAGGCTCTATAAGTGCAGCATCTGTCACGCTCTTGGGCACTTACGCTCCTTTTCGCATACGTCCGGGCACCTCAAGGCACCGACGCTGGTTAACAACTGGGTAAATCTATCCACTATCTGGACTTTTGGAAACTCCAATCAGGGGTGATGTCGAAGATAAATAGAAGATAGATCAGACTCACATTGGGCTTATAACGGAATTGTAACAAAGTGAAAATAGCGTCAAAATGACTGTTAATTGCTTGCCTAAAGGGTGTTTTACCTGTTTTATCTCTACCTAGTACCCACTCGAACACCCAAAGGAGAATGCCCCCGTTATGAAAAGAACTTTCAGTCGCCTGCTCATCCCGACCGTACTTGTTGCCGGTTTGATTAGCTTCGCGATCCCGCAATCGAGCGCAGCGTTCACTAAACCTGATCCGAATGCCACCATCACATTAGGTTTGGATCTTGAGCCAACAAGCTTGGATCTCACTGGCACAGCCGGTGCACCTATCCCACAAGTTTTGCTTGATAACGTCTATGAGAGCTTGGTACGTATTACAGATAAAGGTGTAATCGTCCCTAACTTAGCAAAGTCGTACACAATTTCTACTGATGGAACTGTTTACACATTTAAACTTGCAACAGCTAAATTCCATGACGGTTCAGCATTTACTTCTGCTGATGTTGTGTGGAGTTACGAGCGTGTGACTGCCCCAGATTCAACAAACCCATTCAAGGCACAATTTGGAAATGTTGTTTCAATCACAGCACCTAACGCTTCAACTGCCGTTGTCACTTTAAAGAACCGCGATAACAGCTTCCTCTTCAATCTCACCGGCCAAGTTGGCGTTGTATTGAAGAAGGGTGCAACTAATCTCGCAGCAACAGCAAACGGAACTGGTCCATATGTATTCTCTAAGTGGAACCGTGGTTCAAGCATCACACTTGAGCGCAACGACAAGTACCGCGGCGTAAAGGGACGCGCAAAGACAGTTGTCTTCAAATACATTGCTGATCCAAATGCACTCAACAACGCATTTCTTTCAGGTCAAGTAGATGTACTTACAACAGTCCAAGCTCCAGAGATTCTAAAGACTTTTGCATCTGACGATAGATTCAAAGTCATAGAAGGCAGCACGAATGCTGAAGTCACAATGAGCATGAACAATGATAATAAATACCTAAGCAACCCAAAGGTACGTCTTGCAATTCGCGAAGCGATTGATCACAAGGCACTTATCAAGACTGCATGGTCGGGATATGGCAAGGCCATCGGATCCTTCGTTCCACCAACAGATCCTTGGTTTGAAGATCTCACAGGATTAGCTCCATACAATGTTGCTAATTCAAAGGCTCTGCTTGCTGCAGCTGGCTATCCAAATGGATTCAAGCTCACACTTGAAGTACCACCAATTGGGTACGCAACAGCTTCATCTGAGTTCATTCAAGCTTCATTGAAGAAGGTCGGCATCGCCGTAACAATCAACCCTGTTGGTTGGGGCGAATGGATTGATCGCATCTTCATCAAGGGGCAATATGACATGACAATTGTGGCTCACGTAGAGCCACATGATCTTGCCATCTATGGAAATAAGGATTACTACTTCCATTACAACAACACACAGGTTCAAGGTTGGCTCAAGGCCGCTGACGAAGCTGCAACAGATGCAGAACGCGTTGCCTTGCTCAAGAAGGTCGGTCGTCAGTTAGCTGTTGATTCAGCGAGCGATTGGCTATTCCTGCTACCAAATACCCAGGTTGTCACAAATAAGATCTCGAGAATTCCTGCCAGCTCATTAGGCATGTCTTACTTCGTAGCTCCGATTGTGAAGACTAAGTAGCCCGCATAAGATAGGCACTCATATCGAATAGGAGGAGATGGCGAGCGTGAATATTGTTGTATTCGGCGCTCGCCGTCTCTTCCTTTTTATTTCTTCGCTGGTGGTTTCCTCAGCGATTGTTTTCTCAATGCTTCGCTTACTTCCTGGCGATCTCGCTCAGGCAAAACTTGGAATTCAAGCAACACCTGAGGCTCTTGCAACACTGCGCCATGAATTAGGGATAGATCGTTCGCTAATTGCCCAGTATTGGGATTGGCTCTCCCACGCATTACATGGTGATCTCGGAATATCAATTCTCAGCGGCGCAGATATCACGGCAGAGATTGCACAAAAAGCCACAGTCACTGTCCCGCTTGTCATCATGGCTTCTGTCTTGGCAGTGTTGGTCTCAATACCTCTTGGCATGTATGCCGCATTGCGTTATCGCCGCATGGACGGCGTAGCAACTTCTGCGATGAGTCAATTCGGAATTGCTGTTCCTACTTTTTGGACCGGCTTACTGATCTCCACGTTCTTTGCAGTCGCATGGCAAGTTCTACCTGCTGGAGGGTTTCCCGAAGGCGGCTGGAGCGAGCCCGGAATTGCATTCAAATCGATGGCCCTGCCTGTCTTTACACTCGCATTAGGTCAAGGCGCAGTTCTCATGCGCTTTGCGCGCAGCGCAACAATCGACACTTTGCAACAAGATTATTTCCGCACTGCCCGTGCGACAGGACTTACGCGCGTGCAAGCTCTGCGCAAACATGGCGTACGCAATGCAATGATCCCAGTCATCTCTGTACTGGGTATGCAGATGGCAACTCTGATAGTTGAAGCAATTATTGTCGAGAATGTTTTTGCTCTGCCTGGTATCGGGCAAATGCTCTTGCAAGATGTCAACAACCGAGATCTCCTTAAAGTACAAGGAATCATCGCAGTTACTACCTCTATCGTCTTCTTTGTCAGCTTCCTTGTTGACTTAGTGCTTGGTTTCCTAGACCCACGAGTTAGGCAATCCGCATGAAAAAAGCCATGAAGGGAAATATCTCCTTAATCACTGGTTCTGTGATGGTTGCGATTACTTTTTCGCTGTTAATTCTTTCCTTTATATGGACGCCACATGACCCACTAGAAGTTACTCCAGATGATTCATTTGCTGGTATTTCAAGTAAGCACTTTCTTGGCGCCGACAAACTTGGTCGAGACATTTTGAGTCAGATCATCGTGGGATCGCGTGTCACATTATTAGTTGCTGCCCTCGCCGTAACAATCGCCATGACTTTGGGTGTCAGTGCTGGAATAACGATCGCAGTTGCATCGCGCAAACTTCAGGCTCCGATGGTTTATGCGGTGAACATTGCACTGGCATTTCCCGCAGCCCTTTTAGCAATTATCTTGGCTGCCGTTTATGGTGCTTCAACGTTGACCGCAGTCAGTGCAATTGGTCTAGCAACTGCAGCAGCGGTTGCACAAGTAACTCGACGTACCGCCTATGGAATCTTGGCATCAGATTACGTTCTTGCTGCGCATGCATGTGGTGCAAGTACATGGCGAATTATCAGAAAACATGTCATGCCTAACTTGCGAGCATCTCTTCTTATTCAAGCCTCGGCTGTAGTTTCAGTCTCCGTCCTCGCTGAATCATCTCTGTCTTACTTAGGCCTCGGAACTCCCCCACCTGCGCCATCATGGGGGCGAATGCTCGCTGGATCTCAGCAATACATATTTGTTAATCCACTTCTTGCTATTTGGCCTGGAATTGCCATCGTTATTGTTGTGCTCGGTTTCAATTTAGTAGGAGATGGAGTTCGTGAAGTATTTGATCCGACTCTGCGCAGGAGTGACTCATGAGCCTTCTAGAAGTAAATAACCTCACCATTGCATTCGGCGACAAGAAGGTAGTTGACTCTATTTCCTTTACCCTTGAAAAGGGTTCGCGTATCGGGTTGATTGGTGAATCAGGCTCCGGTAAATCAATGACATCACTTGCAATCATGGGCTTGCTCCCAGATACGGCAACGGTTTCAGGGAGCATCACATTTGAAGGTCAAGAGCTCATTGGGCTTTCTGACCGCGAACATTCGCATCTTCGTGGAAACAGAATGGGAATGGTTTTTCAAGAGCCGCTGACCGCTCTCAATCCATTAATGCGTATTGGAAAACAAATTGCGGGACCACTGATGATTCACAAGGGAGCATCGCTCAAGGACGCACTTGGTAGCGCACTCGAGCTCTGCACCAAAGTTGGTCTACCTGATCCTGACCGCGTCCTTCGTGCATATCCTCATCAACTATCTGGTGGCCAGCGTCAGCGCATCGGTCTGGCAATTGCACTTGCTTGCGAGCCTGCGCTACTTATTGCCGATGAGCCAACAACCGCACTTGATGTCACAGTACAACGCGAAGTTCTCAATCTAATTAACACCTTAGTTGATCAAGAAGGTTCTTCTTTAGTATTTGTTACTCATGATCTCCCTGTTGTATCCATAATGACGGAGAACATTGCAGTAATGCAATTGGGTCAAATCGTAGAGAATGCAACTGTTGCCTCTCTTTTCCAAGCGCCTAAACATGAATACTCACAACGACTAATAAACGCAGCGCGCGTTGCTGAAGATGCTTTCTCGGGCACAGGCGGAATCAAATGAATCAACCACTCCTAGAAGCAATCAATCTCTCACGTACCTACAAATTAGCTAAAGGTTCTGCGGGAAAAGGTAAAGCTTTTCGTCATGCATTAGTAGAGATGAACTTGAGCATCAATACGGGCGACCGCATTGGAATTGTTGGTGAGTCTGGATCAGGCAAGACCACTCTTGTGCGACTCCTCTTGGGGCTAGACACCCCAACTTCCGGAAGTGTCGAATTTAAAGGTCAGACGCTTATCTCAGGCAAGATGCCATGGCTTCGCAAAGATGTACAGATTGTCTTTCAAGATCCACGAAGCTCTCTTGATCCACGTATGAAGATCTCTGAAATTATTCGTGAGCCATTGGTCTGCCTTGGGATCGATGAAGACCATGATGCGCGTATCGATGAAGTATTGGATTCAGTGGGACTTGAGCGCGCTATGCGCGATCGCTACCCACATGAGCTTTCGGGAGGACAACGACAACGTGTGGCTATCGCACGCGCTCTTGCGCCTCGTCCAGGCGTACTCATTGCCGATGAGCCAGTCAGTGCGTTGGACGTGCTCGTTCGCGATCAAATCCTAGAACTCATCGCGCAATTGACGGATAAATTGGGACTCACTCTTATTCTCGTTTCTCATGACTTGAGTGTTATTGCCAGACTTTGCAATCGGGTCATAGTGATGAAAGATGGAGCCGTGGTCGAATCTGGAAATACGCGCGAAGTCTTTGATCGCCCTGCCCATGAATTTACTCGCGCCCTCATTGGTGCAATTCCGCGATTGCCAGAATCTCTATGACCCATTTTTCTCCATCATTCCCTACCGGATTACCCATTGGAAATTCTTGGCGCACAACAAAAGAAATCGCCCCCGTAATATTTCCATTCGATGGCTCCATTGTCTGTGATAGTCCTGTCGGTGACGCAGATGATGCCAATGCGGCGCTAACTCATGCTCTGAACATTCGCAAAGAAGTTGGCGCACTCTCAAGCTATGCGCGTAAAGAATTACTCGCTCGTACGTGCGCGGCCATAACAGAAAAACGCGAAGAGTTTGAGAACCTGCTCGTACTTGAGACCGGAAAACCGCTTCGAGATTGTGTTGTAGAGGTTGCTCGAACAATTCTTACATTAGAAACTGCTGCGGGAGAAGTTTCGCGTCTTCACGGAGAAACTGTTCCTTTGGATCTCTTGCCGAGCGGAGAAGGAATGCTCGGCTTCTGGGTGAGGAAACCAATTGGCGTCGTTGTTGGGATAACTGGATTCAACTATCCCCTGCTTCTGGCTTCGCACAAAATTGCTCCAGCTATTGCAGCAGGGTGCCCAGTCATTATTAAACCAGCACCCCAAACGCCACTTTCAACGTTGTGGCTCATCCACATCATGCGAGAAATTGCAGTAACCCTTGAAATTCCACAAGGCATTGTGCAGTTAGTTACTGGAGACGCTCAAGTGGGTGCAATTCTTGTTTCTGACCCGCGAATCGGCGCAGTCTCATTTACAGGTTCTGCTGGTGTTGGGCACGCCATTTCTAAATTAGCCGCGCCAAGAAAAACACTTCTTGAGTTGGGCTCAAATTCAGCGCTCATTGTTGATGACAGTGCAGATATCGAAGCAGCAGCAGCAGCCGCGGTGCGAGGAAGTTACTACGCATCTGGTCAAGCTTGCATTTCTGTTCAGCGAGTAATTGTCATTGAAAGTGTTGCGGATTCATTTGTTGCATTACTTAAAAAGCATCTAGATGCAGTTGTTGTCGGAGATCCACGCAATGCGGTTACGCATATTTCCGCCTTAATCAATGAAGCTAGTACTCATCGAGTCTCTGACTGGATAGCACAAGCAGTTGCTGGCGGCGCGGTGGTGGCACACGGGGGAACGAAGAGTGGAAGCGCATTCTTACCTACCGTTATTATCGAGCCATCCTCTGGCTCATTGGTCTGGGACGAAGAAATTTTTGGACCAGTGATGTGCATTCGCCGAGTAAAAGATATCGAATCAGCTTTCGCGTTGGTTAATGATTCTCGATACGGCCTACAAGCGAGCATTTTCACTTCTTCATTAGCTAATACTTTTGCAGCACTCAACGAGCTCGAAGTCGGCGGAGTCGTTGTCAATGAAGTACCTGGCTTTAGGTCGGATTCGATGCCTTATGGTGGAGTTAAAGATTCTGGAATCGGCCGTGAAGGTCCTCGATTTGCTGCAGAAGAATTTACGGTTACAAGGATGGCGATTATTCGCCCTGACATCAAAGGACCTAAGTCATGAGCGTTGATTACTCGGCGATATTTCGCTTAGACAAAAAGCGCGCACTCGTGATTGGTGCCGGAAGTGGAATTGGGCGCGAATGTGCCTTAGCTCTTAGCGCACAAGGCGCCTACGTAATTGCCGCAGACCGCGACATCGTTACCGCACAAGAAACGCAAGCAATGATGGCGAGCGGAGAAGCCATTGCCCTAGATGTTACGCAATCTGATGAGGTTGCTCGGATTGCATCATTGGCTCCGCTAGATATTATGGTACATACGCCGGCAATAAACGTTCGTAAATCAATTCTCGGGTACACATTGGAAGAGTTCGATCGCGTAATTGCACTTAATTTACGAGCAACTTTTGATGTCCTTCGCACTGTTGGTGGATTGATGGTCGCACAAGGAAGTGGATCAATAGTTGTTTACTCTTCTATCCGCGCTGCAGCAACCGAACCTGGTCAAAGCGTGTATGGCGCAACGAAAGCGGGATTGGAATCATTCGTCCGAACTGCTGCCGCTGAATTTGGTCCACATAATGTTCGCGTTAACTCAATTAGGCCAGGCGTCGTTGAAACTGCCTTAACCGCACCGATTCGGGCTAATGCAGAGTGGAATGCCGCTTATGCTCAAAAATCTGCGCTAGGTCGTTGGGCCCGTCCAGATGAACTCGCTGGCGCTGCTGCATTTCTTTCATCGCCCGCAGCATCCTTTATCACTGGAACAACAGTGACAGTCGATGGCGGTTGGACTGCAATTGACGGCCGTTTCACTCCACCCCTACCGCAATGAGACGCACAACACTTTCTGATGCCACTGCATCAGAAATGCTCAATGGTTATCGCAGCGGAGATTTTACCCCGCGCGAAGTAATGGATGCAGTAATTTCCAGAATTGAATTGCGCGAACCGGCAGTCAAAGCGTTGTGGGGTCAAGATCTTGATGGTGCAATTGCCCAAGCCGATGCAAGTTCGAAACGGTGGATGAAGAAGGAGCCTATTGGCGCCCTCGATGGCGTGCCAATAACTATCAAAGAAAACATTGCAACCAAAGGAACTTCTATCCCTTTAGGCGCAGCATCGACAGTGCTTACTCCCGCAGCAGCCGATGCCCCACCAGCTGCACGAGTTCGCGAAGCTGGTGCAATCATCATCGCGAAAACCACCATGCCCGATCTTGGAATGCTTTCATCTGGTCTTTCTAGTTTTCACGCCCTAACAAGTAATCCGTGGAATCCAACATGGAATCCCGGAGGATCTAGCGCTGGAGGTGGCGCCAGTGCAGCGGTTGGTTATGGTCCGCTACATATGGGTACAGACATCGGCGGCTCATTGCGTTTGCCTGGAGCATGGAATGCAGTTGTATCGCTCAAACCAAGCAATGGTCGCATTCCCATTGACCCACCATTCTTTGGTCGTGTAGCTGGACCAATGACTCGGACAACGGGCGATTCTGCACTCTTAATGAGCGTTGTTACAGCACCGGATGTACGAGATTACATGAGCCTTCCACCCGCAGATATTGCCTGGGACACCTACAACGAGTTTTCACCGAAAGGCAAACGCATTGCCTTGCATCTTGATGCAGGTTGCGGCCTTCCTGTTGAGCCACATACCTTTGCAGCAATTACTGATGCCGCAAAGACTTTCGAAAGCGCTGGCGCAATCGTCGAGATAATTCCGCCATTTTTCTCAGAAGAGGCGCTGCATGAATTGGATACTTTCTGGAGAGTTAGAGGTTGGGTTGACTACAACGCAATGCCAGCTGAGCGCAGAAAATTACTTCTACCTTTTATTATCGAATGGCTCAGTGCCGGGGAAAATGTCACAAGTGCAGAATTAATGCGATGCGTCAACCGCAAACTCGAAGTGCGAAAGAGTACACAATTGGCAACCGAGAAATATGATTTCGTTCTCTCCCCCGTTTCACCGGTCCTTACCTACCCTGTTCATTGGGCAATGCCAACCAATGATCCTGCGCGGGCAATGGCACATATTGGATTCACGGTCCCTTACAACATGTCCGAACAGCCTGCCTCATCAATCAATGCAGGGTTTTCACCTGATGGGCGCGCCATAGGATTGCAAATTTCGGGCCGTCGCTTTGATGACCTTGGCGTTTTACAGGCAACACATTGGTATGAAAATGCCCGGCCTGCTTTGGCTAAACCCAATTGGGAGATACCCTCAAACGCAGACTCATACGGAGGAGATTTAGCATGACCCTTAAAACCGGAGCCACGAATTCACTCACCGATCTTGAAGGCTTGCGCGTAGGCCATCACACTGCAATGACAGATGGTTACTTAACAGGAACTACCGTCATCGTGGGAGAGCCCGAGGGCTTTATCGCCGGAGTAGATGTAAGAGGCGGTGCTCCTGGATCTCATGAAACAGATTTGTTAGACCCCATAAATTCAGTACAACGCGTTCATGCATTAGTCCTTGGTGGTGGAAGTGCTTTTGGTTTGGCAGCAATTGCTGGAGTTCAAGATGCCATGCGTGCTAAAGACTTAGGGCTCACTGTTATGCCCGGAGTTATTGTTCCTATAGTTCCAGGAGCAATCATTTTTGATTTAGGTCGAGGCGGCACAGTTGCAGCAACTCCAGATGCGGCATTTGGAGTTCGCGCATATGAGGATGCCATGACTAGCGCCGGCACTGAAAAAGTCAGAACCGGAAGTATTGGTGGCGGCACAGGGGCTATGGCTGGTGGAATTAAAGGTGGCGTTGGGTCCGCAAGTGTTGTTTTAGAAAATGGCACAACCGTCGCAGCAATAATTGTTCTCAACTCTGTGGGATCTGCTATCAACTCTAAAACCGGTGAAATATATGGAGCCGCATACGGAGTGCCCGGGGAGTTTGATTCCCTAAAGAAACCATCTAAGCAAGATATTGAACACGCTCCCCCGCATATTGCACTTCTTGACAACGGTCTCTTTCCTGAATCAATCTCGCTCAACACCACGATAGGTTTCATCGCTACCGACGCCACGCTCACAAAAGCCGAATGTAAGAAATTGGCCGGCATTGGACAAGATGGGCTTGCTCGCGCAATTCACCCCGTTCATACAATGTTTGATGGTGACACAATCTTTGGTGGGTCTACCGCTAAGCGTCCTGCACCTAACGCTCTTGAATTTCACCAACTATTAACCGTTGCGGCGGATTGTGTATCACGTGCGATTGCTCACGCTCTACTTGATTCACACGCGGTAACCACACCTGCAATCACACTACCCAACTATTTAGAGGTCTACCCCTCTGCGCGATAACGCGCTTTAGTTGTTTAATGGGTACATGAGCGAGAACTTGCCGGTCACTAAATGGAGCGCTAAAGAGTGTCGACGCGCCTTGATTATTCCTACTTCACTCGATCACAAATATTCACGTGGAGTTATCGGGATGATTACAGGTTCTGCCCAATACCCTGGAGCTGCAGTCCTCACAACACATGCCGCAATGGCTACCGGCGTTGGCATGGTTCGGTTTTACCCTCCCAATGAATCCTGGGAATTACAGCCACTTAGAATGATTGACCAACTGGTTCTCGCACGTTCTCCAGAAGTAGTTATTCACTCCGGAAAAGTTTCTGCATGGTTGTTGGGATCCGGAGTCTCAGCAAAAGGCATGGGTGGGTATAAAACTAGGTTGCGCCACCGCGATTTTAGGAAAGCTGCCAAACAATCCGTCCCAATGATTCTTGATGCCGGAGCACTGTATCTCTCCGGTACTTTTCCCACACCAACTCTAATAACGCCTCATGTTGGTGAACTCGCCGATTTACTCAACTCGCGCGGAATTTCCGTCACATCCAGTGCCATCGAAGGTGACCCAAAGAAATGGGTACAGGTTGCAGCCGGAGCACTTAATGTCAGTGTCTTGCTTAAAGGCTCTACTACGTGTCTTGCCGACGGTGCGCGGATAATCGAACTTCCAGAAGCAACACCATGGCTAGCCACTGCCGGAACCGGCGATGTACTTGCAGGAATTATTGGCGCACTCTTAGCTACAAATTCTGTTGCCCTTGCGCACGCAGATATAACAATTGCCGAGATTGGCGCGACCGGAGCAATGATTCACGCTATGGCAGCCTATGAGGCATCTATGGGTGGACCTTTTTCGGCAGCAAGAATCT
Source organism: Streptomycetaceae bacterium (assembly GCA_007280125.1). GTDB lineage: Bacteria > Actinomycetota > Actinomycetes > Nanopelagicales > Nanopelagicaceae > QYPT01. The sequence goes on along the minus strand of QYPT01000076.1, from coordinate 27,562 downwards.
GTGATTTTATTCCTTCGGTAGTTAGGAAACTCTTTAGCTAGAAGACAGAAAGTCTCAAAGTAGTTAACCGAGTGGTCGGATTGCGACTAATCGTCCAATGTTCATTAGAGTAAATTGCGTAGAGCGCACTTCCCACGCCTGGGTTTATTAAATCTTTCCACATCCCATCGTTTACTACCTTGATAACCAATTCACCCGATGGTTCATTCTTAAGAACGATCGAAATACTAGTTGCCATCGCATGTCGAACAGCATTAGAAATGGCTTCTTCGATGACGCCTCCCAAATCTTGCGAGTTACTCGATTCTGGTAGATGAGTAAATCCGGAGAGATCAGCGGTGATATCTACTAGTGGTTCCCATAAACTCACTCGATATTCAATTTCCTGGACGGCACTTTTCTTTTCGAGCGGAGCAGCCTGGACCAAGGAATCGAGCAGCGCCACCGCTTGTTGAAGAGCTGAGTCCATCTCCTTCTCATCCCCTACAGCTTGTGCTCTTTCGAGCATAAGCGAAGTTGCCAACAACTCGGATCGAATTGGTCCATGTAATTGCTTTGCCCAATCCCTGGATACGGTGGCGATTTCAAGATTGATAATGTTTTGCCGAACGGATGTCATCTTAATTTGCTCTGAAAAAACATCCATTGCACGTGCTTGGGAAATGAAAGCAGCCTTTCCCACATTGAAAATTACCTGTCCGGCGACGACAAAAATAACCCAAGGAATCCACCCTAGCCCTGCAAAATGGGTTAGCTCCATAGATTTGCGAATGTGAAGTCTTTGCGAATAAAGGATGAGAAAAACAGCAAAAAGTCCAACTGACCAACTAATGAAGACGGTAATTCCTGAGAAATTAGAACTTTTGAATATTTGATTAGCAATGGCTGTACATAGGAACATAACGATGAAAAAGAATGCGGATGCAACAATTCCATCATGAAAGCCCAAGTTTCGGATGGTTAACGGAACCAGAATTAGGGCTGAGCACAGTGTCAATAGGAAAAGATTTATTGGTTCAGTATTTGTGCCAACTCTGAATGCGCGAAATAGTTTGGTCTCCTTGGTCTTTCTATCCACTTCTTCTTCGGGCATTTCCATTGCATGACTCATGAGCTCTTGTGAGAGGACCTGTAGGTCTTTAGTTGCCAAGTCGTGGAGTACTTCAGAAGGGTGCGACTCATTGCCTTCCTTCAAGCGTTCTTGCTCTAACAAATATGATGATCTCTCCGCTGAAATCCCAAGGTCTCGTCGCAATTTTCCTTCAATAGAGACTCTAACCAGGGAAATCAAATCAGTTTGCAGTATTCGGATTCTTTCCTGATTTAAAAGCTCATTTATAGAATCTTTTTCAAATTGCTCAAAATTCTTCCTTCCAGAGAGAATCACTGTTTCAAGCGGCAACCAAATCATGAAAGAGAGAAATCCGGCACTCAATCTCCCCCAAAGACTGATTGAGTAATCCATGGAAGTTAAAGGCAACACATTTGCAATAACTAGAGCGTTGACTGCCCCTCCCAAGCCACTTAAGAAAAATAGTGGCCACCAGTGACTGAACTTAATGCCGAGTGAATCTTTTACCTCTTTTATGGAGGTCCATAGGATCCATGTAATTAGATAACTAGAAAGATGGATCACTCCCCACAAAAGTGCATCACTCATCTTGGTTATATCTTGGTGCTCTCCAAAAACACTCAATGGCAACGCAACGCAAAAGAGTGGAAAGAATAGCCCTAAAGAAAATGTCGAATCGCCGCTGATGGTCTCTCTAATTTTGGCCAGATCTATAGGGGATTTGTTTTCTAAGGTGGCGCCTATCTCCTCTGGCATGTTATGAATCTCTGCAGACTTTACGACGCATAGCGCGCGTGGAGTCCGCCATCAACCATCAAGTCAGCACCATTGATAAATGATGCTTCATCTGAAAGGACAAAAGTGACAACCTTCGCTATTTCATCTGGTTGACCCACGCGCCCCATTGGTTGAACAGCAACGGCATTCGCTGCGGCCTCAGGGAAGAGTTCGAAGTAACTTTTGAGCAGTGGCGTCATGGTGTATCCAGGAGAAACCGAATTCACTCGAATGCCATGCTTGGCTTCATCCAACGCTAAGTTGCGAGTTATGCCAACAATTCCATGCTTAGCAGCGGAGTAAGGGAAGAAGTTTGGAGTCGTCATTCGACCATGGATAGAGGCAATATTTACGATAGAGCCTTTACCCACTTTTCGCATATGAGGTAAACACAATTTAGCGAGATACCACGTTGATTTTAGATCGAGAGCGAAAAAAGATTCCCATTCTTCATCAGCATATTCAACGGGATCAGCATAGGAATTTCGGCCAGCATTAGAAACTGCCACAGTCACTGGTCCAAAAGAGTCTGTCAATTTGTCAAAAGCCGATTGGAAAGTAGCAAATGTTGAAACATCGCCATGCTGAAACTGAACTTGGTGGCCTTGATCGGTCAGTAGTTTCACCAATGCGATGCTGTGAGCGTCATCGATATCGACAAATGAAACGCGAGCGCCCTCTTGAACTGCGCTTATGACAATAGCTTCACCAATACCTTGTGCGCCGCCAGTTATAAGTAAATGTTCACCTTTAAGTCTCATTTTTTCACGCTGACCTTGCACTAAGTCCACCGTCAACGGCCCAATCAGAGGCGTTTACGAATGAAGCATCATCGGATAATAAGAAGGAGACAACTTTTGCAATTTCGTGAGGTTGGCCCATTCGTCCCATGGGTTGTATCGACAAGCTGCGTTCTGTGCGACCAGCTTCTGCATCTAGCCATCCCTGTGTCAGCGGCGTCAAAACATAACCAGGGGCAACAGTATTGGTGCGAATATTGTGCTTACCTTCATCAACGCCCAAACTCTTCATCAATCCAAGAATTGCCGACTTAGCAGCACCATATGGGAAGAAGTTTGGAAAGGTGAGGCGGCCATGAATTGAACCAATTATTACAATCGCGCCCTTCTTAGCTATGCGCATTGCAGGCAAGGCCAGTTTTGCAGTGAGCCAAATCGCCTTCATATCTACGGCAAAAAACGCATCCCACTCTTCATCGGTCATTGTCACTGGATCAGCATATGAATTAACACCCGCGTTATTTACAACTCCAGTAACCTCACCGAATTGAGCAACAAGTGACTTGTAGGCTCTCTCCAGCGCCTGAAAATCAGTAACATCTGCTTCTGCAAAAGCAACCAAAAAGCCAGCAGCTCGCATCTCTTTAGCAAATGCTTCTCCCGCGGGCACGTCAATATCAACGAAAGAAACTTTCGCTCCGGCCTCTGCGCAATCCCTGACAATGGCTTTGCCGATTCCTTTGGAGCCACCGGTAACGAAAATGTGATTATTTGCGAGTTTCATAAGTCAGGACTTTACCTCTCTTGCCGCGGAAATAGCGGCGATAAATGAAGCGACATTTGACGGTATTGCTTGAATTCCACCTTTTAGCAACGGGCCACCCAAACCGACAAAAGAAGCTCCTGCTTCAAACCACTGTGGAATCGACTCAACAGTCATTCCGCCAGTTGGGCACCATAGGCGTCCCGGGAAAGGATCGCGCAAGGCTTTCAGGTGCGAAGGTCCATAGGTTGAGGCAGGGAAAAGTTTTAAAACATCCGCACCTGCCTCTAGTGCAATGCCAACCTCAGTTGCAGTCGCAATTCCTGGACAAGAGATTAAACCCGCGCTTTTTGTCGCCGAAATAACGTCAGGGTTGGTGTTTGGAGAGACAACAAAGCGCGCACCCGCATTATGGGCTCGCGTGACATCGGCGCTATCGACAACGGTTCCTACTCCTACGCAAACATCGGCCCGCTTGGCTAAGGATTCAATGATTGAAAAGGCACCTGGATTAGTAAGTGTGACTTCAATACAGGTGAGTCCAGCATCGACAATGGCATCAGCAATTTCTTGGCCGGTTGCTTGATCGTGCGCTCGAACAATTGCTACAGCACCAGCGGATTTAAGTCTGCTCAACACATCCATCAGCGTCCTCCCTGAGTCATCTGAGCAATTATTGCAGGGTGGGTACGTCCCTTAATGCCAGTTGGTAGGCCCGCCCAATCGCCAAAATGGCTAGCCACTCTGGCACCAGATACCGAACCTTGGATGATGGCATCCATTGCTGGCAAGCCACTGAGCAGTCCAGCGATCACTCCTCCAGTAAAAGCATCTCCCGAGCCCACTGGGTCTACTGCTGTAATTTTTGGAGGCGTAACTTCTGAGTAATTTCCATTTATTGAAAATCGAATCGGTTGATCCGCGTTTGTCATGATCACAATTGAACATCCGCGGCCATGAGCGACTTCTATCGCTTTCCTTGGATCTGACTCTCCAAAAACAACTTCGTACTCGTCTTGCCCGCCAATCAAGAGCTCAACATCGTGGGCAAGGGGTTCTAAAACACTTCTGGCTTTCTCTACACTCCATAATTTTCGACGTATATTGAGGTCAAAACTCGCAGAAATATTATTCTGCCGTGCTGCTTGCAGCGCATGCTCAACGGCCCCTGCAGCAGAATCAGAAATTGCACATGTTATTCCAGTGGCATGTACCCATCGAGAATTTTTGATCATTTCTATATCAATATCATCACGCGAAATTGTCGAAGCAGCTGCGCCCTTCCGCAAATATGTTGCTTCCACCGCTCGTGATGTTCCGGGATTGCGAATCATGGTGCCAGTAAATTCTGGGACGCGCTTGACCGCTGAAACATCTACTCCCTCAGCTTGAAAATCATTCAAGATCGCAGTACCGAGTTCGTCATTGCCAAAGTGCGTGTAAAAATGCGCATTCAATCCCAAACGACTCACGCCGACAGCAACATTTCCCTCGGCTCCTGCGGCGCTTCTTGAAAAACTCTTTGCAGTGACTACATCATCTGTATCCGAAGAGAGAAAAAGCGCCATTGCCTCACCAAAGGTGTAAAGATCAGGCATTATGCGTTGAAAAGTGTCGTCTTTAGTCCTTGAACGCCAGGTGAGGCGATAAAAACAAACCCTGCCTCTGGATGAGCTTCAAGGTCGGTATCTTCACTCGCACTTGTAATTATTAATTGATCCAAATTCTCTCCACCAAAAGCACAGGATGTAATGCGAGGAGCTGGGCAAGAAATCTCCTCTAAGAGTTGGCCGCTCTTGCCATCAAAACACCGAACTGCAGAGCCCATCCAGAAAGCAACCCAGATATTTCCATCAGCGTCAGCGCACATGCCATCAGGGAATCCCATACTCTCTGGGAAAGTTACCAAAGTTCGTCGATTCTTAATTTCTCGCTCTTCGACATCGAAAATATCTACGCGACTGAGTGGAGTATCGATAAAAAACATAGTCTTACCATCAACTGTCCAATCAAGACCATTGCTAATCGTTACATCTCCAAATAGGCGACGCATATGCTTAGCATCGCTGCGCATTTGGTACAACGCACCAGCATTTGTCTTAAAGTCATATGCCATGGTCCCCAAGAACAAGTCCCCACTTGGAGAAACTTTCGCATCATTCCATCGCAGAACTTGGCTTTGCTTATATCCATCTACATCGTGACGAGTAGGCAAAGCGTGCAAAGTTCCATCTGCATCTCTAAGAAGAGGTCCATTGGCAGTACCTAGGATTTCACCACCATTAACTCGAGGAATCGCAAAGCCAACATCTTCGGTGGTGTCGTATTCGGTCGTTGCCCCAGATGCCATGTGACGTGAGCGCACCTTCTTGCCATATAGATCTACCCAAGTAATAAGTTCATTTTTTGGCCCAATTGCGGTCGGGCCTTCCCCTAATACGTTGCGGCGATCATCGAAGACTTGAGCTTTCATAGGCTCAAAGACTAGCCCTTCAACGACCCGCTGAGTAGTCCTCGCAAGAAATAACGCCCTAGGAACATGTAAACCAAAAGAGTCGGGATAGAGGCCATAAAGGAAGCAGTCATATTGACCCCATAGTTAATCTGCATGCCTCCGGTAATGAAATTAAGCGCTGTCGTGGCAACCGCCAGGCTTGGTGAACCACCGGTGAGGAAAATTGCGAAGAGGAAGTCATTCCAAGCTGATGTAAATTGCCAAATAAGCACGACAACAAAACCTGGAATGGAGAGAGGCAACATGATGGAGCGATAAATTCGAACCATTGATGCTCCATCAACACGACCTGCTTCAATGATTTCATCTGGGATTGCAGCGTAATAGTTACGGAAAATTAAAGTACAAATTGGGATACCGTAAACAACATGCGCTAAAACAAGAACGTAAATCGAACCCGTAAGTCCTACGGCCCTGTTAAATTGAACCAAAGGAATCATGATGGCTTGATATGGAATAAACATTCCAAACAAGAAAAGCGTGAAAACCATCTTGGATCCACGAAAGCGCCATTTAGCGAGAACATATCCATTGATCGAACCAATAATTGCTGAAATAATTGATGACTGCACGACGAAGAAGAGTGTGCGCATCATCGGCACACCTAACGCTGCCCAAGCTGCTGGCCAGGTTGAAAGAGTCCAATGCTTTGGTAAATTCAAAGCATCAGGAAGATAAACGGTTGGTCCCTTGAATGAGTTAATAACCAAAACATAAATCGGTAGAATGATCATTGCCAAGATTATGAAAAGCGAGATATAGCGGAAGACCAACCAGAATTGTGCTACGCCAGTGAGTTTCTTATTACTCCCACCATGCGATGGAACATGTGCTGTAATGCGATCAACGATGTCGGAGCTCATTAGTTGTACTCCTCACTCTTGTTGACATAGCGCAGATATGGAATGACAACGATTGCCACCATAAGAAGAATGACCATGGCGATTGCTGCGCCCTTTGCATAGTTAGTAAAGTCGAATGTCACTTGCCACATATAAACAGCAAGAACATCTGTGATGTATGTTTTTCCCGAAATTCCAATGATGAGATCGAAAACTTTCATCGAGATATGGCCCAAGATAATAAGGACTGTCAAGAAAGTTGGGCTGAGCTGTGGGAAAAGAACGTACCGATAAATCTTTGCCTCGCTTGCACCATCGACTCGAGCAGCTTCGCGAAGATCATCAGGTATTCCACGAAAGCCCGCCAGGAAGAGAGCCAAAACATAGCCACTCATCTGCCAAATTGCCGGCAGCGCCATCGCATACATTGAAGACTTGGGCGAGACGTACCAATCACTTTGCAAGAAACTCAAATGTAGTTTGGCAAGGATTAAGTTGATTCCTGCAGCGCCTTCTCCGTGAGTGGAGTTCATAAGCCAGTTCCACACGGTACCCATTGCAATGAAAGAAATCGCCATTGGGTAGAGATAGACGGAGCGGAAAACGCCTTCTCCTTTTATTCCCTTTTCTAGAAGAAGAGCCATGATGAAGCCGGAAATTAAAGTACCAGCGATAAATACAACAGTGAACTTGATGAGGTTTCCAAATGCATGCGTGAAGCGCTCATCATGAATTAAGCCGGTGAAGTTTGCTATTCCAACAAATTTGGGATTGTGAACTGCAGAAGAATTCTTGTTCGAAAGAGAAATATTAAGCGTCCATGCGATCATGCCGTAAACGAAGATTGCTACTGCGATGATTGAAGGAAGGACGAAGAAGAAACCACCCCATCGACTAGTAATGCCGCCGTGAGCCTTGCTCTTGCCCTTTGACATTAACAACCCTTCATGCCATGTATTCAAAACTTATCAAAACATTATTTGGTGATAAGTCTGGTGGACGGTATTTCTACCGCCCACCAGAACTTATTTCATGCCTGTAGCACTTGGGGTACTACTTCGAGTATTACTCGTCGTGCTGAACTTTGCTTAGGCCTTGCCAGCTTCGTACGCTGCTGCAAGATCCTTAGCAAGCCCTGCATTGTCCTTAGCTCCACCGGAAAGATACTTACCGGCTGCTGCAGAGTACGCGGCCATCAATGCGTTGTTACCGTTAACGCCGTGAACTGTTGAACCGACAAGGCGGTCAACCTTCCACTCAGCTGCGGCAGCTTGCAAATAGGAGTCATACAGTGTCAGATCGGAGTCGGTACGGACTGAGATTGAACCCTTCTTAGGGTTAAATGCATCTTGTCCTTCCTTTGATCCGCAGACCTTCAACCATGCAAGTGCTGCATTGTGGTCCTTGGCTCCAATTGGCAATGTAAATGAATCTGATAGCCACTGGTAAATACCAACAGTTCCTGGAGCAGGTGCCCATGTGTAATCAGTGCCAAGTACTAGGCCATCTGATTGCCACTGTGCTGATGCCCAGTCACCCATGATAAAGAATCCAGCTTTGCCGGAAGTAACAAGCTTTCCAGCATCTGGCCATTCAAGGTTTCCAGCATCTTTATTTCCGTAGGAAAGTGCCTTCTGGAAATTAACAAGTGCTGCTGCAACTTCTGGACCTGTCCATGACGTTGAACCATTGAAGAGACCTTCAAACTTATCTGGACCCATTGATGCTAGAAGCATCCAGTCCATGAGGTGAGCGATTGCCCAGTCACCCTTGCCTGCAAGTGCAAGTCCTGTCATACCTGCAGCCTTGAACTTGGCGAGATCTGCAAAGAAATCATCCAAAGTTGCTGGGGCTGCTGTAATGCCGGCCTTTGTTGCTGCTGCAGGGTTCCACCAAATTACGTTTGCACGGTGGATGTTTACTGGAACTGAATAAATTTTTCCATCAACGGTAAGTGTCTTTAGCAAATCTGCTGGGAATACTTTGTCCCAACCTTCAGATGCATACAGTGATGTGAGATCTTCGAGCTTGCCCGACTTCACATAGCCATCAAGTTCCATACCAGCATGTGCTTGGAATGAATCAGGTGGATCGTTAGCTTCTAGGCGACTTACGAGAACTGCCTTTGCGTTAACACCAGCACCACCGGCGATGGACGAGTTAACGAACTTGGTATCTGGATTTGCAGCCTCAAATGCAGCCTGCATTCCATCGAGACCAGCTTTTTCTCCGCCTGCGGCCCACCAGGTGAAGATTTCTAACTGCTTGTCGGCTGCGGCACTATCTGTCTTTGATGAAGACGAGCAACCTGTTACAACAAGTGCAACAGCTGCTAGTGCGGCAGCGAGACGAACTGAACTTTTGCGCATTAATTAGTCCATTCTCTGCGAGGATAATTTGGTGTGGTAGAACCACACGCTCAAACTCTCGTATAAGTGGCAGGTAATGTCAATGACTTTCCGTCAAACATTCGATAACTAAAATCGTTATCTCAGCGGGCAGCGGATAGCCCTACCTGGTATAAGAAACCCTTTGAGAAAAGTCCATCCAGGCTCTAGCGTGGGGTCATGAATTATGACTTATCAGCCTTACGGCCCATCTTTTCCGCAGCGCTAGCCTCAGATTGCTTGGATCATTTGGGCTACCGTAATCAGGTACTTGGCTCGTCCATAGAGATACTTTCTGGTGAGGGACTCATGATGGGCTATGCATTTCCAGTAGAGCTTGAAGTTGTGAGAGCTGCCCCAGAGATTCCTTATGTGGGATTACTCCGTGCACTAGATGCGGTGAGTAAAGACCAAGTCTATGTAACTCCGACGCAACGTTTAGGTCATGCTTCTTTATGGGGAGAGCTTCTCTCCACTGCATGTGCATTTAAGGGCGTAGCCGGAGCACTCACGGACGGACCCGTCCGCGATGTGAATCGTACGCGGGCCATGGGTTTTAAAGTTTTTGGTGTTGGAACAAGTCCGTTAGATATTAATTCTCGGTATGAAGTAATTGCGCACAACGTCCCCGGTGTCATTGACGGTGTAACAATAAATCCAGGTGACCTCGTTGTTGCCGATGTCGATGGAGTTGTCATAGTTCCGGTTGCACTTATTCCTGAAGTAGTAGAACGCGTTAAAGAAAAGGATTCAGGGGAAAGCGAATTTAGAAAAGCCGTTAAGGCAGGGATGAGTCCGAGTGCCGCCTTCGCTAAATTTGGAGTTTTGTGATGTGTGCGCCATGGATTTAGGACCATACTTTGATTTACCGAAGGTGCTGAATTTTTCTCCACCTTTTCCGCCTACTATCGATCGCTCAGTCTTGATCGCACATCTTGGAAATGTGCCAGAATTTCCTAAAGAACTGGGTATTGAGCGTGGAAACTCGTGGAATTTTGATGGTGTCACGATTTCTGAAATTAGTTGGAGTACCGGTTGGGGGCCTCGCACTCAAGCTCTCCTCCTAGTTCCAGAAGGAACTACAGATCCATTGCCAGGTGCCCTCTTTCTTCACAGCCACGACGATGTAAAGGAATTTGGTAAAGAAAAGATTGTTGAAGGAGCGGGAGCGCTTCCCGAAGAATTATTGTGGGTCCGACGTGATCATTACGGAGATCGGGCGCCCGCTAACGAATTAGCTAAAAGGGGTTTTGCTGTCTTGGCATTTGATTGCTTCTTATGGGGCTCTCGTCGTTTTCCTTTAGAAAATATGCCCGAACGATTGAAGGAAATTGCCAGTACATCTTTATACGAAACTTTGGCAGTGATGCACGAATCGATGGTTATCTCTAAATACTTATCCATGTTTGGGGCGACATTGGCTGGGCTCCTAAATTTTGACGATCGAGTAGCACTAGCAGTTGCGCAAACATTGCCAGAAATATCCGAATCAATTTCAGCAATTGGACTTTCGGGCGGAGGCTGCCGTGCCATCTATTTGCATGCAACTTCACCGCAATTGCGCGCCACTGTGTCCATTGGTGCGATGGCTACATATGAATCAATGGTGGACAAACACATTGCTCCGCATTCGTGGATGTTTTTTCCTACAGGTTTAGCACAGGTCAGTGATTGGCCAGGAGTTGCTGCGCTCGGCTCCCCGCAATCGCTGTATGTGCAATTTTGTGCGAATGACCAACTATTCACGCAAGCGGGAATGCTTGACGCGGATAAGATGCTCAAAGAAGTCCATCAAGATTATTCAAGTGATACCTATCCAGTTCGCCACTCTTTCACTACCGAAATGCAAGAAGATGCCTTTGATTGGATGAGAGATCATGTATAAAGACCGATTTCTAGGAACCGACACTAATCAACTTCCACTTGCTCGCGAACTCTACGAAATTATGAGGTCCTACCCCATTCTTTCTCCCCATGGCCATGTAGATGCACGAATGCTTAACGAGAATCACCCATTCATAAATCCGGTTGACCTACTCATTAAACCCGATCACTACATCACTCGAATGCTCATGAGTCAGGGCGTTACATATGATGAGATCCATTCTGGTGATCCTCGTACTGTGTGGAAGGTATTTACTAGCCATTGGCGCGCGTTTAGATCCACTCCTTCTCGGATATGGATGCTTGAAACCTTCAACTCTCTCTTTGAAATTTCTGATAACAATCTCTCTGAACGGCCAGATTATCTCTATGACCAGATTCAGGAACGACTTGCTGATTCGGATTTCTTACCTCAATCATTATTTATGAAATTCGGAATCGAAGTTCTGGCGACCACCAATGCCACCTCGGACTCACTCAGCGATCACTTAGCCCTCGCATCTTTGGAGGTAGGCGGCAGGGTAATTCCAACATTTCGACCTGACGATGTGAGTGACCCGGAGCATCCGGCTTGGCGCTCATCATTGTTGGCTTTGGAGAATAGCTCTGGTCAAGAATGCGGAAGTTTTGAATCTCTCATGAAAGCACTTCGAATTCGTAGAGATTACTTTGTGTCCCGCGGTGCTACCGCTACTGATCATGGCGTTCTCAGTGCGCGAACTCTTAACGCGTCTGAAGATACCAAGGAATCTCTTTTTGCCCGATTACTATCCGGTGAATCTACGCCCGAAGATGCTTCGACTTTTAGAGCAATAATGCTTTTTGAACATGCTCGCATGGCGAGTGAAGATGGTCTAGTAATGCAATTACATCCAGGATCAATGCGCAATTACGATGCGTCAGTCTTTAGAGATTACGGAGCCGATAAAGGTTTCGATATTCCACTTGAAACTCATTACGTAAAAGAATTGGCCCCACTTCTTGAAGCCTTTGGATTTAACCCAAACTTTCGAATGGTTCTCTTTACGCTAGATGAAAGTGCATACTCGCGAGAATTGGCTCCTTTAGCAGGTGCTTATCCATCGCTTCGCTTAGGCCCTCCTTGGTGGTTTCATGACAGCCTCAACGGAATGGAGCGTTGGCGCGAATCAGTAACTGAAACGGCAGGCTTCTACAATACGGTCGGCTTTATCGACGACACACGTGCGTTCTGTTCTATTCCTGTACGCCACGACGTTGCTCGACGATTTGATGCTGGCTACCTTTCCCGAGAAGTTGCTCGCCATAGGATCTCGAAGTCCGATGCCGTTGAACTCGCAGCTGATATTGCATACAACCTCAGCAAAGATTTCTTTCGCTTGTAATGCCAACACTAAGTCGCTCCACTCTCCCTTCAATCACAACAGTAGAAGGGCCTAGTTACGACCTAGATAAGGTGAATATTGGAGTACTCCATATGGGGCTCGGCGCTTTTCATCGCGCTCATCAAGCAGTCTTTTTCGACAACGTCCTACGCAACGGCAATTCCAACTTTGGAGTCTGCGCCGTTTCGCAACGCTCACCGTTGGTTGCAGATACTTTGGCGGAGCAAGATTGTTTGTACACGGTAAATGCAAGTGATCATGCCGTAGAAACACCGCGAATCATTGGCTCAATTCGCGAAAGTGCTTACTTTCCAAGAGATGAGCAGCGATTAATTGACCTTGCAAGCAATCCCGAACTTGGACTTATAACAATTACAGTAAGCGAGAAGGCCTACCTTCAATCCCTGCCTGAGAGATTATCCCTGCTACTCCACTCGCGTTTTCTAACCGGTGGCGCGCCATTGGCGATAATCTCATGCGATAACTTGCCGAGCAACGGTGAATACACGCACTCTGTTATACAACACGCCATTGCCAATGAATCTTCAGAATTCAAAAAATGGGTAGAAGCACATGTGCGCTTTCCAAATTCGATGGTCGACCGTATTGTGCCCGCGATTACGAGCACGAGAATCGATCAATTCGAATCAAAATATGGCTATCGCGACTTGTCTCTCATAACTGCGGAACCATTTAGCGAATGGGTCATCGAGCATGATGAGGTAGAGGATGAACTTATCGGCAGCGGAATTCGGTTTGTAAATAGTGTTGCTCCATATGAACTAGCAAAGATTCGCCTCTTTAACGGAGTGCATTCAACTCTGGCCTACCTAGGTCAGCTACTTTCCATCGAATACGTTGCAGATGTTATTTCTGATTCAAGGATCTCGGAATTCGTACAACGTATGCAAGAAGATGAAATCGCCCAATCATTTATCACACCAATTGATCTAAATCTCATGGAGTATGCAACTCAAATACGACAAAGGATAAGTAACCCGACTTTGCTACACCGAACCAAACAAATTGCGATGGATGGATCACAAAAACTTCCGCAGAGACTATTTACGACGGCCAATAATCTCTATGAAAAAAGCCTGCCATCTTCGCGAGTATGCCTAGCGATTGCAATATGGCTTCATTATTTGGGTGAAGCCGAGGAATTAGATGACCCCTTGGCTCTTGAGCTACAAACCTTTTCGAAATCTAGAGATTCCCACGCCGCAGTTCGTGGTTGCCTCACTCTGCCCTTTGCTTCTCAGGTCAATCCGCTTCTTTACGCGCCAATTTCCCGCTGGTTGGATCTACTGCGAACTCAATCACTGTGGAAGGTTCTATCTACTCTAGAACGTGAGAACGAATGATGAGCGCAATTAAAACTCACAGGCAATTGCCGGGTTGGAAAACAATTTGGGGTGACCCAATCATCCATAAAGGATTTCACCTCAGAGTACGTGCGCATTCGGAATTGAACTAGTGAGAGTGACGACCAACTTCACTGCCCGAGCCGCCAATTAAGAAATCTAAATCTGCTCCGGTATTTGCTTGCATCACGTGGTCAACATAGAGCTTGCTCCATCCGCGCGTTGGTCCGCCAGTTGGTGGAGTCCAGTTCTTGCGACGTTCGGCAAGCACTTCTGGAGAAACAAGGAGATCGAGTTTTCTATTCTCGACATCGAGATCAATCTCATCTCCAGTCATGACAAGTGCAAGTGGTCCGCCGACTGCCGCTTCTGGTGAAACATGCAAGACCACTGTGCCAAATGCGGTTCCACTCATGCGAGCATCGGAAACGCGAATCATGTCTGTAATCCCCTGGGCAAGTAACTTGCGTGGCATGGAAACATTGCCAACTTCGGGAAACCCTGGGTAACCCTTAGGCCCGGCATTTTGCAAAACAATAATGTCACCGGCTTCAACATCCATGTTCATGTCATCTGCTGCAACGTTATATTCTTCTACGTTACTAAACACTCGAGCTTTACCGCGATGCTTGAGAAGGTGCGGAGATGCCGCCGAAATCTTCAATACTGCGCCATCTGGGGCAAGTGTTCCAGTCAGAACTACCGTTCCAGAACCAGCGCTTTGGAATGGATTACTCATCGGGGTAATGACATCCTCATTCCAGTTCTTGGCCTTTTCAATGTTCTCTGCGACAGTTTTACCGCTCACGGTGATGTGATCACGATGAATGAGATTGCCAAGCTCGGCCATGACAACTGGGATACCGCCTGCATAGTAGAAATCTTCCATGAGGTATTTACCTGATGGCATCAAATTCACCACAACAGGGATATCGCGTGCAAGTGAGTCGAAATCAGCGAGGGAAAGTGGGACCCCGACACGACCGGCTAGAGCCAATAAGTGCACTACTGCATTTGTTGATCCGCCAACAGCGGCATTAACTTTAATTGCATTTTCAAAGGCATCGCGAGTAAGGATCTTCGAAAGAGTTAAATCTTCTTTTACCATTTCGACAATTCTGCGGCCAGCTATTTGAGCAAGTGCATAGCGACGAGAATCAACAGCCGGAATCGCCGCACTTCCAGGCAATTGAACGCCTAAAGCCTCTGTAACTGAAGCCATAGTTGAAGCAGTGCCCATCGTCATACAGTGACCAGCGCTTCGAGCCATGCATGTTTCGGCTTCGGTAAATTCTTCTTCGGTCATTGTTCCGTTACGAACTTCGTCGGCAAACTTCCACGCATCTGTGCCCGAACCAATATCTTTTCCGCGGAATTTACCGTTGAGCATTGGCCCACCAGTCATCATGAGGGTTGGCAAATTAACACTTGCTGCGCCCATCAACATTCCCGGAGTCGTTTTATCGCAACCTGCAAGCAAAATTACGCCATCCATTGGATTTGCATGGATGAGTTCTTCAATCTCCATTGCTAAGAGGTTACGAAATAGCATTGTCGTGGGCCGCATAATTGGCTCACCCAATGACATGGCGGGGAATTCAAGCGGGAATCCACCGGCTTCCCACACCCCACGTTTAATGGATTCTGCAACTTTGTGCAGATGAGCATTACATGGCGTGAATTCTGACCAGGTAGACCCGATGCCGATTACAGGGCGGCCATCAAATAAATCTGGGGCAAATCCTTGATTACGCATCCAGGAACGATGGATAAAACCGTTCTTACCTGTGCCTGCAAACCATTCAGAACTACGACGCTTACCTTTTCCTGGATCTTCGCTCATGTTTCTTATCTTACCTATTTAAACTCCTGTGACAATAATGTTTTCCAGAGTCTTTCCAGCAGACATTCTTTGCAGCTGTGCTTCAACAAGTTTGCGAGCACGGGGTTCAAAGGCGCTTGTATTTCCGCCCACGTGCGGAGCGATAAAAAGATTCTTTGCTTTCCATAGAGGGTGGCCCTCAGGTAAAGGTTCTGGGTCGGTGACATCAAGGGCTGCACTGATCCGACCTGAATTTAGCTCTGCGACTAACGCATCGGTATCAATAATCGGTCCTCGAGCGACATTCACCAACAGCGCGCCATCCTTGAGCGCCGCCAATCGCTTGGCTCCAAAAAGTCCTCGGCTGCCATCGTTGAGAGGCAAAATTAAGATAACAACATCGAGTGTTGGTAAATAAGTATCAAACTGATCCATAGTCACAGAGCCATCACGGCCCGACTGCGAGAAGCCAATAACTTCCACATCAAATCCTGAAAGGTTCTTTGCAATTGTATGGCCAATCGACCCAAACCCAACAATGCCAATTCTTTTATCGTTAATCGATTGATAACGAGCATGTTTCCAAAGGCCTGCATCCTGGGCACGTATTAATTCTGGAAAACCTCGTAAAGAGGCAATCGTCAGACCTACAGCGAGTTCGGCAGTCGATGCATCATGAATTCCGCGACCATTACACAGTGTCATGCCTGGGCGAATGAACTCCAAAGCATCGTCATAGCCTGCATTAGGCATCTGAAGAACTGAAAGGTTTGGCATCTTCAGAGTTTTTTCTAGCGCAGGTCGACCACCCATATAGGAAGGAACATAAAATGTAATTGCAGAAAGGTCGGCACTCTCCAACGGAGTATTTGCTGGCGAAAGACCGATGATGCCCTCAGGGATTGTTAAGTCATCCCATTGCGTCCAAACTACGGTGCTCATGAATTACGTCCGCTCTTTAAAGTTGTTTCGTGAATATCTAATGGAATGCCAACTACACGATTAGACAATACGCCAACTTTATCAACGGAAATTGTTACGACATCTCCATCCTGTAATGAAATTCCAAGTGGCGGAATAATTCCTGTCCCAGTAGAGAGAATTACACCATCCGGAAAAACTTGACACCGAAATAGATAGGAAACTAGATCTTCAAATGTCCGATGCAGCGCTCCCAAAGAAGTTTGTGCTTGCCAGACCATTTCGGTATCTCTTTGAATGTGAGCGGAAATTCCTAAATCGTTTGATTCCTCAATTTCCCACATCGGAGTAATCATTGGTCCGATTGATGTAGAACCAGAATATATCTTTGCTTGGGATAGGTACAGCGGATTTTCGCCTTCAATTGACCGAGCAGTCACATCATTGCAAATCGTTAATCCGATAATCTCCTGAAATATATTTATGACGATTGCAACTTCAGGTTCTGGGACAGATTCATTTGAGTCCGCGCGAATTCCAATATCTCCCAATGTGCCAACTGTCCGTCGTGCATTAGATTTAAAGAACAACTCAGGGCGGTCAGCTTCGTACACGCGTTGATACACATCGGGAACACCACTTTCTTCTTTGCGCGCATCACGCGAGCGCAGATATGTGACGCCTGCTCCCCAAATTTCACTCTCCGAGGAAATTGGTGGCATCAACTTTCCGAATACCTCATTGCCTTGTGGTCCATCGACCAATGCTTGTAATTCAGTTCGTCGAATTCTTAATGCGTCGGTCAGGGTCCTTAATCCAGGAATCGAGAAATATCGTCCATCGACAAAAGTCGATAACTGGAATGCCACTTCGGTTGTTTGAATGACAGCTAACTTCTTGGTCATGGGGCATAGTAACTTGCCATGCATATGGGGGCTCAATACCCCGGTTTTGAGGAGATGCGTTGCCATTTGCCTCTCCCTGATGGCTAAACTGCTCTCGTTGGCTAACCGATTTTCTTTCGAATGCTCAGATTGGAAGAACGTGGAAATTAAGGCGATTCTCATCGATGATGACGATTTCACGCGCCTTCTTCTATCTTCCACTTTGAAGGATCTGGGCTACACGGTGGTTGCTGACGCCGCCACTGCAGCAGATGCGATTCGGGCAGCAACTGAACATGTTCCCGACCTTGCAATTGTTGACCTCGATTTAGGCGAAGGCCCAACAGGTATTGACGTTGCGCACGGACTACGAAGAGTCCTTCCCGAAATTGCACTCGTCATGCTCTCCTCGTATGAAGAGCCTCGGTTGATCAAAGCAAAACAACTAGAACTACCCGAAGGCACTGTGTATGTTGTAAAGAAAGTAGTTGGCACCCCAGAAGTCCTGGAGAAAGCTATTAGTGCCGCGCTTGGACATGAAGGTTTCGCATCCGATTTGGTTGAAGTTGATAACAAAACAAAGCGAATGCGCCGGCTCAGTGACTCACAAGTAGAAGTTATGAGACTCGTTGCTTCTGGATTCACAAATGCAGCAATTGCTAAGCGTCAATTTCTTACTGAAGCATCCGTCGGGAAAGCAGTTGCGCGGTTAATTAAGCAACTCAATATTCCTGCCAATGAGGACCAGAACCAAAGAGTGCTCATCGCACAGGCATTTTACGAATCTATCGGCCCATCAACTTCTCGTCGTGGATAGACAATTACCTAGCGTCCAAATCCGCTTAGGCGGCCCTTGGTTAATCTCTTGGCCATCATTCTTTTTTTCGCTTCCTCTGCTACTGCTCAATATTGTTTCAAATATTAACCTTTCTAAATTTACAGAAGAAATAATCTTAAGAATTCTCCTAGTTGCCTTCGAACTCATAATCGGACTCATCGTTTGCATGTTTCTATTGGTTAGATTTGGTTTTCCCAATAGAGGAACCAAGGCAGTTGCGCTATGGAAAATCGTAGTTGGTTTCTTTGCAGCAGGGGCGCTAGTCGGAGCGATGACTTCAATATTATTAGAGATTCAAGATATCGCGATATCCCGTGGAGCGATAACCAACGGATTTCTAACTGGCATATTCCTTATCTGGTGGGGATCAATGATCACGTTGCTTCTGGATGGACGTGCTCGATTTAGCGAACAGCGCAACATGGTTATTGAAAGAGCAATTCAAATTGAGTTGGCTCGATTACAAGGAGCTGAAGTTTCTCAACTGATGCGCATTTCAATTAGAAAGGAAATCGACGCCGAACTTACCAGCGCTCGTGAAAGTTTCGCGGCTCGTCTTGAAAAAGGTGAGTTTGAGATCAAACCCACTGAATGGAGCGATGTCGCTTCATCCATCCGAGATACCGCTAACAACATTGTCCGGCCCATGAGCAGGCGACTCAAAGAAAAAGCCTCAAAAGTTTATCCGCCTCCTACTTTTTTTGCCTTTATAAAGAATATTGTTCACAATCAACCATTTCGCCCTGGTGCGCTGACACTCATCTACCTAATCCGTACAGGGCCAATAGAAGTAGAACATTTCGGATTGCAAACTGGACTCATCCCCCACCTGGCCGTTGCATTTGTTTTTTTCATCTCCATGACTATGGCCAATTCTCTAATGCGTAGATTCCCTAAGAATCATGCCTGGATATTCATAGATACGATTCTCATTATTCAAGTCTTCTACATGGCGCTTCACCTCACTCGCGAATACATAACTGGAACACAGATTCCAAATGGCGAGCTAGCCAGCAATCTCATAACAAGTGTTTTTCTCATTTTCGTGACTTCGGGTTTTGGAACCTTTAGAAACATTCATGAAGATATGATGTCCTCATTCGCCAAGACGCTAACCAGGAACGAAATAGAAGTCTTGGCAGAAAGTATTCAACTATCACGACTTGCAACCGAAGCCGCCAATCTGCTCCACGGACAGGTACAAACCAAGCTCGTTAGTTGTGCTGCCGCCATTGATCAAGCACGTTTATCTGGCAACGTGGAGCAATTCAATCGCGCTCTTATGCAAGCACGGGCAATTTTGGAATTACCTCTACTGGATCAGGAAGCTGATTACGGCTCTACTGTGGAGCGAGAGATAGCTAGAAAGTGCAAGCTGTGGGATGGGCTCTGTGAAATTCACCTGGACTTGCCCGAATCTATTGGACGAATCACTGGCAAAAATGCCTTTAATATTGGGCGAATCATCGAAGAAGCAATCTCGAATTCGATGCGTCATGGATTAGCTACACAAATTAAAATCGTATTGAGAGAAAATATTCCTGGAACTATCTTCTTTACGGTAACTGATAATGGAATTGGTCCTCAGCAAGGTCATAAGGGGCAAGGAAGTGACACGCTCTCTGTATACAGTTCGGGAACTAATGTTCTAGAAAGAAATCCTGATGGGCCCGGATCAATTCTTTCTTTGAGCGTGGGGTTATCCTAAGTAATTGATGGAGAAATTATGTGGGGTTATCCTAAGAATTTTTCGCACGTAAAATATGACAAATTAGAACAAAAGTATAATTCAGCAACATTTATCTCTCACTCAAGAGGTCAATCTGCGCTACTGTGAACAATCATGGAAAGAGTCCTTCTAGTAACAGATGATGCATTCGAGTTAGCGACTCTAGCTGCTGCGATGCGTCTTCATGGCATAAATATTATTGGTGAAGCAAATTCTCGGGTGTTAGCCCTCAACATCTTTCGAACAATGCGTCCTCAAGCAGTAGTTATTGATGTGCAATTTGACGCTCATGGTGGCGTTCCATTTGCACATGAGCTAAGACAGCTTGATCCAACAATTGGCATAGTGCTTACAACAGCTTGTCCTGACTTACGACTACTTAATTTGAACGAAAAAGATATACCTGTCGGAACTCTCATTGTTTTAAAAAGATCCATAGTTGATCTAGATGCAATCTGTGAGGCGATTCCAGAATCTATTCTTGCCAACACACGCAGAAGTAAAATGTCATGGATAAATAATCATTCATCATTGCGCCCTGATGTTTTTGATTCCGTTTTACATAAGTTAACAAATACACAGATTGAAACGCTTCGTCTTGTTGCCAACGGAATGAGCAATTCCGAAATCGGCCGAGCAAGATTTGTGAGCGAAAAAGCAGTGGAACAAATCGTGGCTCGTGTTGCTCAACAATTGAGCCTGGCTCCAAGCAGAAGTAGCAATCTGAGGGTATTGCTGGCGGGTGAGTACTTCAAATGGATCGGAGCGCCCCGCCACCCGCTATAGGCACCTAGAACTCTCAAGATTTACACGGATTCATCGGGTATCGTCTCGAATATGGATATCGTTCAATTGCGAGCCGGATGGACCGAGGTGCTCGACCTCTTGGAGCGTAAAAATCGTATTGCCTGGCTCGCATTCTTTGATGCCCGACTAGCCTCTCTTAGCGGTTCAACGTTAGTCCTGGATTATTCCGATAGCCGCAAATTGGCCTCAAATCATGAGTACTCGAGTATTCGTAATGAGCATCGATTAGCCCTTAAGGATTCCATCCAAGAAGTTTTTGGTATCGACTTAGAAATTGTTGAAAAAGTATGAAAATTCTTTTCATGCGAAAAAATGCCTTCGCTGCCGTTGTTGCCCTGACTTACTCATTTCTTCCTGTAGCAAGCGGTGCACCAGCAAGCCTCACTCTCACTCTTACTCAAACTCCGAGTTTTACAGAGCCGATCGTGAGTCTTTATGGACGAGTCAAACCTGCCAATCCAGGAATAGCAATTGGACTTCAAGTAGAAATAGATAGTAAATGGCAAACGACAAATCTTTCCACTAAGAGCACTTCCGGGGGTGCTTGGAAAATAGAAGCCACCGCAACAGCCCTGAATGCAAAGGTGAAATACCGAGCAGTTGCAAAAGTGGCTGGGCAGATAATTTATTCTTCTGCAAGAACAATTACCATTAAACAAACACCAGAGATGAGCGCGGCAGATAGCTCAACTTTGATTGACCTTGCCGGACCTGGCGGACGCATTCATGGCGTTGATATAAGTCGCTGGCAACATCCCAACGATGCACCCATTGATTTTGAAAAGATGTATAAAGCAGGCGTGCGCTTTGTAATGATTAAAGCTTCTGACTCTAGAGATGTCTCTGATGCTCAAGCACTGAAATATCTGGTGATGGATCACAACGCTGCTCAAGCTGCCGGAATTATGACTGGGTTTTATTATTATGCGACATTGCCAGATACGACGGACCCGAACATCATTATCGATGATGCCCTTGCTCAAGCCCAAAAAGCAATCTGGCGCCTAGCGGGAATCGGAGGGTACACAGATCGTGATTTGTCATATGCCCTGGACTTAGAAAATAACTGTGTGCGAGTCAGCAATAGCGGAAAATGCGAGAAATATGCGACCCGCAGCGCTGTAACTCTCTGGGCCAATACATGGCTCTCAACCATGAACTTACGTACGGGACGCACTCCGATTCTTTACTCGTACCCTCAGTTTCTAGAACACGCGATGAATCGCAGTACTGATTTAATTAAATATCCGCTCTGGATTGCTCACTACGGAATTAATCCTGCTGACCCCCTCGCCCAGCCAGGACAAAAACTTGGTGGTTGCTTCGTCCACTCATGGACGACTTCCAATTGTTCAGTGTCGTGGGTTATGTGGCAGTACACATCATGTGGGATTGCTAATAAATATGGAGTCCCCGGTAGTCGATTAGACCTTAGTGTCTTCCGCGGAACTCCGAATACTTTTCTGGATCTCATTAAGGGTACGTGGGTCCCTGATGTCGCAGATTTGATGCCAGTTCATGAACCAAGTGCGCTAATGATTAACAGCACAACATCAAGTACAACGAATAAACCAGTCGTATTTTCTGTTTCAGTTAATCGCCCTTCGGGATCACCTGTAGTCACCGGAACGGTTTTATTCGTACCTGATGTACCTTTCACCGCACCTACGGCGCTGACGCAAAGCGCTGTACGCGAGTCCAGCGGAAACTGGGCTCTATCAGTCAAGGGAATTCCCGCAGGCACATGGTCTGGATCTGTTGAATATAAAGATGTTTCAGGAACTCATGCTAAAAGTTCGACGCCTGTATTGTTAACTATAATTCAGGGTGCGACACCAACTCCGAAACCGACTAAGTCACCAACTCCGAAACCGACTAAGTCACCAACCACGGTTGCTGACACATGTAAGAATCAAATTAGGATTTAACCGAAGTACCCTTTTCAAGAAGCAATGAGCAAGCAGCTCTTTCACGAGTGATTATTTCTTTGTACTCGGCTATTGATCTGTCTTTCTCTTTCTTGCCCCATCCAAGGACGGGTGAAATAATGTCAGCTACGGCATTGATTAAGGCTTCTGCATTTTCCTGAGCTTCAAAAGTCAATCTAGTACGCCGAGAAATAACATCATCCACGCTTCTCGCGCCCTCATGACTTACCGCGTAATAGATTTCTGCCTCTATATAAGCAAATTCAGGGTGCAACTGCTTGGCCAATTTTGGTTGCTCTGAAATTAGGTCCAATATCTCGCTAATGAGAGAACCATACCTATTGAGAAGATGTTCAATAGTTTGGATACTCAACCCAGAATCAGCATGCAATGTTGGAATCTGCTGCATCAGCGCGAAATATCCATCGGCCCCAACAATGGGCAGCTTATCTGTGACTGAACCAGGTACGGATTTCATTAATTCTCTCGTTGCGATATCTACAACATCTCTTGCCATGATTCGATATGTCGTGTATTTACCACCAGCAATGCTCACAAAGCCAGGTGCAGGACGATCAACAGTGTGCTCGCGCGAGAGTTCGGAAGTTGATTCATCTGCCTTGCGAGAGACTAATGGCCTAAGTCCTGCATACACTCCAATGATGTCCGACTCTTTTAGCATCGGTTGCAAGACTCTATTGGCTTGATTAAGTATGTAATCCACGTCTTCACGCGTAGCCAAAGGTTCATCTCTATTTCCTACAAATTCTGTATCTGTTGTGCCAACAATCCACTGATTATTCCAAGGAATAACAAACAAAACCGAGGATGGTGTTTTCAAGATTATCCCTGATTGTGAATTGATTGCAGATCCTGGCAAAACGATATGCACGCCTTTACTCATTCGAACTTCGTAGCCAGCCTTTAGACCAAATTGTTCGTGCAACTGGTCACTCCAGACACCTGCACACATGATCGTTACTCCGGCAGAAATTCGAATGGATTGACCCGATTCATTGTCAGTTGCAATAACCCCCACAACACGCTTGCCTTCGAGAATCAAAGATTCAGCACGAACACCCGATGCGATAACAGCGCCATGTCGGGCTGCCGTGCGCGCAACCATCATCGTATGACGTGCATCATCAACTTGTGCATCAAAGTATTTGATAGCCCCGGTGACGATGTCCCGACGCAAAGACGGAGAAATAGCGGCAATACTTCTTTGGCTGATGTGTTTATGCCATGGAAGTGCGCGGTTAAATCCACGGAGAACGTCATATAACGCTAGACCAGCCCCTACATAGGTACGATCTTTGATTTTCTCATGGAGCGGATATAAGAAAGCAACAGGCTTTACCAGATGCGGTGCCAGGAATGTTACTAAGGCTTCTCTTTCTTGAAGCGCTTCTCTGACAAGCTTAAAATCATATTGTTCGAGATATCGAAGCCCACCATGAATTAATTTACTAGATCTGCTGGATGTACCACTTGCAATGTCATGTGCTTCGATGAGTGCGACGCGCAATCCTCGCGATGCAGCATCTAAAGCAGTTCCGACTCCGGTAACTCCTCCACCAATAACAAGTACATCAAGCTCTTTCGAAGATAGCGCCTCCAGGGCGTTCTTTCGCTGCTCAGGGTCCAAGCGCGAATTAAACATCTTTTCCCATTTCCTACTTAACCACCATTAGAGTAAGAGTATCAGGGGGTGGAGATTGATGGCTTACGTGGGCAGTCTTGATCAAGGTACAAGCAGCACTCGCTTCATTATCTTCAATCATGACGGAAAAATCGTATCAAGTGCCCAAGAAGCACACGAGCAAATACTTCCCTCGCCTGGTTGGGTCGAACACGATGCCGCAGAAATTTGGAAGCGATGTCAGAGTGTTATTACTAAGGCGCTAGCAAGTGCCGGAATTCAAAGCTCTCAATTGGCCGCGATCGGCATCACAAATCAACGAGAAACAACCCTAGCGTGGAATGTAACTACCGGTCTCCCCTTAGCAAATGCGATTGTCTGGCAGGACATGCGGACTTCGCAGTATTGCTCTGAAATCAGAGAATCAGATCAAGAATTATTAACCAAGCGCACAGGGTTACCAGTGGCTCCCTATTTTTCTGCAAGCAAAATCCATTGGTTAATTAATAATGTACCTCGAGTATCTGAAGCGATTGCCCGCGGAGATGCAAGATTTGGCACGATTGATTCCTGGATTCTATGGAATCTTTCAGGAGGAATTAACGGCGGCGTTCACTTCACTGATGTAACAAACGCGAGTAGAACCTTGCTGATGGATCTTGAAACATTAGATTGGGATCTCGAGCTTCTTAAAATATTTGAAATCCCTCCGGGCATCTTGCCCGAAATTCATTCTTCGTCAGAAATTTATGCGCACACTCAGGCTAATGGATTCCTCGGTGCCCAAATCCCTATCGCGGCAATCTTGGGTGATCAACAAGCAGCAATGGTGGGACAAGCGTGCTTTGATAGTGGTGATTCCAAAACAACGTACGGAACAGGCAACTTCGCCCTGCTCAACACAGGAGAGGAAATTGTCCATTCCCAGCACGGTTTATTGACGACCGTCCTTTATAAATTTGGAAATGCTCCTGCCCATTACGCACTTGAAGGTTCGGTGGCTGTAACTGGTTCTGCAGTTCAATGGCTGAGAGATCAGTTGGGAATTATCAATGAAGCGAGCGAGATTGAAGCCCTTGCCGCAAGCGTCGATAATTCAGGTGGCGTATATTTTGTTCCCGCATTCTCGGGTCTCTTTGCCCCTCATTGGAGGAGTGACGCACGCGGAGTGATAGTCGGACTAACGAGGGCTTCAACAAAAGCGCATATTGCACGGGCAACTCTTGAGTCCATTTGCTATCAAACGAAAGAGATCCTTGACTCCATGGTTGCTGACAGCGGGAGGTCACTAACTTTTATGCGCGTAGATGGCGGAATTACAGCTAATGAATTATGCATGCAACTTCAATCAGATATTTTAGGCATCACTATCAAACGGCCAACCATCATCGAAACAACTGCAGTCGGTGCCGCCTACGCGGCTGGATTAGCTGTTGGGTATTGGGAAGATATCGATGAGCTCAAGAAGCATTGGTCCATTTCTAAAGAATGGAATCCCATCATGAATGCAAACACTCGCACTGAAGGCTTCAGGCTTTGGAAGAAGGCGGTAGCTCGCACTTTAAACTGGGTAGAGTAAGCACCATGAGTATGCCAAAAGAACTTTTAGCAGGGGTCGTGCGTACAGATCGCACCATGTCTGATGGCCGCACAATTCGCTATTACGACACCGCTGGTCAATCTAGAGTTGCTTTGGATCAACGCCCAGCAGAGCCACAACCGGCGATTGGCGAACTTCGGTTAGATTCACTTGTCAACGAATGGGTAGCAATGGCCCCTCATCGCCAGGGCAGGGTCTTTCTTCCCCCAAAAGAATTATGTCCGCTCTGCCCCACAGTCGGTGAGTTATTGACCGAAATTCCAGATTCAACATATGAGGTAGTTGTTTTTGATAACCGTGCTCCTTCTCTACGATCCCCTGCAGAAGGTTGGGAACTTCCAGCACTTCATGGACCAGGAACACCAAACGCACCGGCCGCTGGCAAGTGCGAAGTTGTTTGTTTCACTTCAGAACATGGTAATTCACTTGGAGATCTCTCCGAACGCCAAGTGCGAACAGTGCTTGAAGCGTGGAGAGATCGAACTCGCGAATTATCACAGGTTGATTTTATTGAACAGATTTTTCCGTTTGAGAATCGTGGAGAAGAAGTGGGAGTTACTCTCTCGCACCCACATGGTCAAATATATGCATACTCCTATTTGCCTTCTCGTGTAGAAAGAATGCTTGCAGCGGCGCGAGACTACAAATCAAAGACGGGCCGCGTTCTATTTGATGATCTAGTTGAACGTGAAATTAAAGATGAAGTACGCATCGTGGCACAGAACGAGCATTGGATTGCTTTCACACCTTTTGCAGCTCGTTACCCATTTGAAATTCACGTGGCGCCGCGGGTGCCTGTTGCCGATTTAACCGAACTTTCACCAGCTGTGTGCGACGCATTTGCTCCCGTTGCCCTAGAAGTACTCAGACGTTTAGATGGAGTATTCGGTATCCAGATGGCATACATTGCGGCCTGGCATCAAGCACCTGTGCGTCAAGGTCGCGATGTGCTTCGACTTCATTGGCAAATAACCAGCGTGCGACGCGCACCTGGAAAGTTGAAGTATCTTGCTGGATCTGAAGCAGCAATGGGCGCATTCATTATGGATATGCGACCAGAGCAATCTGCAGAACAACTTCGAAACGTCGTGTTGGAGAAGTAATGCGCATACTTGTCACTGGTGGTGCTGGATATATAGGTGCAACTGCAGCTGACATTCTTATTTCGCAGGGATTCGACGTAACGGTCCTGGATGATTGCAGTACTGGTCATTCTGACGCAGTCCCAGCAAATGCTCGCTTTATCCAAGGTTCCATAATGGATCGTTCGACTATTGCAAAAGCTCTCCTCGAGTGCGAGGCAGTAATGCATTTTGCAGGAAAGTCACTAGTTGGCGAATCCGTACTTAAACCTAAGTTGTATTGGTCAGTCAATGTAGAAGGAACGGCCAACCTCTTGGAGGAAATGCGTACTGCAGCTATCGGGAAAATTGTTTTTTCATCATCGGCAGCAACCTATGGCGAACCACAATCAATCCCTATCCTTGAAAGTGATCCGACACTTCCAACTAATCCATACGGTGCGACTAAAGCCCGCATAGATGAAATGCTTACCGAAGAATCTATCAACCATGGCTTATCTGCAATCAGCTTGCGATACTTTAATGTTGCAGGCGCCCACCAATCATCACGTGGCTGGATGCCCGAGCGACATAACCCTGAAACACATTTGATTCCAAATGC